>JALYPI010000144.1 GCA_030856445.1 Bacteroidota bacterium
TTACAGGACAGTTTTTCCTGCAAGATGAACAATTTCAAGGAAATTACCCTCTTATTGACTTTTTTGTGAATATGCGAATTAAACAGGCTAGAGTTTTTTTTAAAATTGACCATTTAAATGAAACGCCATTTAACAGGGAGTTTTTTATTCTACCTGGATATCCTGCAGGAGAGAGAGCTTTTAGGGTTGGTATATCCTGGATATTTTATAATTAATCAGGTTTTCTGTTTTATTTTTTTTGCTGCAGGAAAAAGTATATTATTTAAAATTAACCTGTATCCAGGAGAGTTTGGGTGAAGATTAAGATCTGTTGGAGGATCGCCAACATAATGTTGATAATCTTCAGGGTCATGACCTCCATAAAAAGTCCATGTGCCTTTTCCTATAGATCCATGAATGTATCTTGCAGAATTCAAAGATTTATTCTCTCCCAAAATAAGGACATCAGATTTAATAAATTGCTTATAAAATCCTGTTGTTTGACCCATAAAACCTTTAATTACTTGTTCATGATTTTGTGTGAGCATTGTAGGGATGGGATCCCATTTGGCAGAAAATTCGAATAAGGTAAATAAATCAAGGTGTTGTGGGGTTTTAGCATGAATTGCTGTGGCGTCTATATTAGAAAATTCATAAATCATTGGATCGGTAATTAAAGAATAATCTTTAAATGCGAAAGATTTAGAATGATCTAATTTTGAATTGTAATTTGATTCAGCAGGATCTCCGTCAAACATATGCTCGCAAATATCAACACCTTCAGCCGCAAGTGCTATTTCATATGAATCAGTTGCAGAACACATTGCAAAAAGAAACCCTCCTCCAACCGTATAGTCTTTAATTTTTTTTGCAACACCTAATTTAAGTTGGGACACTTTAGTAAAACCAAGCCTAAGCGCGGTTGCTTCTAAATCCCTTACCTGCTCCTGATACCAAGGATATGTTCTATATGATGCAAAGAATCTTCCGTATTGTCCTGTGAAATCCTCATGATGTAAATGAAGCCAATCATAAAGAGGAAGTTTCCCCTGAATGATTTCATCATCATAAATAACATCGTATGGAATTTCAGCATAAGTTAGAACAAGAGTTACTGCGTCATCCCATGGTTGTTTTGTTTTTGGAGAATAAACAGCGATTTTTGGCACTTTTTCCAATTTCACCGCATCCATGTTTGCTTCAGGATTAGAGATTTCATTAAGAATGGCTGCAGCTCTTGCATCTGCAATTATTTCAAATGAAACTCCTCTAACTATACATTCGTTTTCAATGAATTTGTGATTTTGGATTAAAAAACTTCCTCCCCTGTAATTTAACAGCCATTGAACTTCAATCTCGTTATTTAATGTCCAGTATGCAACTCCATAAGATTTTAAGTGATTTTTTTGAGTCTCATCCATTGGCAACAAAATAAAAGTAGCCTTAGATAGTCCGGGAAGTATAAAAAGAAAAATTAACAGGAAAAAAAATCGAAAATTAAAATGGCATTTCTTCATCATCTGACATATCATTTAATTTGGAGGAAAATGTTTTTGATCCTCCCTGGTTATCAAAATCCTGTGAAGGGCCAAGTCCTGCCATCGGATCATAATTTCCTGATTCAATATCGGTAAATTTGGCCAGATTTGCAATAAAACGTAAATTGATGTCTTTTAGTGCTCCATTACGATGCTTGGCTATAATTATCTGGCCTGTTCCTGTAAGAGATGCACCAGTTGCAGGATCCTCAGTGAAACCATAATATTCTGGTCGATAAATGAACAATACCATATCTGCATCTTGCTCAATTGCTCCAGATTCTCGTAAATCAGAAAGTTGAGGCTTTTTGTCTCCGCCTCTAGTTTCAACTGCTCGACTTAACTGAGATAATGCGATAACTGGTATTTTTAATTCTTTTGCTATACTTTTTAAATTTCTTGAAATTGTACTGATTTCCTGCTCCCTGTTTCCTTTACCATCAGATCCTGCTGACATTAATTGAAGGTAATCAATTATTACCATTTGAATATCATGTTGAGCTTTTAGTCTTCTGCATTTTGCTCTTAGTTCAAATATAGAAAGAGCAGGAGTATCATCAATAAAAATAGGTGCTTTAGTTAAATTCTGAATTTTAGAATGAAGTTGTTCCCATTCATGATTAGCTAAATTTCCTTTTTTTAATTTCTCAGCAGAAAGCTCAGTTTCACTAGCAATAAGTCTTTGTACAAGTTGTACAGAGGACATTTCAAGAGAAAAAATAGCAACTGGCTTATTATATTCGACTGCTGTATTTCGGGCCATTGATAAAACAAAGGCTGTTTTACCCATACCTGGCCTTGCAGCTAAAATAACAAGATCAGAAGGCTGCCATCCTGATGTCACCCTATCTAATTCTGTAAAACCAGAAGGGACACCACTAACACCATCTTTTTGAGTTTTTGCAATTTCTATTTGAGTAAGTGCTTCGCTCATTAAGTCCTTCATATTACTAAAGTCCTTTCTGAAATTCCCTTCAGAAATTTCAAATAATGATTGTTCTGCTTTATCCATTATTTCGAAAACATCAGAAGTTTCATCATAAGAGTTTTTGATGATTTCTGAAGAAACACGAATTAGTTCTCGTTGAATAAATTTTTGGCTGATAATTCTGGCATGAAATTCTGCATTTGCTGATGAGGCAACTCTTTCAGTTAGTTTAGAAATATAATAGGCGCCTCCTATAAAATCGAGTTCTGCACGTTTTCTTAATTCAGCAGTTACAGTTAAAATGTCAATTGGATCTGAGCGCTGAAAAAGATCCCTGATTACAGCAAATATTTTTTGATGAGCATCTACATAAAAACTCTCAGGCTTTAAAATATCGATTACATCATTTACTGCATCCTTTTCAAGCATCATTGCCCCTAGCACGGCTTCTTCTAAATCACGCGCTTGAGGTGGAAGTTTACCCATTTCTGAAAATGCATTATCAGTAGATAACCTGGTGTGTTTTCGGGTTCTTTCGGGAAATTTATTCGTGTTGTTTTCCATAGTTCAAAAGTAATAAATTAACAGGCTGCTTTTGCTATATCTTATTAACATTATACGCACAGGTTGTAAACAGTTAGGATATAAATTTTTTATCTATTTTTACGTATGTTTTCCTTAATTGTAAAAAGAATTTTAATTGTTATTTTTATTTTAAATGCTTTTTCATGCAAAAAGGAAAAAGATGAGCTTAAACCTGTTCTCATGCTTGATTCACCTTATGAAGATCAAGTTTTTAACGTATTTGATTTAATCCCTATATCTGGTAGAGTTGAGGATGATTCTAAAATTGAATTTTTAAGAATAAGTTTAGTTAATGAAGAGCAAAAAGCAGTAGCTCCAGCAATAATTATTAAGCCAGATGAAAATATTTATAATTTTAATGAAGGAATTATTCTTGATGATACCGGATTGAAATCAGGAACTTTTTATCTTATTTTGACTGCTTATGATGGTGTTAATGAAAAAAAACTATTCAGAAAGATATTAATAGTAGAGTCGCCAAGAAAGAAATTAGGCGTTTTTGTAATTACATCAGATGGACAATCAACAAAAGCAGAGATAATTGATTCCCTAGGACAGGTTAATTTTCACACTTCTTTTACCGGAGATTATGTAGGCTCTTCTGTTAGCTCTTATTATCAGACATTGACAGTATGTGGCTATAGAACAGGAAATATTAACTGTATAAATTTAAAAGATAAAACTATTAAATGGACGGTTCCTTCAACAAATCAATCCTATCCCACTTTTACAAATTTAGCATATCTTAATAATTTAAATTATGTGAGTTATTTTAATGGCATAATTAAAGCGCATGGAGATAACAGTCTCATTAATGTCAGTTTTAATTCCTATGATGGTTTTTATCCTGAAGATTTATTAGTTATTGATGATCATCTTGTTTCTTATCAAAAATCATTTTCAACTCCCAATAAAAAACTTGTAGCATACAATAAAAACACAGGGTTTTTCTATCATGATTTAAATGTAAATTATGAGGTTATAGATTTTTGTGAAAAAGACGGAAAAGAGGTATTGATTTTTGGAAATTTTGAAAATAATGGATTATTAAAAATTTACAATTCAGAGGAAAACGGTCAGTGGGAACCAGTAGCAATGCCCATTGGTAAAATTAGCTGTGCTAAAAAATTGGATCAAAGCACTTATATGTTTTCGAATAATAACGGATTATATACCTATAGATATATGCCAAACGGTGTTTTATTATTTAAAGCTGGGGACTTTTCAAAATTTATCTATGATGATTTAAATAGTCAGATTATTGCTGTTGAAAATAATCAAGTTAATTATTATAATTACCCGACTGGCACCTTAATAAACAGTTATTCTTTTAGCGGAAACATAAAAGACATCCATATTTGGTATAATAAATAATCAGAAAATTTATTTTTATCTAATTCAAGAAAATAATTCAAGAAGTTAAGACAAATTATTCTTTTATAACACCCATGTCGCAGAACTTTTCAATCCTTTTGGAAATACGTTCATTTGGATTCAATTTATTAAGAGCGGAGAGTTGTTTTAAAATTTCTTTTTTAACAGTTCCAAACATTTCTTCCTGATTGGTATGCGCACCTCCAAGAGGTTCTTTTATAATTCCATCAATAAGTTTATTTTTCTTCATATCCTGAGCAGTCAATTTAAGGTTTTCAGCTGCTTTTTCTTTAAAATCCCAACTTCTCCACAGGATGGAAGAGCATGATTCAGGAGATATTACAGAATACCAGGTGTTTTCAAGCATAAGTACTTTATCACCAATCCCAATTCCAAGGGCTCCTCCAGAAGCGCCTTCACCAATTATTATACAAATTACTGGGACTTTGAGCTTAGTCATTTCAAAAAGGTTTCTGGCAATCGCCTCTCCTTGTCCTCTTTCCTCTGCTTCAATGCCAGGGTATGCACCTGGAGTATCAATAAAAGTAACAATGGGTTTATTGAACTTTTCTGCCAATTTCATTAATCTTAATGCTTTCCTATAACCTTCAGGATTAGGCATTCCAAAATTCCTGTACTGACGCATTTTTGTATTAATGCCTTTTTGTTGCCCTATAAACATGACAGTTTGATCTTCTACCAATCCAAATCCACCTACCATAGCCTTATCATCCTTTACAGTTCGATCACCATGAAGTTCAAGAAAAGTATTGTCGGTGATGGCATTTATATATGCTAATGTATAAGGTCTGTCAGGATGCCTTGAAGCCTGAACCCTTTGCCAAGGAGTAAGGTTTTCAAAAATTTCTTTTTGAGTAGTTTTAATTTTGCTTTCCAGTTCTTCTACAGTTGTAGAAACATCCACATCGCTATTATTGGAAATTTCTCTCGCTTTTTCTAATTGTTCAACCAGGTTTGCAATTGGTTGTTCAAAATCTAGGTATGTAGGCATAGTTTTTTAAAATTAAGTTGCAAACTTACATAAATTATAAATATTAGTATTGAGATAAAGTATTTAAATGAAGAATATATTTAAATACTTGATGGGAATAATACAAGAATTCTTGGTACTAAGTTAAATCCTTTCATTCATAAATTATTTAATTTTAATTCAATTGAGTTGTAGAAAGTCATTTTTTACTAATAAGTGCTTTCTTAACCTTAGCTTTGTGAATCTATAAATGATAAAATCAAAAATGAATATAAATATCAAAAGCAAAATTTTTATTTAATTATGATTGTTTTTCCCAATGCCAAGATAAATATTGGTCTTCATATAGTTGAAAAGAGAGAAGATGGTTTCCATAATATTGAAACAATGTTTTATCCCATTGGTTTGTCTGATGTTTTAGAAGTAATAGAAAATAAGAATCCAAAAGGAAATTCAGTTGAGTTTTCAACCTCTGGAATTGATATTCCTGGGAAAGCGGAGGAAAATATCTGCATTAAGATTTTCGAAAAGATAAAGCAGGATTACGACCTGCCTGCTATAAAAATTCATTTACATAAAATTATTCCAATTGGTGCTGGTTTAGGAGGTGGCTCCTCTGATGCGGCATTTTTTATTAAAGCCATTGATTCGCTTTTTAAATTAGAACTTTCAGAAGATAAAAAATTCTTATACTCTGAATTTGCAGGAAGTGACTGTAGTTTTTTTATAAAAAACAAAACTGCTTTTGCAGAGGGGAAAGGTGAAATAATTTTGCCTTTACCCATTGATTTAAATGATTATTACTTGGTTTTATTAAATCCACAAATACACATAAGCACAGCGGAGGCATATTCTGGAGTAACAACAGCAATTCCCCAAAAAAGCTTAAAGGAATTAATTGCTGAAACATCTATTGAAAATTGGAGAGGTGTAATAAAAAACGATTTTGAAAAGCATATCTTTAAAAAGCACCCTGTTTTAAATGATATTAAAGAGAACTTATATTCATCAAATGCTGTTTATGCTTCCATGAGTGGCAGTGGAAGTAGCATGTATGGAATTTTCAGGAATAAGCCAGAGTTAAAATCAGAACTCAAAAAACACATTGTTTGGGAGGAAGATTTAAAAGTTTAAATTTCTGTTTTTTTTAAAAACCGAAACTTAAACTATTTGTCAAAAAGCATCCAAAAATCTATTATTTAGGAGCTTTTTTTAACAGATACAATCCCAGGAACATATAAATAATATTAGGTATCCAAACTGCAATTATAGGAGCAAGTCCGGCATTTGTGGCAAAGGTGTTGGAAATTTGCAGGAATAGTATATAAGTAAAGCTAATCAATAAACCCAATCCTATATGTAATCCGATACCCCCTCTTACTTTTCTAGAGGCAATGGAAACTCCAATTAAAGTTAAAATAAAAGTGGCAAAGGGAAGGGCCATACGCTGGTATTTTTCTATTTCATAATAAACAACGTAGTCAGAGCCTTTAAACTTTTCTTTTTCAATGAAATCATTTAATTCAAAGTAATTCATCGTTTCAATATTGTTAATTCTTTTGCCAAATTCATCTGGATAAAAATTAAGAAGCGTATCTAATGTGGCACCTGCTACAACTTTTTCGTTTAACCCATCTATAGTTCTGTGAAAATAATTTTCCAGTCTCCATTTACTACTAATGGTGTCCCAGCTGATTATATCGGCCATTAATTTATATTTCAATTCACCGGATTCTTTATCTATGTGTTCAATAGAAAACTTATAGCCAATGTTACGCTGGTTATTATAGCTTTCAAAATAGATAAAATTCCCAGGGCCAATTTGACGATGAATATTGTATTCCCTGTTAAAATAGGGGTTGCGGATGTATTGCTCTTCAAATTCCAGACGGGTTTTATTCGCTGGTGGAATTATGAAATTAATGAGTAAAAATGATAAAACGGCAAGCACAGTAGATGCTAAAAGATAAGGTCTTAACATTCTTCTAAAGCTTACCCCGCTAGCTAATATGGCTACAATTTCAGTGTCAGAGGCCATTTTTGAAGTGAAAAACACAACAGCAATAAATGTAAAAAGCGGACTGAACAGGTTTACAAAATAGGGAACAAAATTAAAGTAGTAATCAAAAATAATGGCCTTTGCAGGAGCGTCTCTCTGAAGAAAGTCATCTACTTTCTCAGAAAAATCGAAAATAATGGCAATCGAAATTATCAAAGCAATGGCATAAAAAAATGTGCCCAGAAACTTAGAAATTATATACTTGTCGAGAATTTTCAATTGCTATAACTCATTTTAATGCTTTAGACAAATTTGTGAAATTTTTTGAATATGTTGATTGTTCCAAAGTATTCAAAAAACTTAAAGTCTTTGCTTTAATTGTTTTACCATACTGTTTTTCCAAGGAGTAAAAGTGCCCTCAATTATTTTTTCTCGGGCTTGATTCACAAGCCATAAATAAAAATTAAGGTTATGAATAGTTGCAATTTGGGCTCCTAGAATTTCTTTTGAAATAATAAGATGTCTTAAATATGCCTTTGAGTATTGAGAATCAACAAAACAATCGCTATGAGGATCAAGAGGAGAAAAATCATCTTTCCACTTTTCATTTCGCATATTCATTGTTCCGTAACGTGTAAATAACATTCCATTCCTGGCATTGCGTGTTGGCATTACGCAGTCGAACATGTCAATTCCTAGGGCTATGCATTCTAAAATATTTTCTGGAGTTCCAACTCCCATTAAATACCGAGGTTTATTTGCAGGTAATATATTGCAAACCACTTCTGTCATTGCATACATGTCCTCTGCCGGCTCTCCAACAGATAATCCACCTATTGCATTTCCCTCTCTTTCGAAAGAGGCAATAGTTTCAGCAGATTTTATACGTAGGTCTTTATACACACTTCCTTGAACTATAGGAAACAAGGTTTGATTATAATTGTATTTATTAGAAGTTGAGTCAAACCTGTCGCAGCATCTTTTCAACCATCTATGAGTCATCTCCATTGATTTTTTCGCATAGTTGTACTCACAAGGGTAAGGAGTACATTCGTCAAAAGCCATAATGATATCAGCCCCTATTACTCTTTGAATGTCCATTACATTTTCAGGTGTGAAAAAATGTTTTGATCCATCAACATGTGAGGTGAATTTGACGCCTTCTTCAACAATTTTACGTTGTGCAGAAAGAGAATAAACCTGGTATCCACCGCTATCAGTTAAAAGTGGCATATTCCAGCCATTGAATTTATGAATCCCTCCTGCTTTTTCAATAATATCCAAACCTGGTCTTAAATAAAGGTGATAGGTATTGCCTAAAATTATTTGAGCATGAATGTCATCTTTTAGCTCTCTTTGATGTACTGCTTTTACTGTTCCTGCAGTTCCAACAGGCATGAAAATAGGTGTTTGTATTCTTCCATGGTCAGTAATTAATTCACCCGCCCTTGCGCGAGACCCGATATCGGATGCGGAAATTTTGAAATCCATAATATTTTAAAAAACGTTCAAATATAAAGATATTGCTCAAGAATATAATATTACTTTTGTAGAATCGCTTGTAGCAAACTAACTTTTAAAATGGCAACTATTCCTTTTAGCATTGAATTCATTGTGTTTGTACTGTTTTCTGTTTCTTTTATAATTCTTCTTTTTTATTATTTATTTATTTTCAGAAGATTTGCATACCATAAGAAAAAAAGCACTCCTTTAGCTGGAGCTATGCCTGTAACTATTGTAATTGCAGCTAAGAATGAAGAGGATAATCTTCAAAAAAATCTACCTTATATTCTTAATCAAGACTATTCCGAATTTGAAGTAATAGTTGTAAATGATTTTTCAACAGATGATACTGAAGCTTTACTTGAGCAATTTCAAGCGCTATATAGTAATTTCCGTGCCATAACCATTAAGCAGGAAGCTAATAATACAACTGGTAAAAAATACCCTTTAACACTAGGGATAAAAGGTGCAAAGTATGAATGTATTTTACTTACAGATGCAGACTGTGGGCCAAAAAGCAATAAATGGATCAGTAAAATGGTGGAAAACTATGATAATAACATTGAAGTTGTTTTAGGATATGGAGCATATGAAAAGAAAAGTGGTTTTCTTAATAAATTAATTCGTTTTGATACTTTTTTCATTGCTTTACAATATTTTTCTCATGCTTTGTCCGGTAACCCCTATATGGGAGTGGGCAGAAATTTGTTTTATAAAAAAGATCTGTTTTTTAAGCATAAGGGCTTTGCAAAACATACACATATAGCCTCGGGAGATGATGATTTATTTATTGGTAAAGTTGCCAATAAGCAAAATACAACAATTGCATATGCACATGAATCGCATACTGTATCAAAAGTAAAGAGTTCTTTGAAAAGCTGGACAAGACAAAAGAGAAGACATATGACAACAGGCAAGTTTTATAAAGCTAAAACTAAGTTTTCGTTAGGCGGACTGGCTGTTTCCAATTTTATTTTTATACTTACTTTTGTGGCTTTAATACTGTTTAATTATCAGATTTATCTAATAGGGATGGTTTTTATAGTTAAACTTAGCATACAATTATCTATCTTTAAGCAATCTATGGAAAAATTAGGTGAAAAGGATTTGTTGGTGTATTCGCCTGTTTTAGAATTGTTTTTAATTTTTTATTACCCTTATCTTTATTTTTCAAATACATTTATAAAACAAAGTAGATGGAAGTAGGTTCAAATCTATCAGAGAAAGCACAGCACGATTATAAACTGGTAGTCCGAGCAGTTGAGAATGGTGATCAGAAAGCATATGCTGAACTGATGACTCGTTATCGAGATTCCATTTATTTTATGCTACTTAAAATGGTAAATAACAGAGATGATGCTGATGATCTTACCATTGAGGCGTTTGGGAAAGCATTTAAAAGATTAAGTCAATACACCCCTAATTATGCTTTTAGTACCTGGCTGTTTAAAATTGCATCAAATAATTGCATTGATTTTATAAGGAAAAAGAAGAATAATACTACATTTTCAATTGATAAGCCATTTGAAAATGAAGATGGAGTAGGAATGTCAATGGATTTGAAATCACCAATGCTGGATCCTGAGGAAAAGGTGATTAAAAAGCAAAAAATAAAGCTCATGCACGAGGTGGTAGAGAAACTTAAGCCAAGATATCGTGAATTAATTGAATTAAGATATTTTCAGGAATATTCTTATGAGGAAATTGCGGTTAAACTTGATATCCCTATTGGTACTGTTAAAGCCCAATTATTCAGAGCAAGAGAATTTCTTTATAATATTATGAAAAACTCTGAAGGGAGCATTTAACGGAAAAATTAATATTATTATACTTCCCCTTATTATATAAAGCATATTTCTATTGAAATCTAGAATAATACAATAAACCTTCCTTAAATATGCATTCAGATATTTCTCTTATTTTAAAGTATTTCCCAGATATAAATAACCAACAAAGAGAACAGTTTGAGCAACTTTTTGATTTGTATTCCTTATGGAATGCTCAAATTAATGTTGTTTCCAGAAAAGATATTGAGCATTTGTATGAACATCATGTCCTACATTCTTTAGGGATTGCCAAGGTTATTTCTTTTAAACCCAAAACTAAAATTTTAGATGTAGGAACAGGAGGAGGCTTTCCCGGAATACCTCTTGCTATATTATTTCCAGAAAGTAATTTTCATCTGGTAGATTCTATTGGGAAGAAAATAAAAGTAGTTAAAGCAGTTTCAGAAGCTCTGGGCTTAAAAAACGTTTTTTCAGAGCAAGCCAGGGCAGAGGAAGTAAATGACAAATTTGATTTTGTAGTGAGTCGTGCTGTAACTAGACTTCCTGAGTTTTTAGAATGGGTTAGGAAAAAAACTTTAAAAACAAGTTTTAATGAAATTCCAAACGGAATTTTATGTTTAAAAGGCGGAGATCTGCAAGAAGAGCTCTTAGCATTGGACTATAAATATAAAGTTTATGAATTAAGTAATTATTATTCTGAAGAATTTTTTGAAACTAAAAAGCTTGTCTATGTTAGGTTATAGATTTAATAATTGCAGTTTCAGTAGAAAATTTTAATTTAACTCTACCTGAATCCTGCTCAGGTTTTTATATAAGCCTTTTTCTTTTTTCATTAATTCCTCATGCCTACCAGCTTCTACGACTTCACCTTTATCAATTACCAGTATTTTATCTGCAGAAATAATAGTTGATAATCGATGAGCAATAACAAATGAGGTTCTGCCCTGCATAAGTTTTTCAAGAGCATCCTGTACTAATCTTTCAGATTCAGAATCAAGTGAACTTGTAGCTTCATCAAGAATAAGAATTGCAGGGTTTTTTAATACAGCCCTGGCAATGGCAATTCTTTGTCGTTGCCCTCCTGAGAGTTGAATTCCGCGTTCTCCTACAATTGTTTCATAACCTTCAGGAAATTGTTCAATGAATGAGTGTGCATTTGCTTTTTTTGCCGCTTCAATGACCTCTTCCATAGCTGCTTTGGGAGCGCCATATATTATGTTTTCTTTTATAGTGCCTCCGAATAAGATCACTTCCTGGGGTACTATAGCCATTTGCTCTCTTAATTCAGATAAAGAATACGTTTTAATTTCTTTGCCATCAATTAAAATTGTTCCATTTGAAGCATCATAAAATCTTAAAAGTAAAGATGCTAAAGTGGACTTTCCTGCTCCGCTTGGCCCTACAATGGCAATTAACTCACCGCTTTTAGCTTCAAATGAAATGTCTTTAAGTACAGTGATTTCTTTTCTTGAAGGGTAGGAGAACTCTACATTTTTAAAAACAATATTGCCCTTTAGTTTGTTATTAATAGTAATATGTTCCTGAATAGAGATGTTTTCGGTTTGTTCATCAAGAATTTCAAAAATTCTTTCGGTAGCACCTATGGCTTTTTGGATTTGAGCATAAAGTTCAGCGATTCCACCGATGGAAGCTCCTACAAAAACAGAGTAAAGCACAAACTGAAACATTGCTCCAATTGACAAATCTCCTGCGTTAACCATTTTAACCCCGTACCAAATCACAAAAACAATAGCTCCAAAAAGAAAGAATATAATAAAAGAAGCAAAAGCTCCTCTTGCTATACCACCTTTAAGAGCAATACGTACAATTTCTGAGGTTTGCTTTTTATAGCGTTGGGTTTCAAAATATTCATTGGCAAAGGATTTTACATTGGCTATGCCCTGTAAAGTTTCTTCTACAATAGTGTTAGATCCTGCAGTGGCATCTTGAACAGAACGGGAAATTTTTCTTATGTATCTTCCAAAAACAACAGCCAGTATTGCCAGCACGGGAACAATTGAGAGCATTATAAGGGTAAGTTGCCCTGATGTGTATGCGAGGAATGCAATGCCCCCAATAATCAACAGTAATTGTCTTAATAATTCTGCGATGGTTGTGGTAAATGTATCTTGTAACTGAGTAATGTCTGAGGAAAGCCGGCTATTTAATTCTCCAACTCTTCTTTGTCCGAAAAATGACATGGGTAAAGTGATCAAATGAGAATAAATAGTTTGTCTTAATGCGGCCAGCATGTTTTCAGTAACATTAACAAAAAGAACTACTCTGAAAAAGGAGAAAACAGATTGAGCAATAAAAATTGCAAGCAGGATTAATCCATATTTATTAATATTTTCAAAAGTTTGGCCTGAAGCATCTATTAATCTTCCCATTAACAAAGGGAAGGCCAATGCTGTTAAACTTGTTAGAAACAAAAATAACAAACCAAGAAAGAACTTTCCTTGATGGGGTTTTAAAAAAGAAAATATTCTTGTTGCAGATTTTAAGGAAGCAGAAGTGATTTTAGCTCTTGGTAAATCTTCTCCCTTTTGTTTTCGGGCCATTTACAATAATTTAGGGCAAAGGTAAGTTTTTAATTAGAAATATCGAACCTGTTTCATCGGCTCTAATGTTAATAATTATAAAAATAATGCAAAAGAATCAGAAATAATTTTGCCGAATTAAAAAAACCTGTTATTTTTGCAGTCCTTTTTAAGGAAAGAATATAAAAAACATAGAAATAATGGCTAAAAGAACATTTCAACCCTCAAATAAGAAAAGAATAAATAAGCATGGTTTTCGCGAGAGAATGGCTAGTGCTAATGGCAGAAGAGTATTGGCTGCAAGAAGAGCTAAAGGAAGATCAAGATTAACTGTTTCTGATGAAGGAAGCCATAAATCTTAATTTGTTAATGATTTTTCAAAAGGGTGTTATCATATTTAGATAACACCCTTTTTTTATGCTTTTTATTTTAAGAGAATTTAAAAAGAAGCAATAATCATTTTTCAACAAGAAATTTAAACAAAATGAAAACATTTTTAGAGAGGCTTTTAAATGGTTTTCTTTAAATTCGCATCAAAATTTATAAAAATAAAATACCTAGAGCAATGCCAAAAGATAATTCTATAAAATCAGTATTAATAATTGGAAGCGGACCTATTATAATTGGGCAGGCAGTTGAATTTGATTATTCAGGATCTCAATCAGCACGCTCATTAAGGGAGGAAGGGATTGAAGTTACCCTTATCAATTCCAACCCTGCTACAATTATGACAGATAAATTAACGGCAGACAATATTTATCTTTTGCCTTTAACACCACAGTCTATTATAAAAATTCTTGAAACCCATAAAATTGATGCAGTACTTCCTACTATGGGTGGACAAACTGCTTTGAACCTTGCCATTAAGTGTGATGAAATGGGGATTTGGAAGAAGTACGGAGTACGTATGATCGGTGTTGACATTGCAGCCATTGAAGTAACAGAGAACAGGGAAGAATTCCGGAAATTGATGATTGAAATTGGAGTAGGAGTTGCCCCATCAAAAACAGCGACATCATTTTTAGACGGTAAAAACGCAGCTCAGGAATTGGGTTTTCCACTTGTTATAAGACCTTCTTATACACTTGGAGGAACTGGTGGAGCTGTTGTTTTCAAAAAGGAAGATTTTGACTCAGCCTTAACTGTTGGGCTTCACGCATCTCCTATTCATGAAGTGATGATTGATAAGGCGGTAATGGGATGGAAAGAATATGAATTAGAACTTTTAAGGGATAATAATGACAATGTTGTAATTATTTGCTCTATTGAGAATTTTGACCCTATGGGGATCCATACAGGAGATTCCATTACAGTAGCTCCTGCTCAGACATTGTCAGACAAGACTTATCAAAAGATGCGAACCCTTGCCATTATGATGATGAGAGCCATTGGTAATTTTGCTGGCGGATGTAATGTTCAATTTGCTGTTAGTCCTGATGAAAATGAGGATATTATTGCAATTGAGATTAATCCACGAGTGTCCCGTTCATCTGCTCTTGCAAGTAAGGCCACTGGTTATCCAATTGCAAAAATTGCAGCAAAACTGGCCATAGGTTATCATTTAGATGAACTGCAAAACCAAATTACTAAAACTACTTCTGCTCTTTTTGAGCCAACACTTGATTATGTAATTGTGAAAATTCCTCGCTGGAACTTTGATAAATTCAAAGGGGCAGACAGGCGATTGGGTTTTCAAATGAAATCGGTTGGAGAGGTAATGGGTATTGGGCGTTGTTTCCAGGAAGCCCTTCAAAAGGCTTGTCAATCATTAGAGATAAAAAGAAACGGTTTGGGTGCGGATGGGAAAGAATTAACAAATCAGGCTGAACTCCTTGAGAGTTTGGAAAGGCCTAGCTGGAATAGATTGTTTCATATCTATGATGCTTTCAAGCTAGGAATTCCTTTTAAAACAATTCATAAATTAACTAAAATAGATCCGTGGTTTCTTAATCAGATTGAAGAACTGGTGGTACTTGAAAAGGAAATTGAAAAACACTCCCTGGATAATATCTCAAAAGATTTGCTTTTAACTGCTAAACAGAAAGGATATGCAGACAGACAAATTGCTCATTTATTAGATTGTTTAGAGAGCAAAGTATTTGAGAAAAGGAATGATTTGGGAATCAAAAGAGTGTACAAAATGGTAGATACTTGTGCTGCTGAATTTGAAGCTCAAACACCTTATTTCTATTCTACTTTTGAAGAAGAAAATGAAGCTATCCCCTCTGATCGCAAAAAGATAGTAGTTCTTGGGTCAGGGCCAAACCGGATAGGGCAGGGGATTGAATTTGATTATTCCTGCGTACATGGAGTTTATGCTGCTAAAGAATGTGGTTATGAAACCATAATGATTAATTGCAATCCGGAAACAGTTTCAACTGATTTTGCAACAGCTGACAGGCTTTATTTTGAACCTGTTTTCTGGGAACATATTTATGATATTATACTAAATGAAAAACCCGAAGGCGTAATTGTTCAGCTTGGCGGGCAAACTGCTTTAAAATTGGCTGAAAAACTCGACCGGTATGGTATTAAAATTATTGGAACAAGTTATAAAGCTTTGGATTTAGCTGAGGACAGAGGAAGTTTTTCTAATTTATTACAACAAAACAATATTCCGTATCCGAAATTTGGTGTAATCGAAAATGCAGAGGAAGCAGTTGAGCTTTCAAGAGAATTAGGATTTCCTTTACTAGTTAGGCCTTCATATGTATTAGGCGGGCAGGGGATGAAAATTGTAATCAATGAGGAAGAATTAGAGCAGCATGTGGTAAATATACTTAAAGATATACCAGGAAATAAAGTGCTCCTTGATCATTTTCTTGATAAAGCCATAGAGGCCGAATCAGATGCAATATGTGACGGAGAAGATGTATATATTGTAGGGATAATGGAACATATAGAGCCTGCAGGTATTCATTCTGGTGATTCATATGCTGTATTGCCCCCATTTGATTTAAGCGAAAATGTAATTAAACAGATAGAAGATCATACCAGGAAAATTGCATTGGCTCTTGAAACGGTAGGGCTAATCAATATACAATTTGCTATAAAAGACGAAGTGGTTTATATAATTGAAGCAAATCCAAGAGCTTCCAGAACGGTGCCTTTTATAGCCAAGGCTTATGATGAACCTTATGTAAATTATGCAACAAAAGTAATGCTTGGAGAGAAGAAAGTTAAGGACTTTAACTTTAACCCGCGCAAGAAAGGTTATGCAATTAAAATACCCGTATTTTCGTTTGATAAGTTTCCAAATGTGAATAAGGAATTAGGCCCAGAGATGAAATCAACCGGGGAAGCTATCCAATTTATAGACAACTTGCAGGACGAGTTTTTTGTGAAGATTTATTCAGAGAGGAATTTGTACTTAAGTAGATAACAGAGAGTGAATTTCCGGTTCTAACTAGAGCCGGAAATTTGAATTATTTTTAATGAAATGGGATTTATAAAAACTATAATAATATTACTTGCAATTTATTTTTTATTTAAACTTGTGGTAAGAGGACTTCTGCCATATTTACTTAAAACATATATTCAAAAAAAGCAGCAGGAGTTCCAACAGGGACAGCAGAATGTAAATAGAAAGCCAGAAGGTGAAATTACAATTGAATACAATAAAGAGAAGAAGAAAAAAGGGGATGACGGAGATTTCGTGGATTATGAAGAAATTAAGTAATCGCACAAATATTTATAAATAAAACAATTTGAAATTATTCCATTTGCAGAAAACATGTAGGAATGATTTTTATAATAAATTAAATTAAATTAAATGAATTTTAAATACTATCAATCCCACTTAATTGCAATTGTGACTTTTTTAATTGTTACACTTGCTTTCTTTGGTCCTTTATTACAAGGTAAGCACCTTAAGCAGGAAGATACAATGCGCTGGCAGGGAATGTCCAAGGAAATTGTTGATCACCGTGAACAAACAGGTGAAGAAGCATTATGGACAAACTCAATGTTTAGCGGGATGCCGGCCTATCAAATTTCGGTGCTTTATCCAAATAATTTGATTTCTAATATTGATCGCACCCTTACAAAAATGTTTCCAGGGCCGTCAGTAATTATATTCATTGCCTTGCTTACTTTTTACTTTTTATTGGTTTCCTTTGGTTTAACTCCATTGGCTTCTGCGGCAGGAGCTTTAGCTTTTGCTTTCTCCTCCTATAATATTATAATAATTGAAGCCGGGCATAATTCAAAAGGATTTGCAATTGCTTACATGGCTATTGTGGTTTTGGGCGTATTGCTTGCCTTTAGAGGTAAATATTGGCTTGGGAGCGCTATGGCTGCCCTGGGTGTTGCTTTTCAGGTAAATGCAAATCACCTTCAAATCACTTACTATTTACTGCTTTTATTGCTTGTTTTCGGAATAGTTGAAACTGTTAAAACCATTAAGGAAAAGACTTATAAACATTATTTTAAAGCTGTAGGTTTTCTTTTTATTGCAGCTATAATAGGTGTTTTGCCCAATATAACCTCTTTATTGGTAACTTGGGAATACGGAAAAGAAACGACACGAGGAAAATCTGAATTAACCTTAAACTCAGAGGTTAAAACAAGTGGCTTAGACAAAGATTATGCTACTGCCTGGAGTTATGGCGTGGATGAAACTATGACATTGATGATCCCTAATTTTAAAGGAGGAGGCAGCGGACAAATAGGAAATGACAAAAGCATAATGAAGGAAGTGGACCCACAAATGAAGCAATATGTTTCAGGCATGGATCAGTATTTTGGAGATCAGCCATTTACATCAGGGCCTGTTTATGTAGGTGCGATTGTTTGCTTTTTGTTTATTCTAGGCCTTTTCATAGTGAATGGTTACTTTAAATGGTGGTTATTAACAGCCACTATACTTTCCATTGTGCTTGCCTGGGGTAAAAATTTTATGCCTCTTACGGAATTTTTCCTAGACTACGTTCCCGGATATAATAAATTCAGAGCAGTTTCCATGACTCTTGTTATTGCTCAAATTGCCATGCCTTTACTTGGCTTTTTGGCGCTTAAAAAGATAATAGAGCAACCATCAATTATTAAAGAAAAACAAAAACAATTTTTCATTGCATTTGGACTTACCGGAGGCTTATCTTTTCTTATGTTTATAATTCCAGGGATGTTTAATGATTTCTTTAAGTCAGGAGAATATGCCAATTTAATGGAGCAATTAACTTCAAATAATTGGCCTGCAGCACAGGCAAACCTTTTGCTGGACAATTTAGAATCTGCAAGAAAAAGTATTTTTACTACAGATGCAGCAAGAAGTGGAATCTTTATTTCTTTAAGTGCAGGATTGCTGTGGTTCTTTTCAAGAGGACAATTGAAATCTGTTTTTATGATTTCTGGATTGCTTGCACTAATTGTAATTGATCAGTGGACTATTTCCAAGCGTTACATGAACGAAGAAAATTTTACACGCAAAAACATAAGGACTCAAACTTATCAGCCAACACAAGCAGATTTGCAAATATTACAAGATCCAGATCCTCATTTTAGGGTATTAAATGTTACAACCAGTACTTTTAATGACGCAGCCACTTCTTATTTTCACAAATCGGTAGGTGGTTACCATGGTGCTAAGCTTAAAAGATATCAGGAGTTAATCGAATATCATTTAAGTCAGAATAATATGGATGTGCTTAATATGTTAAATACAAAATATTTCATTGTTCCTGGCCAGGATAAACAACCTGTAGCTCAAAAGAATCCAGCCCCTTTAGGTAATGCCTGGTTTGTTAATGAATATGAAATGGTAGCTAATGCAGATTCTGAAATTACTGCTTTATCTTCTTTTACTCCTTCTGAAGTTGCAATAGTTGATCAGCGTTTTGATCAGTATTTAAGTGGTTTAAAGTTGAGCAAGGATGAGGAGGGTAGCATTTATCTTACTAAGTACGCTCCCAATGCTTTATCCTATGAATCATCTGCATCTAGTGAGCAATTAGCGGTGTTTTCTGAAATTTATTACGATAAAGGTTGGAATGCCTATATAGATGGTAAACCCGTTCCCCATATTCGGGTTAACTACATTTTAAGGGCATTAAGAATTCCAGAGGGAAAACACACTATCGAATTTAAATATGAACCCGCATCATATATTGCCGGAGAGCGCATTGCTCTTGCAGGATCAATTTTTGCATTTTTATTTATAGGTTTTGCTGTTTATCAGGAAAAGAAAAAAGGAACAAAATTACTTGGTAATACTACTGATTTTTCTAAGATGGAAAAAGAAACCACAGCTAAAGCAAAAGCGTGAAAAAAGTCCTGATTATTACTTATTACTGGCCACCAAGTGGAGGAGCAGGTGTTCAGCGATGGTTGAAGTTTGTTAAGTATTTAAGAGAATTTAATTGGGAACCTGTTGTTTATACTGCTGAAAACGGAGAAATTCCATCTGTTGATCATTCCCTGGCCAAAGATATACCTCTGGGTATTACAGTCCTTAAACAACCGGTCTGGGAGCCCTATGATCTGTATAAAAGATTTACAGGAGTAAAAAAAGAAGAAAAAGTAAATGCTGGTTTTTTATCCGAAACGGAAAAGCCAAAACTTGCTCAAAAAGTTGCTGTTTGGATACGCGGGAATTTTTTTATTCCCGATGCAAGAAGGTTCTGGATAAAGCCTTCTGTAAAGTACCTTAAGGATTATCTTAAAGAAAATCCAGTAGACGCAATAGTTTCCACTGGTCCTCCACATAGTATGCATTTGATCGCTTTAGAATTAAAAAAACATTCTAATCTTCCCTGGCTTGCTGATTTTCGCGATCCCTGGACAAATATTGATTATTATGATCAGCTCATGCTTTCTAAAATGGCAGATATGAAGCATAAAAGTTTGGAAAAAAAGGTAATAGAAACTGCAGATGTTCTAGTTACTGTTGGTACAACAATGAAAGAAGAATTCCTTGCTTTAGGGGCCTCTGAAGTTGAGGTGATAACAAATGGGTTTGATGAAGAGGATTTGCAGCAAAGTGAAATTACTTTAGATGAAAAGTTTTCCCTGGCTCATATAGGATCTCTGGTAAGTACTAGAAATCCAGAGAGTTTATGGAGAGTTCTTAAATCACTTATTTCTAAATCAGATGAGTTTAAAAATGATTTAGAGATTAAATTGGTTGGAAAGGTGGATTTTGAAGCTATTAACAGTTTGAAAAAGTACAATCTGTATTCTTATCTGAATAAAAAAGAGTATGTGCCCCATGATGATGTAATAAAGATTCAACAGGAATCCCAGGTATTGCTTCTTCTTTTAAACAATACCAGAAACGTAAAAGGAATATTAACAGGTAAGTTTTTTGAATACCTTGCCTCAAAAAGGCCAATACTGTGCATAGGCCCCAAAGACAGTGAAGTTGCAGAAATTTTAATTCAAACACAAGCAGGTGAAATTGCAGGATTTGAAGATGAAACAAAACTTGAAGAGATAATTCTAGACTATTACCAAAAGTATAAGCAAAAAAATCTTTTTTCCAGTTCAACAGGAATAGAAAAATACAGCAGAAAAAATTTGACCTTTGAGTTATCAACTGTACTTAATAATATTAGTAGAACTTAAAATATGTGTGGAATAGCCGGCTTTTTTGACCCCTCTATGCAGGATTATTCCAAATCTAAAGTGCTGATGGAAAATATGCTTTCCTCCATTGCGCATCGCGGACCTGATAATAGCAGCATAAATATTGAATTTCCAATTGCACTTGGCCATAACAGGCTCTCTATAATTGATTTGGCTGAAACCGCAAATCAACCTATGGAATATCAGGATTTGGTGCTGGTTTTTAATGGGGAGATATACAATTACATTGAGATAAGGCAGGAGTTAATTGAAAAAGGTTTAAGTTTTAAAACCCAATCTGATACAGAAGTTGTTGTTGCTGCATACAGCCATTGGGGTGAATCTTGTGTTGAAAAGTTTGTTGGAATGTGGTCTTTTGCAATTTGGGATAAAAGAAGCAGGGTGTTGTTTTGTTCGCGTGATCGCTTTGGTATAAAGCCCTTTTGTTATATCAGCTACGGGCAGCGTTTTTATTTTGCTTCAGAATACAAGCCATTAAAACTGACTCCTTTTTTTGATCCCAAAATCAATGATAAGCAGGTGTTAAGAGGTTTGCAGTTAGGTTGGATGGCCTATAAGGATGAAACTTATTTTGAACAAATTAATGCATTGCCAGAGGGCTGTAATCTTATTGTTAAGAATGGAAATGTTGAAGTGAAAAAGTACTGGGATATTGATACTTCTCTTAAAACTACAGAAACTGATTTTAATCAAAAGAAACATGATTTTTTTCAACTTTTTTCTGATTCAATAAAATTACATTATAGAAGTGATGTTGAGGTAGGAGTATGTTTAAGCGGTGGGCTAGATAGTTCAGCAATTCTTTCCATGGCTGCCAGTATATTCCCTGAAAAAGAAATTAAATCTTTCACCATTTATTATGAAGGGAAAGATGCGGTAGATGAGCGTCCTTTTGCAAATGAGGTAATAAAGAAATATAAAAACATTGTTCCTTTCTATTATACTCCTTCAGAAAAAGAAATTCAGGACGCATTAGAACATGTATTGCATCATGCAGATGTTCCTATCTCTGGTTCATCACCAGTTTCTCAGTATTTTTTAATGAAATTGGCAAAAGAGCACGGTGTGAAAGTGCTTTTGGACGGACAGGGTTCAGATGAATACTTATGCGGTTATATGCATACCTTTAATCGCTTGATTGGCCAAAAAATAAATAGGGGGAAATGTTTTCAGGCACTTAAAATTTTAAACCAACATAAAAAGGAGCACAACTTATCTTCCAAGCAAGCAATGTTGGTTTTGCTTAAAGCTATATATGCATCTTCCCATTCTGAACAGGATGTATTTAATTATGAGTTAAAAAAAATCAACCCGCTTTTAAGAGGAAATCTTTCGAGGATAAACACAATACAACTTGATGAAAAGCCAGAAGATAAAATGGCAAATTTTAACTACCATTTATTGTTCAGCTCCAGTTTGCCTACTCTTTTGCATTATGAAGATAGGAACTCAATGGCTTTTTCCCTTGAATCCCGTGTTCCTTTTTTAGATCACAGATTAGTAGAGTATGGATTTTCATTGCCCATTGAAGACAAAATACATAATGCCGAAACAAAATATATTTTAAGAAAAGCATTAAGTGGAATTTTACCTGATGCTATCACAAACCGAAAAGATAAAAAAGGATTTGTTACCCCAGGGGAGGATAAATGGCTACGCGGACCATTAAAGCACCTTTTAGAGGATGATTTTACTTTATTAAATCAATGGGTAAATCCTTATCAATTCAAGAAACTATTATATAATTATAAAAACGGGGATAACAGCCAGGCCAAATTGTTGTGGCGGTTGGTTATGTTGAATTTGTGGTGGAAGAAGTTATAAAAGGATTATTTAAATAAGAATTAGTGAAAGGAAGAAAAATAGCAATTTCATTAATCGCTATTTGATTAAGGTTACATGACCATAATAAGTATGAGTTTTATTAAAGACATCTTTACACATTATTATGTATGCATATACTCCTTGTTGAACAGGAATTGAATTATTCATAATTCTTCCGTCCCATCCAGGGCTTATATTATTTGTGCTAAAAATTTCCTCCCCCCATCGGTTAAAAATAAGCATTTCATACTCAATAATATTCTCACCATAACTTTTAAAATAATCATTTATACCATCATTGTCAGGTGTGAAAGCATTTGGTATATATAAAGTAAATACAGGAGATATAAATACTGTATTGCAAATACTGTCTTTGCAGCCGTATGAGTTAGTAATTTCAAGACATACATTATAGGTTCCCGAATCTTTGTATGTGTGAACAGGACTGGAAACACTAGAAGTATTGCCATCTCCAAATGTCCATAGTCTTTCTGTATCATTTATAGAATAGTTAAAAAAATTTACCGAAGGAGTTGTAATTTCCGTAACGCCAGGATCCATAGTAAAGACAGCTTGAGGATTTGGAAATATATTAATAAAGTTGTTTTTAGTAAGAGAATCTGCGCAACCATAAGAAGAAACTACTTTTAAGCTTATATTATGGCTTGTTAAATTTTGTGTTTCATTTATATATGTTGAGTTTGGACTATGTAATTGTGATGTTATATTATTTCCCAGATCCCAAAAATAAGTTGAGCCTGCAACCGGACTGGAGTTATTTACATAATTGACTGTTAAAGGTGAACATCCCGTGGTGCTGTCTCCAAAGCTTACAAGTGATAATGGATGTATAATAATATTTTGGGTAATGCTATCTGTACAACCATTAGCATCAATTATTGTTAATTTAACCGGATATGTACCAGCAGCAGGAAATGTATATACAGGCTCAGGTAAGCTTGATAAAGTGCCATCTCCCATTTCCCATAGCCAATTTGTAGCATTTATGGATGTGTTTGTAAATGCTACAGGAGTATTTAAACAGGAATTTGAATAAGTAAAATTAGGAGTAGCAGCAGGGACGTTATTGACAGTGAAATTTATACTATTAACGCAGTTGACATTATCAGTAACAGTAACAGAATAAGTTCCAGCAGTCAATCCAACAGCAGTGGTTGGAGTAGTTAGGACAGCAGTGCTACTCCATGCATATGTATAAGGAGAAGTGCCACCTGAAGCAGTAACTGTAGCAACTCCATTACTATTGCCGCATATTTCATCTATTACTGTGGATGAAAGTGTAATCGCTACTGGTTCACTAATGGTAATATAAGTTATTGTTATGCAGCCATCTGCTGAAGAAACGCTAACGGAATAAACACCTGCAGTAAGGTTGTTTGCAGTGCTTGAGGTTTGGACAGGTGATGTATTCCAACTATAAGTATAAGGTACTGATCCACCTATAGCTGATACCGTAGCTGTTCCATCATTACCTCCATTGCAAGTAACTTCAGAATATGTAAGAGTTAATGTAGGTAATCCTGTATCATTTACACTTGCTGTTGCCGTTTCTGTGCAACCATTCTCATCTGTAACTGTAATCTCGTATAGTCCTGAAGGAATATTTACTGCTACAGCTGTTGTTTGAACAGGTGTAGTATTCCATGCATATAAATAAGGACTCGTGCCACCCACAACATTTACTTCAATATTTCCGTCAGAATTGCCACAATTGGCATCATTTACAGTAGTACTCAATGATAGAGCAGGAGGTTCTGTAATTGTAACACTAACCGAATCCATACATCCATTATCTCCTGTTACATATACAGAATATGTTCCGACAGTCAGGTTTGATAAATTCTGTGTAGTGGCTCCTTGACTCCAAAGATAGGTATAGGGTGGTGCTCCACCTGAAACATTAAGAGTTGTGGCGCCAGTGGCAGTTCCGTTACATAAAATGTTATTAACTAATGTATCAATAACAGGAGGGAGGATGTCAATTATTGGTACAGAAGTATCCACCGAGCATCCTGCATCATCAGTAATAGTGATTAAATAATTTCCGGCAGTTAGGCCTGTAATATTTGGAGTGCTCTGAGCAGGATTAGTATTCCAGTAATAACTGTAAGGTGCTGTCCCGCCTGAAACAGTTGCTGTAGCTGAGCCATCTGAGCCTCCACAATTTTCATCTGCCTTTGATAGAACTATTGAAGGA
>JALYPI010000189.1 GCA_030856445.1 Bacteroidota bacterium
GCCCACTGTTCATAATTAAATACCATGTTGGTTTTAACTTCACTTCCAGGAGTTTTAATGAACAATTTGTTCAAAGCAAGCTCTGAGGAACAAACTGAGGCATCGGCTGAAAGATTATTTAGAATGAATCCACTTTTTTCTTTAAGGCTTATGTTTTGAATGTGTGCAAGAATTGTATCGCCTTTTAAATTAATATCAGTTAATTTTAAATTGATGTTATCAGCCCTGATATCCCAATAATTAACTCCAAACTCTTGAGAGGGCATATTTTTATCCAGGTAGGAAAATTTAGAATTGATTATTTCCAGGTTTGCCAAATCAATTTTCCATGGGCTTACTGATGAAGTATCCTCATTTTGAAAAGCATCAATTAAAAATTGGAAATTGGTTTTTTCTTCGCCTTTTTGTATTTTAATATTAATTTCAGCTTGTTCTAAAATAATACTGCTAAAAAAAAGCTTGTTTTCTCTAAAGTTGAAAAGTTCAATTTTAACTTTAATTGCATCAGTGTACAAAAGAGTATCTTTCTGTAAATCTTCCAAATAAACGCCTTGAATGACAACAGTTTTAAAAAATTCAATATCCACAGCTGCAACAGAAGCAACAGCCCCTGTTTTCTCAGAGATCCATGCTGCAGCTTTGCCTGTTAACCATGTTTGAACCCTGCTGTCTTTTAATGACAAGGTAAGTGCGGTTAACAGCAGTATGACTGTAAGCAGCGAAAAAACTAATATTTTAACAGTTTTTTTAATAAATTTGTGGGTTGAAAATAATGGATAAAATTATGCTTTAATGTCTGACAAAACTATAATTATTTTAGGTATTGAGTCTTCATGTGACGAAACTTCTGCTGCAGTGCTTGCCAATGGCAAAATTCTTGCCAATATAGTGGCCACTCAAAAAGTTCATGAACAATACGGTGGCGTAGTTCCAGAACTTGCTTCCAGGGCGCATCAGCAAAATATCGTACCAGTGGTAGATCAGGCAATTAAAGCTTCTAAAATAGGTAAACGGGAAATAAGTGCAATATCATATACCAGGGGGCCAGGTTTAATGGGTTCATTACTTGTTGGAACTTCTTTTGCCAAAGCAATGGCCCTGGCTTTAGATGTTCCCCTTATTGAAGTTAACCATCTTCAGGCCCATATCCATGCTCATTTCATTATTGAACCTGATGGCTCTTCCAACCAGCCTTCATTTCCCTTTTTGTGCTTAACAGTATCTGGAGGACACACCCAAATAGTAAGAGTAAATGATTATTTTGATATGAAGCTATTGGGCCAAACCATTGATGATGCAGCTGGGGAAGCCTTTGATAAAATTGCTAAAACATTAAATTTCCCCTATCCTGGCGGACCACTAATTGATGAGTATGCAAAAAACGGAGACGCATTTAAATTTAGTTTTACTCATCCCAATGTTCCAGGTTATGATTTTAGTTTTAGCGGACTAAAAACGGCTTTTATGTATTTTATAAGAGATAATATTAAAACAGATCCTTTATTTATAGAAAATAACAAAGCAGATATTTGTGCTTCAATTCAAAGAACTATAGTAGAAATTTTAATGCAAAAGCTTAAAAAAGCAGCTATTGAACAAAATATTAATCATATTGCATTGGCAGGGGGAGTTTCTGCAAATTCATTGTTAAGAAAAACAATAAAAAAAATTGGACAAGAGCTAAATTGGAAGATTTATATTCCTAAATTTGAGTATTGCACAGATAATGCTGCAATGATTGCTGAAACCGGATTTTTAAAATTTAAACATAAGGACTTCAGCAGCCAGGATTTAGCACCTGTTGCCAGATTAAAGTATATTTAAAAATGAAATTAAAAGCAAAAAGCTTTATTTATATATTGAGTTTAGTGATGTTTTTTTCTTTTGCAGTTTTTGCTCAAGATAAACAAGCCATTGAACGACCTGTAAACCCCCAGCCTTATTCATTGGTGCTTAAAACAAATCCATTGCCAATTTTATGGGGACCTGTTTTTTTTACTTCAGAATACAGGTTTATAAATGAATTTGTAGTGGCCCCTAATCAATCTTCGCAAATCGGAATTTCTTTTTTAGGTAAGAGTCCTATCTTTTCTCTTTTTGATAATGCTTTTAATCAAAATAACCAGTTAAAAGTAATGGTCAGGGGATTTAGGTTTCAGCTCTCCCATCGGTTTTATTTAAACAGGGCAATTGGTATTTCAAATGATTATGCCCCTGAAGGATTTTATATAGGACCCCTTTTTTCCTATTCAACAGCTAGATATACAAACAGATACCTGAATTTATATGATATATATGTAAGATCTACTCATGTTAATTTAAACCTTATAGGTGGATATCAATTGTTTTTACCAGATGATTTTGTAATAGATGTTTTTGCAGGGATGGGTTATAAAGAAAACACCTGGGTTGAAAATACTCCTCCAACTTTTACACCCATTAATACAGAGGATTTCGGTCCTTTTTATAATTCTAACTTAAAGATAATATTAGGCTTTAATATTGGAAAGGCCTTTTAAGAAGGAACATGTTTTATTAAACACTTTTAAAAAATCATTTTCAAGTGTTTCAGAAGTATAAGGA
>JALYPI010000190.1 GCA_030856445.1 Bacteroidota bacterium
ATCCAAAGCCATTAATTAGTGTGAACAGTGAAACTATTTGTTTCGGAGACACAACAATACTTTCAGTTGTTTCCTCTGAAGCAGGCGGTAATTATTTTTGGAATCCTGGAACTTATGGCTCAATAGCTCAAGTTTGGCCGGATTCTACAACTCAATACTCAATAGTTCACGAATTAAATGGGTGTTACAGCGATACTGCATTTTCTATAGTAACTCTAAATTATATACCAGGTATTTATGCAGGTGCAGATCAATCCTTATGTTTTGGAGGAAGTACACAACTAACTGCGAGTGGAGCAAATTCTTACCAATGGTTACCTGGAGGACAAACAACCCAAACGATTAATGTATCTCCTAATGACACAACAGAATATATTGTAATAGGATATATCAGTGGTTGTTCCGGAAGGGATACAGTAGTTGTGAATATTGCTCCTGTTTTAACTTTAGTAGCTTCATCTCAAGATGCGAATTGTGCTAATGTTTGTAATGGAGAATTAATGGTTATACCTTTAGGGGGAACTGCTCCTTATTCTTATGAATGGAATCAGGGTCAATATTTAACTCCAAATATTACAACTGCATGTGGAGGATATTATACCATAGAAGTAACCGATAATATAGGATGTACAGCCGATACAACAGTCTTTGTTTTTCAGCCCAGTCAAATTCTTGTTCAATCCACACAGGTGAATGTAACATGTAAAAGTGGATGTGACGGGGAAGCATCTGTAGGAGTTTCAGGGGGAATGCCTGGTTACTCTTATTCATGGAATACTTTGCCTGCTACCGTTGCTTTTGGTGGAAATTCTAATGTAGTATCAAATCTTTGTGCTGGAAATTATAGAGTAACAGTCACAGATCAAAACAATTGTACTACTCAGGCTGATTTTTACATTACAGAGCCAGACTCTGTAATAGTTCCTTCAGCTCCAGATACAACTATTTGCATTGGAGGCTCTGCAACGCTTACTGCTTATCCGATTCAAGGTACTCCAAATTATAATTATACTTGGGGAAATGGAGATATCACACAATCAATAAATGTTTCTCCGTTAACAACAACATCCTATACTGTTGTTGCAATTGATGCAAATAATTGTTCCTCAGCTCCACAAACTTTTACAGTTATAGTAAATCCTCCTTTAGCAGTTACTGCTACAGGTTTAGATTCTATTTGCTTGGGTGATAATGTTCCTTTGTCTGCCATAGCTTCTGGTGGAAATGGTGGGCCATACACCTATACATGGAGTTCCCCAGTTGCAGGAGGTTTTGTTGGGAATCCTTACGTTTTTAGTCCTTTTGATACTACAACTTATACTGTAACAGTAACAGATTTTTGTACCACTTTAGATGCAACAGACAATCATACCGTAAATGTAATTCCACTTCCACAACCAGATTTTATAACTGATAAAACACAGGATTGTACTCCTGCATGTGTTTTATTTACAGACAATTCATCTGCAGTTTCTGGTACTATTTCTTCTTATCTATGGTCAATAGGAGATACAAATAATATAGGAGTAATTTCTAACGGTTCATTCACTCATTGTTATGAATCACCGGGCAGTTATGATATTTCTTTAAGCGTTGTTACAGATAAAGGATGTAAAAATTCGATTCTTCTTCCTGGTTATATTACATCCAATCCTGTTCCAGAGGCATATTTTGTAAGTACTCCAAATCAAACTACAACGAGTGATCCAATAATCGTTTTCAGAGATAGTTCAATAGCAGCTTCTTATTGGAATTGGGACTTTGGAGATGGCAGCGATAGCAGTAATTTGTCCAATACATTCCATATGTATAATGACACTGGTATGTTTTTAGTTACATTAACTGTAAAGAATCAATATGATTGTATTAGTATTGCTTCCGATTATGTAACAATTACTCAATCACTTCATGTTTTTATTCCAAATGCTTTTGCTCCCAATGGAATATATAATCCTTTATTTAATTTAAAAGGAATTGGAATAAGCCCCAATGGTTTTGAATTAATGATTTTTGACCGGTGGGGAGGAATAATATATTCTACAACAGATTTGGAACAAGGGTGGGATGGAAAGACTAAAGCTGGAGTGTTAGCTAAGAATGATGTTTACGTTTATCTTATCAAACTTAAAGATTTAAGTGGTAAAACGCATGAATATAAAGGTCATGTGACCTTAGTGAACTAAATTATCATTTGTTTTATTAAGAACCTCTACCCTAGAGCGAGGAAGTGATTCAGGATAATTTTTTTGTAGATAATCAATCAGTTTTTCCCTAATATAAACTCTCAAATCCCAGGAAGAAGGGGAGTCTATTGCACTCATTAAAGCTCGTATTTCAATGGTCTTTTCCTTGGCATCAGTCACCTGCAATACATTAACTTGACCATCCCAAAGCTCTGTTGTTGTTAATAATCTTGTCAATTCCACTCTTAGTCTATCAATAGGAACATTGTAGTCTGTATGAATAAAAACTGTTCCCATAATTGACGCAGATGTCCTGGTCCAGTTTTGAAATGGCTTTTCAATAAAGTAGGTAGTTGGAACAATTAATCTTCTTTTATCCCACACTTTTATAACCACAAAAGTTAAATTAATCTCTTCAATCCATCCCCACTCTCCTTCAACTATTACTACATCGTCAATCCGTATTGGTTGAGTTAAAGCTATTTGAAAACCAGCAAGCACAGTTACTATCATTCTTTGTGCAGCAAAGCCTATAATAATGCCTGCAATGCCTGCAGATGCTAATAAACTAAAACCAATTCGTCTTATCTCCTCAAAGGTCATCAAGGCAATTCCTATGGCAATAATTATTATTATAAATTCAATAACTTTTTCAAGCATATTGAATTGAGTAGTTATTACACGGGCTCTTAAATTATCCTTTTCACCAATATTGAATTTTCGTAAAACAAATTTTCTAGTAACCGACACCGATAATATAAATAGCCATGCTATAAAAGCAATAGCAAGTATTGTAAGGGTTTGTCTTATAAAACGTTCAACTGGTGATACAAAACCGAGTAAAGGAACAAGTAAATTAGTGGCAATGATCATCAATAAAAGTAGAGCTGGAATTTTTAGTTTATTTGTAATCAAAAAGAAAAACCTGGAATTCCGTTTTTCTGCCAAAAATCGAAATGCTTTGAATAAAATAAAATGTAAAATAAGCGCGATTGCTAAAACTCCAAGCCAAACACCAATAATGTTCAGTGGATCTCTGTCCCGCAGTAACTCTCTTAAGTAATCAGTTATTTCAAACATATTTCTCCTATATAGCCTTAAGGACTAACTAAAAAATATTTTTTCTTTTTATTGAACTTGCTTTTGTTGTTTAAACGATAAAGAAAATCTATAATCTCCTCAGTAGTATTAAGAGTATATCTTGCATTTGTTTTTTTTATTCCAACCCTTAAGCTAAATGCCTGATCAGGTAATATTTCAAAAACATCTTCATCATTACGGTCATTGCCAATTGCCAAAATAAAATCCCAGTTTTGTTTATTCAACCAATGTCTTGTCACGGTTTTTTTATCAACACCTACAGGTTTTATTTCTATTTTTTTATTGCCATCAATAATTTCTAGCTTGTGTTTTGTACAAGGATAAATAAGGCTATTAATCATATCCCTTAGGCGCATGTCAGCTAAAAATGTATCACAAGCCTGGTAATGCCATATTAATGAATAAGATTTTTCTTCAATAAAGGATCCCGGGGTTTTAATCATAAATTCATTTAGCACAGGATATATTTCTTCTTTCCACTCTTCTCTTAAAATTTGGGATTGATTCCACTGATTATTTTCTCTTAGCCATGTTCCATATTCGGCAATTATATCCACTTTTATTGAGCCAAACAGCTTATTAAGGCTTAAATGATCCCAATTACTCATTATTACAATTGTTAAATCTTCCAATTCGGAAAGTTCTTTAATTAATCGAAATAATTTTTTACCCCTTGCAGAATCAGTAAAGTCTTCAATATTAGTTTCTAAAGGACTGTCGTGATTTAAAAACAATAGCTTTTTTTCGGAATGATTAAATGCCTCAAAAACCATGTTTTGTTTATCCAGAGAAAACTCTTTTCCTTGGAGTTCTTTTTGAAAGCGATAAATCCTGTCAAGTTCACTTGTATATGAGGATGCCCATTTTTGCACAGAATTTTCTTCTAATTGGCTTTGCATTATTTCCAATCTTTGCTTTTGTTCAGTAAAAGGCATATTCAAGGCTTGAATTATTGCTTTAACAATATCATTTATATCATTGGGATTTATTATAAGTGCACTTTTAAGGACATTTGCAGCTCCAGCCATTTCGCTTAGAATTAGAACGCCTTTGCCCTCTGTTTTTGTAGCAATGAATTCCTTTGCTACCAGATTCATTCCATCCCTAAATGGGGTTATTAGGGCTATATCACAAATGTGATATAAAGCAATGAGTTCATTAAAAGGGAAATTACGATAGAAATAATGAATTGGAGTCCACTCCATAGTTGAATACTTCCCATTTATGTTCCCAACTGCTTCATCAATTTCAACTTTAAGTGTACTGTATTTATCTACCTCTGATCTTGAAGGAACAACCACAATAATCAGTGATATTTGTTCTCTGTATTCAGGAAAAAGTTCAAGTAAATTATCATAAGCTTTTAGTCTTTGCAATATTCCCTTTGAATAGTCAAGCCTGTCTATAGATAAGATCAATTTTTTGCTGCCGTAGTTTTCATTGAACAATTTTATTTTTTGCTGTACCTTTTTGTTTTGAACAGCTTTATTATATTTGGCATAATCAATCCCCATTGGGAATGCATTTACATGGACCAGGTGATTTTTGTAATAAAACTCCCCCAGCCTGGGCTCCAGATTTTGAATTTTATGAACAGCCACTAAAAAATGTCTCATATATTCATAAGTATGAAAGCCTATAAGATCAGCACTCATAAGGCCATTTAAAATTTCATTTCTCCAGGGAAGCGTCCTGAATAATTCATAGGAAGGAAATGGGATATGAAGAAAAAAGCCTATTCGAATACTAGGAAACTCCTTTCGTAATATTTCCGGAAGTAACATTAAATGATAATCTTGAATCCAGATGATATCGTCAGGTTTTAGGATTGATTTAAGGGCACTGAAAAACTTTAAATTAACCTCCTGATAAACGTCCCAGAATTTTTGATCATAAACTGCAAATTCAGTGAAATAGTGAAATAAAGGCCAGATCGTTTTATTACTAAAGCCTTCATAGTACATAAGAATTTCTTCTTCTGAAAGAAAAACAGTATGTATGTTATCTTGTTCTAATTTTTGTTTTACTTCTTGTTGTACTTCCTCGTTTTTTGGATGCATTCCTGGCCAACCTAGCCAATGCTTTTCATAATTTCCTTCAAGAGAGGCCATGCCTGTTGCCAGTCCTCCATCACTAGGAGTATATTCTATTTCTGATTTTGATATTTTTACAGTAACAGGCAGTCGGTTTGCTACTATTATTAATCTTTTCATTGATTGATCTCTTTATTTTTTAAGACCATTTTTACTTTTTATAATACCAAACCATTATTAAAAGAAGGTAAAATGGGATAAACATTGAATTGGAACAATAATATTTAGCTCAGCCAAAGAAAATATCCTGCCATCATTCTAAATAGAATTAGCGCTGGGAATTATGATTTTAAAAGGGAGTTTAATAAGCTAAAAAAAAGGGAAGTAGAAGGAGGGAATTTTTTTCTACAATTTGTAGGATAAATTACACGGAAAGCAGAAATATTAATCTAAGCCAATAAAATTGCTTATGGTTTGATTAAGGGTTTTAATATCAAATGGTTTTCTTAAAAAGCCATCAGCACCAGCATTAAAGGCTACTTTTTCTATGTCATTATTTGCTGAAAAAATGATAACAGGAATTTTCTTTGTTTTATCGCTGCTTTTCAATAATCTGGTTACTGCTTCACCTCCCATATCGGGTATCCATAGGTCCATCAAAATTAAATCAGGACTGAATTTTTCATAATTCTGAAAAATATCATTGCAATGGGTAAGTGTTTCAACTTTAAAATTCTTTTGAAGAACAATTTTGGTAACTTCTAATATATCTATATCATCATCACAAATCAGTATACATTTTTTCATGTTTTTATTATTAGATAATTTGCGTTTTAATTAACAAAACAAGATTGCGGAAGAAAAAACCAAAATGTGGAGCCTTTTCCTTCTTCACTTTCTACCCAATAACGTCCCCCATGTCTTTCAATAATTTGAGCTGATATATAAAGCCCTAATCCTAAACCTTGAAATTTATGGGACATTCCCTCCACTCGGTAAAAGCGTTGAAAAACATGTTTTGCCTTTTCAACCGGAATCCCAATACCAAAATCTTTTACAGCAACAGTTATTCCATCTTTATCCATTAGAATATCAACATCTACCTGGTCTGATTTTGGTGAATATTTAATTGCATTGGAAAGAAAATTAGTAAATACCTGTTCTAATCTGGCTTTATCCGCATTTATAATTGTATTGGCTTTCCCTTTTAAATTTGTTTTATGGGTCTTGTGAGTTTGTTTTATACATTCTATACTTTCTTTCACAAGTTCATCAAAATCAAAATGAGACATGTTATATTGAAGTTTGCCAGCTTGAATTTTAGATATATCCAGTAAGTCGGAAATTAATTCATCTAGTCTGTTTATAAAAGTATTTGTCTTTTTAATATAAGTTTTAGAGTCTTTTATATTTTCTTCCTCTATAGTCATTTCCAGTAATTGAGTATAAGCTTTTAAACTGGTAAGAGGAGTTTTTAACTCATGACTTGCTACCCCAATAAATTCATCTTTTCTTTCTTCAGAAACTATTTTTTCGTGAATATCTGTATTTGTCCCAACCCAATTAATGATTTCACCATTGCTGTCTCTGCAGGCAATTCCTCTTGTCAAATGCCAATGATATTCGCCATTGTGACATAAAATTTTATGTTCGATCTGAAAATCCTGTCCAGTTTCAATGGCATGTTTCCATAGACGAGTAGTTTCAAATAAATCTTCTCTATGTATTACTTTCTGCCAACCCCAGTTTTTTAATTCATCAAAGCTAAGTCCTGTATATTCCATCCAGCGAGGATTTAAATAATTCATATTGCCTTTTAAATCCGCTGTCCAAACTTTTTGTGGCATTAATTCAGCAATAAGCCTGGTTCTTTCGGCACTTTGTATTATTTGATCCTGTGCTATCTTTATTTCAGAAACATCAATCATTGAACCTACGATTCTTATTGGTTTTCCATTTTCATCATAAAGGACATAAGCTCTTCCAAGCACAAATGCATAAAGCCCATCTGCTTTTAAAAACCTAAAATCATCTGACCACTGGTCCTTACCGGATTCCATTGTGGAAGTGATTCCTCCCGTTATACGGTAATAATCATCCGGGTGAATTAACTCAAACCATGAATTGTTTCCTAAATTCACAAATTGAGCATTATATCCAAAAAGCGTGGTATATCCATCATTCCACCAAGTTCTACCCTTAATTAGGTCCCAGTCCCAAACTGCATCATTAGTAGCCTGTGATAATAATTTAAACCGGTCTTCACTTAAGTTTAATTCCTTGGTTCTACGTCTGATCCTGTTTTCCAGGCGGAAATTCAAAACAGAGAACTTCTCTTTTATTTCAAATAATTCCTTGAAATCAAGTTGCTTTTCGCTGTGATAAAATTTATTTTCGGTTATTTCTGTAAAAGTAACAACTACCCCATCGCTTTCTTTTACTGCTAAGATATTAAACCACTTGACGGAATTGTTATAAATTTCCTGAATTTCAATTGAGAATTTTTTGCCTGTTTCAACTACATTTTTAAACTCATCAAGAAAAGCGATTCTTTTGATCTTGTTTTTTTTCAAATAAGTTCCTGGAAAATCACTAGAATTAATATTCAGAAACTCTTTTGATTTTTGATTTGAAACCACTCCTTTAAAATCAACTATTTTTCCTGAATTATTTCTAACCGAATAAAAAACAAATATTCCGCTTACCGAAGTATTCATTAAAGCAATCGAAAGACTGTTTAAATTATTACTGATAGCAATGCTCATATCAGAGACGGTGTTGCTAGCAACAATTTTTTTAGATGTTTTTTTCGGTTTTTTATCTGTTGTTATAGAAATATCCTTTTTCAATCTTTCAACGGTATTAAAATACAAAACGGAATACTATACAGGACTTTGTTTGTATGGCAAATGTAATTATTAAATTAAATATAAAAAATAATCATGAATTTTCAATACCAGAATGAATATTTTTCCCCTTTATAAAGATGCTTTTTTAAGGGCGTGTGTTTTTTTGCATAAATCCTCATTTAAAGATTTAATTTATTACTTTTGCCAGGATTGCCGGTTTCCTTTTAATAGAGGAATGAAAAGGGAATAAGGTGTAAATCCTTAACAGTTCCCGCTGCTGTAATGCTCTTTTAAAGTTTTTCGCTATCCACGCCACTGTTGTTTTAACGGGAAGGCAACGAAAAATGAGCTAAGTCAGAAGACCTGCCAGTAATTTGCATTTGTAGCTTTCGGAGAAAAAGCCAAGAATAGAATATGTATTTCTATCCTTATATTTTTTTAACCGTTTGTTATAAATGATTTTAGCTAATGCTTTAATCGTTTGTAATGAATTATGTAAATACTGTAGTTGTTTTACTTATACTCTCACTGCTGTTTTTAAATCAGTCATGGGGGCAAAAATCGACAATGGACACCACTGTTAACCTTCAAACATATACTATTAAAGATAACAGAGAAATTAAGTTTGCAGCAGGAGGGAAAACAGAACAAGTTGATACACTTGGATTATTGATTCATAAAACGGTTTCTCTTGATGAATTACTAAGCAATCAAAGCAGGGTAAGTATTAAGTCTTATGGGGCTGGTGGGCTTGCAACAAGTTCAATAAGAGGAGCGGGTGCTGCGCATACAGCAGTTTTGTGGAACGGATTTAATCTGCAAAGCCCAACTCATGGCTTGGTTGACCTTTCCCTTATACCCGTTAATTTTATGGATGAGGTATCCTTGCAAACCGGAAATGTGGGTACCCTGTGGGGAAGCGGAGCAATTGGAGGGGTTATACATTTAAAAAACAAGCCTGTTCAAAATACAGGAATTTCAGCAAGCACAACTTCTGTTTTAGGAAGCTTTGGAGAAAAACAGCAACAGGTCAATTTCTCTTATAAGACTGGTGATAAATTTAACAGTACAGCTCGTTTGTATTACCGCTCGGAAGTAAATGACTTTAGTTTTACAAATACAGCCCTTGCAGATAAGCCTGTTCAAAAACAAAAAAATTCAGAACTCTTGCAAAAAGGTTTCTTACAAGAAAATTATATAAAATTAACTTCTAATCAGCAGTTGAATATAAGATTTTGGTATCAGCAAACCGACAGAAATATTCCACCAGTAATGACTCAAACAGAGTCTGTTTCCAACCAAAAGGATAATTCATTTAGAGTAACTTCAGAATGGTCAAATAAAGGAAAAACAGCTGCTTATTTTGTTCGGTCTGCTTATTTTGATGAAACGATAGAATATATAGATAAAACCTACCTGATATTTTCAAAAAGCAATGTCAGAAGCTTTATTTCAGAGGCGGAAGCTAATTTTATATTAAGTGCCAGACAGGTCTTTAATTTTGGAATAAATAACACCTATAATGAGGCTGTTTCTCAAGGGTATGAATTTAACCCAAGCCAAAACAGGACTGCTTTATTTTCATCCTATAAATTATCGAATAAAAAACAAAACTGGATTGGCATTTTAAGTGCAAGGCAGGAAGTAGTTGTCAATAAATTTGTTCCTTTTATACCAGCAGCAGGAGTTGAAGGAACAATCATTCCGAATATCAAAATTAAGGCTAATGTTTCCAGGAGTTATAGAATCCCTTCCTTTAATGATTTATACTGGTATCCGGGTGGAAATCCAGATTTATTACCGGAAGCAGGATGGAATCAGGAAGCAGGTGTTGTTTTGGACAAGGGTGGTGAAAAGTATTCTGTAGTTACCGAATTAACCGTGTTTAACAGGAATATCAAAAACTGGATAATCTGGCTTCCAGAAGAAAATTATTGGGCTCCACAAAATATTATGCAAGTATGGAGTAGAGGAAGCGAGATTAATGCCAAAATAAAATATAAGACAAGAAAAGTGAAATATGAATTATCTGCTCTCACCAATTACACTGTTTCTACTAATGAAAAAGCAAAAAATGCAAATGATGCTTCAGTAGGGAAGCAATTGATTTATGTACCTCTTTATAGTGGTATTGGAAATTTTTCCATTTCCTATAAAAAATGGAACTTTAATTATAGCCACGCTTATACAGGTTACAGGTATACTTCTTCGGATAATTCTCAATTTCTGGAACCTTTTCACATCTCCGGGCTTTACTTAAAAAGGAGAACATTGATTAATAAATTCAGGGCAGAGATTTTTATTAGAGCAAACAATATTTTTAATAACAATTACCAGGTAATGGCCTGGAGGCCTATGCCCGGCAGGCATTATCAAGCCGGGTTAACAATTCAATTTAATTAATAATTTTTATGAAATAGCCAGGCACCAAACGTGCGCAAACACTAATGAATATAAAATGGCCTATTCCATATGACATTTAAAAAACAAATTATATACAGATGAAAACAACAGTTACAAGATTAATTATGTGTAAATTTTTAATGGTTTTTGCTTTTTACACTAATGCGCAAACCATTTCTGATTTTGAAAACCTAACACTTTCTGCCGATACTTTTTGGAACGGAAGCGATTTGTCCGCTGGTTTTAACAATGGGAATGCTTTTTTTACAAATACCTATGATTCTAACTGGGATTATTGGAGCGAGGGTTTTGTTTATTCAAATATGAAAGACAGTGTTACTGCCGGATCGGGAAATTTATACAGCGCAAGAACGGCCATAGGTAATAACAATTCGGCAAATTATGCAGTAGGGCAAGAAGGAGCAATTATCCGACTGGAAAATTCTGCTAATGGAGGACTTGTTGATGGTTTATATATCACCAATAATACTTATGCAGCCATTAGCATGCGTGATGGAGATGCTTTTGCCAAACAATTCGGTTCAATATATGATGCCAATGGTAATGTTGATGGAACTGATGGAGAAGATTGGTTCAAATTAAGCATTACTGGTTTTTATAATAATGCTCCTATTAATGACACAGTTGATTTTTACCTGGCCGATTTCAGATTTACTGATAATACTCAGGATTATATTCTTACTTCTTGGGAATGGGTAGATTTACAAGTTTTAGGAAATTTAGACAGTCTTGTTTTTCATCTTTCTTCTTCTGATGTAGGAACATGGGGAATGAATACACCAGACTTCTTTTGTTTAGATGATTTTACTACTTTGGATTCACCACTATTAGTTAAAAATCAAAAGGATTCAAAACCTGCTGTTTCCATTTACCCAAATCCTGCAGATGATCAAATAAATATTTCTTTTAATGGGAATACAAATTCAGCCTTAATTAGCATAAGAGATTTATCTGGAAGAGAGATTTTAAAACAAAATGTTTACAACTCCAACTTACATAATATTAGTTTATCCGATTACCCTTCTGGTTTTTATATTGTTGAGGTTTCTTTTGAGGATAATTCAGTAGAAAGAAATATATTTATAAAAAAATAATTTCATATCATTTCTCAAAAAAATCAGAGCCTTGTTTTTTGAGAAGTGGCTAAAATTGAATAGATGAGATTACTGATATCAATTGCAGGTGTTTTTTGTTTTCTTTTGTCAACAGCCTTGGCCCAGTTTGCTCCTGCTGCAGGACAAGCCGGGACAACTGCCATTCATAGAGACAGCAGCGTTTTTGTGAACTGGGCCTCAGAATGCACAGTTACTTTAGGTTACCAGGATATTTCAAATCCTTCTTTAGGATATGCCTCTGCCGGAGATGCTCAAATGGCAACTGGAAAATCAGGACAAAGTGGAACGGTTAGTTTGGGAGATGGTGGAACAGCCGTACTCACTTTTCCAGGCCCAATAATCAATGGGCCGGGTTGGGATTTTGCTGTTTTTGAAAACTCCTTTGATGGTACATTTCTTGAGCTGGCCTTTGTTGAGGTAAGCTCTGATGGACAGTCTTTTTTTCGATTTCCTGCCACTTCTCTCACAGATACTATTACTCAAATAGGCACTTTTGATTTATTGGATGCAACTAAACTCAACAATCTTGCAGGTAAATACAAGCTGTTTTATGGAACTCCTTTTGATTTAGATGAAATGGCAAATATTCCCGGGCTTGATGTAAATAATATCAGCCATGTTAAGATTATTGATGTGGTTGGTTCTTTAGATGATTTGTATGCTACAAGAGATGCACAGAACAATAAAATAAATGATCCTTTTTCTACATCCTTTGCTTCTGGCGGTTTTGATCTTGATGCAATAGGAGTTATAAACCAGGGCCCGGCCAGTAATGTAAGAGAAACAAAGTATAGTCTATTTAATATCAATAGTTTTCCCATTCCTGCAAAAGATAATTTAAATATAAAATATGAATTAAAGGAACCAGGTCAGGTAAAAATTAGAATTATTAATACCTCAGGTAAAGAAGTTATTATGATTGAAGACGTTTATAAGGTAAATGGTGCTTACACTGTATCCACTAATATATCTGCTTTAGAAAACGGCCTTTACTTTTTAGATTTTACAGACGGTAAGAATAGTGAAAAGAGAAAAATTGTAATTTTTAAATGATGCGTAGAAGATATATTGCTTTAATTTTTGTTTTAATCTTCTTATCCTGTAAAAAGGACAAGCCATTAGAAACAGAACCTGAAAAACCTGTTCAAATAACACAGAAAGGCGGTGTTTTCATAATTAACGAAGGTAATTTTCAATGGGGTAATGCTTCCATTGATTTCTATAATAATGTTGACAGTTCCTATTCCAGTAATATTTTCAAAACAGCCAATAATAGACCGCTTGGAGATGTTTTTCAATCAATGGAAATTATTAAGGACAAAGCATATCTTGTTATAAATAATTCAGGTAAAATTGAAGTTGTAAATCTATTGGATTTCAAAACTATTGGCACAATTAGCGGATTAACTTCTCCAAGATATTTTCAATCCATTAGCCCCACTAAGGCTTATGTTACAGATTATGCCGACAATGCAATTTCAGTTGTAGATTTAAATACCAACTCAGTTGTAAAAAAGATCCCATGCATGGGCTTTACAGAGGAAATAATTCTTTCTAATGGAAAGGTTTTTGTTACTAATATCCAAAGTGAATATGTATATGTTGTTAATCCTCTAACTGATTTAATAACGGATAGCATTAAAACAGGATTTGCTTCCAATTCTATTAGGCAAGACAAAAATGGGAAACTATGGGTGCTTTGCAATGGATCTAGCACAAACAACAAACCTGGAAGCTTGCACAGAATTGATCCGAACACAAACCTTGTTGAATATTCGGTTTTTTATCAGGATGCAAATCAAAATCCATTTAAATTAAGGATTAACAGCAGTAATGATATATTGTATTTTTTAAATAAAGGGGTTTGTAAAATTGATATAAATAATCCCAGTCTTCCCGCTGAACCATTTATTAAACAAGTAAATTCAATCTTTTATGGACTTGGAGTGGAACCTGAAACAGGCAAAATATATGTAGCGGATGCAATTGATTATGTTCAGAGAGGGAAGGTGATGAGATATAACAATCAGGGAGTTTTAATTGATTCTTTTCTAGCAGGAATTATTCCAGGAGATTTTTATTTTTTGGAAGAATAATTTTTAAAAACCCAGCAAAATAAAGACTACTTATTTTGCCTTTTCCTTTTATAAAAGACAATAGCTGTATATAACAAAAGGGAGAAAACAATAAAACCACTGAGCCCCCAGAATAGATCTATAAAGTTTTTTAAAACAACTAAAAACACTATTGCCACTAAAAATAAAGTTGCGATCTCATTCCAAATTCGTAATCCAGATGAACTGATGTTTATTTGGTCGTTTTTCAAACGATTAAAAACAACACCACAAGCAAAATGATAAATGGAAAGACCTAAAACAAAACCCAGTTTAATAATAAGCCATAAAGGTAATTTAAAGCCATATAGGGTAAAAGCAAGCCAAAGTCCAAAGATCCAGGTTAAAATCATGGAAGGCCAGGTAATACCAAACCAAAGTCTTTTTTCCATTAATTTAAACTGTTTTTGTAAAATGGATTTTTCTGGTTCCGGTTTTTCTTCTGCCTCAGTATGATAAATAAATAACCTTACAATATAGAAAAGCCCGGCAAACCAGGTAACAATAAATATAATATGTAGGGCCTTTAAATAAAGCATAGGAATTATTTGAGTTGTCAAAATTAACAATTAGATAGATAATTCAGAGAAACAAGAACTATTAATATCTTTGTTCTTTAAAATTAAAACAATGGCAAAATCTAAAACAGCGAAAGAATCGCATACCATATCCACTGAAATTGTTCTTCCCAATGATACCAATACACTTGGTAATTTAATGGGAGGGCGTTTACTGCACCTGATGGATATTACGGCTGCAATTTCTGCTCACAGGCATTGTAAAAGAGTAGTTGTAACTGCTGCTGTAAATAATGTTTCCTTTAATTTTCCAATCAGATTGGCTGATATTGTAACTCTTGAAGCCAAAGTTTCCAGAGCCTACAGCACTTCAATGGAAGTTTTTATTGATGTGTATGTTGAGAATCATTCTACAGGGTTAAAAACAAAGTGCAATGAGGCAATTTATACTTTTGTAGCTGTTGATCAGCTAGGGAGTCCTATATCTGTGCCAGATTTGATTCCTGAAACAGAAGAAGAATTAAAAAGATATGAAAGTGCCTTAAGAAGAAAACAACTGAGTCTTATTTTAGCAGGAAAAATGAATCCTCAGGAGGCAACAGAACTAAAGGCTTTGTTTGCAGATTAAGGGTTTTAAAATAAAATCGGTTTGTTTGTTTTAAAGAAAACTCTGTAAGTCATGGAGTTTTTTGTAAATTCCATTTTCAAACAAAAGCTCCTCATGACTACCTCTTTCAACAATCTCTCCTTTATCCACTACTATTATCTCATCTGCATGTTGTATGGTTGAAAGTCTGTGTGCAATAACAAGGGTAGTGCGGTTTTTCATCAGGTTTTGTAAAGCATCCTGAACAAGGCGCTCGGATTCAGTATCCAGGGCTGAAGTAGCTTCATCCAGAATCAGGATTGGCGGGTTCTTAAATATAGCACGGGCAATACTTATTCTCTGTCTTTGTCCTCCGGATAATTTACTTCCACGATCGCCAATATTAGTTTGATAACCATCAGGCATTGCTACAATGAAATCATGCGCATTGGCTATTTTAGCTGCTTTTATAACGGCATCTTCATTTGCAGATTCCTCACCAAATGCAATATTATTAAAAACAGTATCATTAAATAAAATAGATTCCTGAGTTACAATTCCCAGTTGTTTTCTTAAGTCTTTAAGTTTTATTTCCTGGATAGGAATCCCATCCATTAATATTTCTCCGGAATTACAATTATAAAAACGAGGCAGTAAATCTGCTACAGTAGATTTTCCCGAGCCTGATGAACCTACAAGAGCTATGATTTTTCCTTCAGGAATTGTAAAACTAATGTCTTTTAATACCAAGTCGTTTTCATAGGCAAAAGCGACATTTTTATATTCAATTTTATTATTAAACTTTTCAAAAGATTTTGCATCAGGGCTATCACGAATGATAGTTTGAGTATCTGTTATTTCAAATATTCTTTCCCCAGAGGCTATGCCTCGTTGGATATTGCTTATAGCTGTAGATATACTCTTTGCAGGAACAAGAATTTGAGAATAAAGAATAATGTAGGTTATAAATTCACTGGCGGAAAGTTCGGAACTGCTTTCCAATACAAGGGTTCCCCCATAAAGCAAGACAAGTGCCACTACAAGTACCCCTGTAAATTCTGAAACCGGAGAAGCAAGTTCTTTTTTATTCCACATGGATCTTAAAATAGAGCGGTGCCAATTGTTTTGTATGTCAAATTTTTCTCTCACAAAGGGCTGGGCATTAAATGCTTTTATTATTCTTACCCCTGAAACAGTTTCTTCTATAACACTAAGAATAGAACCCAGCAATTCTTGTATTTTTCTTGATTCTTTCTTGAGCTTTTTTAAAATTAGTGCAATAAAGAACCCCGATATAGGTAAAACCATCAGAGTAAAAACAGTTAGTTTTGCAGACAGGATAAACAAAAGCACCAAATATCCCACAATCATCAAAGGCTCCCTGAAAACCACCTGTACGGAACTAACTACTGAGTTTTCAATTTCATTGACATCATTAGTAAGCCTGGAAATTAAATGTCCTTTTTGTTGTTTGTTGAAATACCCTAAATGAAGATCAGTTATTTTATCAAAAAGATTTTTTCTGATATTGTAAACAGTTGTGGTACGCATGGAAGACATGACTCTTTGAGAAGCATATTTGAAAATATTGGCCATAAATACAGAAAAAACAAGTACAGCGCAAACAAACTGTAAGGCACCTATTCTTCCATAATTTAGAAGGATTTGACCGAAATAATAATTAAAAAGGTCTTTAAAATAGAGAATATTAAAGTAAAAATCAGGCTTTGTGATTTCCGGGTCAATTTGAGTTGTTACAAAAAGCACATTGAGCAAAGGAATGAGCAAAGTGAAATTAACCAAACCAAAAACTACAGCAAATACAGCAAGAATGGCATAGGCCGGAACAAACCTTTTTAAAGGTTTTGCAAATGATAAAATTCTAAAATAAGTGCGCATTATTGATAAAATCGTTGCAAGTTATATTTTTTTAGGCTTTCTACTGTTATTAAAACAGAGATTCTATAAAGATTTGATTTTAAAATGCCTGTTTTACAAATTATTTTAAGGGTTAATCAATTTTAGAAATCTTGTAGGAAATGCAATCAAATTATGAATCAAACTCCATTTTATTTTCAATGTGCTATATTACTGTTTATAACTGATAAGCAATATAAATAAAGTGTGTACATTTGAGGTCCGTTATGATCAGCATTATTACAGCAGTATATAATCAAATAGGGCTTAACCGGCTTTTTTATAAAAATCTGGTAAGATATACCCAGCATCCTTTTGAATTAATCATTATTGATAACAATTCAAATGATGGAAGCAGAGAGTTTTTTAAGAGCGTAGGAGTGGTTGTTATAGAAAATGATGGTAATTATTCTTACCCCTATTGCCAAAATCAAGGAATAGAAATTGCTAAAGGTGAAATTCTTGCTTTTTTAAACAATGATATTATTGTTGCGCCCAATTGGGATGAGCATCTGTTGGAAACAATGAAACAGAACAGGTTAGATATAGTAACCTCCTGCGGCATTGAACAGGCTGAAAATGCTGAGGTAACAAAGAAATTCAGGAAGAGATGGCATAAGATTAAATATGGAATTGGCGTTATAGCTCGTAATGAATTTTCATTTTCTCTTATGCATCGATTAATGTACGGGGATTGGGAAAAATTTTCTGAACAAAGACAAAAAAAATTCGGTTCGCAGGTAATTGAAGGATTTGTTGGAAATACTGTTGTTATGACTCGTAAAGCCATTGAATTACTTGGTTTGTGGGATGAAAAAATACAGGCAGGTGATTTCGATATGTTTATGAGAAGTAAAAAAAGAAGTTTAGATCAAAAGGATATAAAGCCTATGCATATTGCAATGGGGGTTTTTAATCATCATTTTATTAGGATAACTGCTAAATCAAAGCCTCCCGTGTTTAAAGATTCATCCAATTTGATTACTTTCGATGAAAAATGGAGTGAAAAGGAAAGAAAATTATATTTACAGCAAATAACATTGTAAAAATGGAAACTACACGTCAAAAGAAAGTTGCGAGATTACTGCAGAAAGAGCTGGGTGAGATTTTCCAGCGCGAAAGCAAAACCATGTTTGGTGGAGCATTTATAACAGTTACAGGAGTAAGAATTAGTCCTGATTTATCAGTGGCTAAAGTATATTTAAGTCTTTTTGTTGCAAAAGACAGGGACGTTGTAATGAAATTTGTTAAAAAACAAACCAAAGAAATTCGCACAAAATTAGCTGAAAGAGTAAAAAAACAATTACGAATAGTTCCAAATCTTGATTTTCATATTGATGACTCTCTTGATTATGCGGAAAAAATAGATAATCTTCTGAAAAAATAACAATATGCACTACGACCCGATAAAAAGAAGCCTGGGCAATGTTTTTAATCGTTCATCAAGTTTAAGAATACTTTTTTATAAACTACTGGATTTATTATTACTTCGCTCCTGGCATATTCAAAAAGAAATAAAAAAATGGGCAATTAAAAGATCCGACAATGCTCATGTTCTTGATGCAGGTGCAGGGTTTGGCCAGTATTCCTATTATTTATCACAACTAAATTCTAATTGGAATATATTGGCTGTAGACGTAAAGGAAGAACAAATTTGTGATTGCAATCAGTTTTTTCGTGAGATTAAAAAAGACAATGTGCTTTTTAAGATTGCAGATCTTACTACTTTTCAAAAACCCGAATCTTTTGATCTTGTTTTGTCTGTAGATGTTATGGAACATATATTGGAAGATGTACTTGTTTTCAAAAACTTTCATGCTTCATTAAAAAACGGAGGTATGCTACTTATTTCTACACCATCTGATCAAGGTGGATCGGATGTTTCTGAAGAAGGTGATTCATCTTTTATTGAAGAACATGTTAGAGATGGTTATAATATTAAAGAAATAGAAGATAAACTCAAGAGTGCAGGGTTTTCTAAAGTGTCTGCAAAATATTCTTATGGAAACCCAGGGAAAATTTCCTGGAGACTTTCAATGAAGTATCCCATTCAAATGCTTGGAGTTTCCAAGTTGTTTTTTATTATTCTTCCTTTTTATTACTTAATTACTTATCCAGTTGCATACGTACTTAATTACATGGATACTCACATGGCCCATAAAACAGGCACCGGTCTTATTGTAAGAGCCTGGAAATGATTTTAATGATACTATGAGGAGTAGAAAAACGTTTAAAATTAATTGATTTTTACTTAATTAAAATCAGAAATAGATTCTTAAAATTAATGCCTGCCACGCACATTTTAAATATTAAAAGTAAAGACTAAAAAAACAGTTTAAATACCACTTAAAAATAAAATTGAATTTCCCGTTTTTCATAGCAAAGCGTTACCTTATAAGTAAGAAGTCACAAAATGTAATTAATATTATTACAAAAATTGCGATTACAGGTGTTGCTGTGGGTACAATGGCTCTTATTGTTGTTTTGTCTGCTTTTAATGGTATTGAAAACCTGGTTGTTTCCCTTTTTAACGCTTTTGATCCTGACATTAAAATAAGTATAGTAGAGGGTAAAACTTTTGACAAAACCTTTTCTGAAAAGGAGAAAATAAAGAATCTTCCGGGTGTTGCTTTCTATACAGAAGTTATTGAAGAAAATGCGCTTTTAAAATACAAGGAAAAGCAATATATAGCCACAATTAAAGGAGTTAGCGAAAATTTTGTTTCTATGAGCCGCCTTGATACAATGCTTATTGATGGAGAGTTTTTGCTTAAAGAAAAAGGAGCTGATTATGCTGTTTTAGGGCAAGGAGTTGCTGTTAATTTGGGCGTGAATTTATTAAGTGCTATAAATCCCATTTCTATTTATGTTCCCAGAAGAACTAAAGAGATTAATTTATCCCCTGATAAGGCTTTTAAAACAGGTATTGTTTATCCTGCAGGAGTTTTTTCAATTTCCCATGAATTTGATTCAAAGTATATTATAGTCCCAATCAGTATGGCCACTGAATTGCTTGATTATAAAAATAGAATTACTGCAATAGAAATAGGAATTAAAGATGGATATAAAGTAAGTCAGGTTCAGCAACAGATACAAGAAATTTTAGGGGACAAATATAATGTGAAGGATCGATTTCAGCAAAATGATATGCTTTATAGAATAATGAAATCAGAAAAATGGGCAATTTATTTAATACTTACTTTTATTTTGATAATAGCTACTTTTAATGTTATTGGCTCTCTTACTATGCTTATTATTGACAAGAAGAAAGATATAAGTATTTTATCTAATATGGGAGCAAGTACCAATCAAATACGTAAAATATTTTTTATTGAAGGAATATTCATCTCATTAATAGGTGCGGGTATTGGACTTTTAGCAGGGTTATTACTTTGCATTCTTCAAATCAATTTCGAATTGATTAAATTAGAAGGGTCTTTCGTAATGGAGGCATACCCAGTGGCATTGCAGCTAAATGATTTTATTTATGTGTTCATTACCGTTCTTATTATTGGTGCATTTGCCGCATGGTTTCCTGCAAAACAAATTACAAAAAACGAACTATAAGCCTGAATAAAAAAAGCTTGAATTTTGAAATGCCGCTTTAAATCTTTTTTGCTCCCTTTTTCACACTCTTTAATCCTAAATTGGGACTTTTCTTTAATCAATAAATAAAAAACCCATTGGAAAAACTTTTTCCATAATTTCCTTGTTTGGCTTGCTTATATTGGAAAACTTGCTATCAAAAAATAAAATAAATAGCTAAAAACGTGTTCTGTTCCAAATAATTGGGATCAAATTTGTAATACATAAATAAAATTTTCAATTATGGAAAAGTTGTTTTTTATTGCGGCCCTTATTTTAATTCAGTTTAGTTTTTTTAACCTAAAAGCCCAAGAAGTAATTCCAGAAACCCAACAATACAAACATGCCATTGGTGCTGCGGCTGGATTTACTACAGGTTATGGTTTAGCTTATAGATTCACTCCAAATAAATTTGGAATTCAATTCGCTTTTGGCCCTTTTGCAGATGAATTTGTTACTCTTTTAAGTGGTGGATTAACCTTTATGTACTATATTATTCTAGACCAAACAGTGAATTTTTTTCTATATCAGGGGAATCATTATTTATACCGACATTCTAAAGAATATTTCTATGAAAATGATCCTGGTTTTCATTTTCCTGAACCAGAATTAAGATGGGTAACTCAAAACAGGGTGAATAACGGATTGGGCTTTGGTTTTGATTTCAATATTGGCAAAAGAATATCATGGAATATTATGTCAGGATATGCAGCCTATAATAATTTTAATAAATTCAGTTTAACCGGTGAAACATCTTTGTTTTTTAAATTTTAAAGTTTCTACATAAAAAATTATTTAACCCTTAATAATGAGGATTAGTAATTAATTAATCTTTAATTTCTTTAAGAATCCCACTTTTCGCCTTGTAGAAACCTCTATTTGAGAACCATCAATCATTTGAGCAAAGCCCCCATCAACTTTAATAAACTTTTTCACATATTTTAAATTAACAAGATTAGAATGGTGAATTCTATAAAAGTTGTAATTATGCAATACTTGTTCTAATTCTTTTAATGGCTTGGTTGATAGAATTGATGTTCCATTCGTTAAAAAAATTTCAGCATTATTTGCTTTAGCTTTACAATAAATAATTTCAGATATATTTAAAAACTCAATTTCTTTGTTTCCCCATATGGCTATTCTATGGTCATCTTCAGGTGAATTTAAATTTTTAATGAAATTATTTATCCTTTCATCAAAATTGACCATGCTTTTTATTTTACTAACTGCTTCAATTAATTCTTCTTTATTGATGGGTTTTAATAGAAAATCAATAGCAGAACTTTTAGCAGCCTGAAGGGCGTACTTTTCATGAGCTGTTGTGAATATTATCTTGAAATTGATAGTATCAAGTTCTTTTAAAAGAGAAAAAGAATTGCCTCCAGGTAATTCTATATCCATAAATACGATTTCAGGAAGTTTGTTTACTATTAATTTTTTTCCTTCATTAATTGAACAAGCAGTACCTATTATTTCTATTTCAGAACAATACTTTTGAATTAATAGTTCTAAAGTTTCCAGGCATTGCAATTCATCCTCAATTATTACTGCTTTAAATCTCCTCATTATTGTGTAATTAATATTTTGACAATTGTTCCTGAAGTCTTATTTTGTGAATCCTTTAAATCATTTATAGATAAAATGATTTTTTTTTCAGAATAACTATTCGAAAGAATAATTCTATCATTACATAGATTTATTCCATATGATTTGAACTTTTCCAGATCCTGATTTAATTGTTGAGATTTTTGTCTTCCTATCCCATTATCGCTAATAGTTAAACAAACCGTGTAATCAGCATTTCTAGATACAACTATATCAAGATTTTTGTCTCCCTCCTTGTGAATTAATCCATGCCAGATGGCATTTTCTACAAAGGGTTGAATTAGCATAGGTGGGATATCAATTTCAGAAGTATTTATTCCTTTTTCAATTTCAATTTTATAATTAAATCCTTTTGCAAACCTTAAAGATTCAAGGTCTAGATAAGATTTTATAGTTTCTAATTCCTGATCTAGAGAAATTACATTTTCAGAGGAACTTGCTAATACTGTTCGTAATAATTTTGAAAATTTGCTGATATATGTTTCAGCTGCCTCATTTTTATTTTTCAAAATGAGATTTTGAACTGTCCCCATGCAGTTAAAAATAAAATGTGGATTTAATTGTGACCTTAAGGCCCTTAATTCTATATCTGCAATCCTTTTCTTATATTCATAATTAGTATTAATTTTTTGCCTGTACCTGTTATTCAAATAAATAATTGTATAAATGATGATACTGGAAACTAATAGCGCGATTAATGTTTTAAACCACCACAAATCCCAGAAAGGAGGGACTACATAAAATGAAATTTTTGCGGAAGAATTAATAGTGTCTGCACCATTTATAAAGGGAGCAACTTCAAATAAATACTTTCCAGCTTTTAAATAAGAAAATTGAACAGTCCTGTTAGTTGTTACTCTCCATTCTGAATGTAATCCCGAAAGTCTATATAGAAACTTTGTATTATCAGGATCAATATAAGTGAGGGCCTCAAATTCGATCGAAATAAAATTGTCTTTATAGCTTAATTCTAGCGGTTTTTTACCAGGAATATAATTAGAATCAATTGTAGAGATCTGTTTAATAATTACGGGAGTGATAGTTTCTTTTTCTAAGAGTTCTTCTATATTATAATAGGAAATTCCCACATTGCTGGCAATCCATAACTTATTATTGCAAAATACAATTGAACTTATCTCATTATCGATTAATCCATGTCTTTTTGCAAAACTGTTAATGACCCAGTTATCATTTACATTAACCAACCTACTTAATCCGTGGTTTGTGCCTACCCAAATATTTTCTTCTTTGTCTAGGGCAAGTGTTTTGCAAATGTTGCTTTCCAGGCCGTTTGAGGTATTTATAGTTCTAATTTTCCCGTTTTTCCAAATGCCTATTCCAGCTCCTTTTGTTGCTAAAACAATACTTTTATCTTTCAAAATTAAAATATCGTCAATGCGGTGCTTTAAAAATGGATGTTGATTTCCCAAGTAGGTTAATATGTCATTTTCATATTTCCAAAGCCCATCAAGAGCACCTATATAAATTTCATTATTAGGACCTGCCTTCAAGGCAAATGGTCTTTTACTAAGCGGAATTATATTACTTATTTTTAAATCAGAATTATTTATTTTGAATAAATAGCTGTAGGAAGCCATCCAGATTGCCCCTTGTTTATCCTCTGTTATCGCAACCCAATCGGCAACTTTGTAAGGGTTTTTTAATTTTCTATCAGTTTCAGGATAGTAAATAAATGATCCCATTGTTATACCAAACCATACCCGGCTTTTAGAATCTATAAAGATTGTAGTTGGAGTGCCGGGCAAATTCTTGTTTTCAAAACCTACTTTTTCAAAAAGACCTTCGTTGGCCCTAAAGGCCTCTAATTCTGTTAATACACCATAAACAAGGGAGTCATTGAAGGTTGCTATCTTTGCCTCTTTTACGGTTTTATTATTTTCCAAAATGTTTAAAACCTGATTTTCAGAGACATAATATACGCCATCTTCAATTGTAGAGAACCAAAAATTACCTTCATGGTCCTGAAGTACTTTGGTTATGGATTTTCCTCTTAAGAATTGTTTTCTAAATCTTGAAGTTACAGGGTCATCTTCAAATAAGTAAACTCCATCTTTCAGTGTGCCTACCCAAAACCTGTCTTTTTTATCTGCGTACACGCTTATGGTTCTTGATGATGAAAATTGGGAGTTTATTTCTTCAGTTTTTAGATTACAACTTATTAAGGCATGAAAATTATGAAACAAGATATGTCTTTGGGAATTAATGGTAAAGCCTAAATTCACTTTTGAAAAATTCTTATTGTATAGTTTTTTATCAAAAAGTTTATCTTTCAAGTCAACAGTAAATGTAATAGCTGTAGTAATGGATGTATCATTTTTTCCAAAAAGAAAATTATCTTCAATTTCTTTTATAAAATATCCTTCAGGAATATTTACAGCCGTACATTCGAATTTTTCATTTTTTAAGTTTAAACTATAAAAACCTTTATCCGTAGCAATCCATAGATTGTCAAGACTATCAATACAAATGCTGCTTATATATTCGTTTCCGATAAACCTTCCAAGTTCACCATTTGGAAATATTTTTTTTATTTCCCCTTTTTCATAATAAGATAGATTAATGGAATAACTTAAAAACCAGATTCTTTCTTTTTTATCCTCATAAAAATTAAAAATGGTATTGTCTCCCAATCCTTCTGCAGTGGTAAAGTTTTCGAATTGGTGCCCGTTGTATTTACTTACTCCTGCATCTCCCGCAATCCATATATATCCTTTTGAATCTTGAAAAACAGAATAGGTTTCAGAACTTGGGAGCCCATTTCTTACGTTGAAATTTTTATAATAATTGCTTTGAGAATATCCTAAACTAATAGATATTACATGTAAGACGATTAAAAATAGATAATGAAGTTTTGGTAGCAATTGCAGATATTTGTCGACTAAAATAAATCTTTAATAGTGATTATTTATCTTTTTGTCTCAATTAATATTTACGTTATTAACGTCAGTATAAATTTTTAAAGGCATTTATTTTGTTTTAGCATACACTTATTCAAGAAAACCAGGCAGTTATTATTTTATAACTCTTCTAAAGAATCTGAAACTATATTTGTAATTATTTCAAATTAAAACTTTTATATGGATAATGATGCAGGTCAAAAGGTTGAATTGAAAAAAAAAGGGAATAAGAGTATTGACCTGTTAACTTTAAATAAAGAAAAAAAAACAGAAATTGAACAAAGAATACATAAATTAGAGATAGCGAACAGAGAAATTTCTTTATTTAATGAAGAACTAAAAAAGATGAATTTGGCAAAAGACCGAATTATTTCTATAATTTCTCATGATTTAAAGAATCCAATAAGTGCCATTTTAGCTTCCTCGGAAGGGTTATTAAATTATCAACAAAAAGTATCATCAGAAGAAAGTACTCACCTTGGAAAGATTATAAATAAAGCTTCAAAGAAGATAATAACTCAACTAGATGATCTTGTTGAGTGGTCAAAGACAAAAAAGGTATCCGTGATTTTCGTTCCTTCAAAAATTAATTTATTTAATTTGGTTACAGAATCACTTCTTGTTTTAGAGCAATTAGCAGAACAAAAGCAAATAAGAGTTACAAATGACATATCACCTAGTGTTTTTGTTGAAGCAGATAAAGTTATGCTTCGATCCATCATTCAAAATCTTGTAACTAATTCTATAAAATTCACGCCTTTTCAAGGTACAGTTACCATTAAGGCTGAAATATGTCAAATATCAGCATTTATTAAAATTGAAGATACTGGTAAGGGAATGACAGAAAAAGAAAAAGAAGGCATTTTTACAGACAATGGATTTTTGAGGAAGGGAACCAATTATTCTAAAAATGGTTTAGGCTTTGTTTTAGTAAAAGAATTTATTGAAAAACATGGAGGGATTTTTAGGATTGATACTAAAATAAACCAGGGAACCTCATTTGTTTTCAGCATTCCTTTGTATAAGTAGCAATAAATCTAAAGGATTATTTGACATATATTTTTTATTTTTAATTATGGAAGAGCAAAATCAATTTAAAGAAGAAATTATAAAATATATTAAAGAAAACGATAAAAATTTAGAAGAGAATAAATTAAATGATTTACCAATTGTGCAGTTAGTAATAATGAAAACGGAATTAGAATTAAAAAACAACAGTTTGACCTAAAGCAGGAAGGAACTTTATTAATCTACTTCCTCTTGCAGAATAATTTTCTCTACGGCTATTTTTTTACCTGTTCTAATCAGTAAAAAATAGATTCCTTCTGAATAACTTGTTAAATTTATTTCTTTCTTATTCACATTCGTGAAACTACCGGAATAGATTATTTGTCCTAATAAATTACTTACTGAAATTTCATTGTCATTATAATTTATTTCATCTACTTGTACCGTAAATATACCAGAAGATGGATTTGGAAATATATTTAAATGCACCGTTTTTTCTAGTTTATTTATGCCAAGAGGGTTATAAAGAAAAGCCGGAGATTCATCAGATATACAATCATAATAATCTATTACACTTACAGTATATGTTCCTGTAAGCAATGGTTTAATTGATTTTTTCGTCTCCTCTATTACAAGGCTATTGTAATACCATTGGTAGGTTTTTCCCTCTATAGAAGAAGTTAAACTGTCAGTGCCTAAAGGTAAGACCTCGGTAAAAGGTTTGGAGCTTATACTCATTATCAAATCCTTGGAAGTTGACATAGATCCACTTATCCCTGCCTTGCTTGAAATAATGGAGCAAGTGACTTTATCGTTGTTCTTTAAATTTGAAGATGTAAAAGTAGAATCATTTGTCCCCATGGAATTTTTATTGATTTCCCATTTATATAAAGGGAAAAGCCCGCCATTTTGGGCATGAGCGGTAAAAGTGATAGGAGTATTTTCACAACTTGGATTTGTTCCATTGCTAATTTCAATATTAATGCTTGCCAAGTCTGAGCTAACAGAACAATCAGAGCTATTGAAAATTGTTATTGGTGAATTTCCACAAGGTGTATTGCTCATGCTTGCCTTAATGATATAATTTCCACCTTTATTATCATTATAATCCAGGTTTTTTTTTGCCTCTCCTGCAGCAACTGCATAATGCATAACCCCATTAGGGTTTATAACATGGCCTAACTGATGGCCATGCCCTAATTCATGTAAAGCAATTGATTCCAAATCAAAGGTGTTTGGTTTTGGAGCAGCTGAAGTAAAACTCCAATTGGTAGAATCATTAAAAACAATATCCAGCTCATTTACAAACCATCTCATATTCTCTGCTGATCCACATCCATTCCAGTAAGTATAACAGGCACCCAGGACTCCCGCAGGCAATTCTGCTCCATTATCAAAGCGGATTAAATTTACTCCATCACTTGCAATAGTATTTATATCAGTACTATTGCCTAATTCCCACTTAATAAATGTTTCACAACGCCAAGTATTAAAGGCTCTTTCAAATGCTTCTGCCGCTTTTTTATTATTGCTAAAGTCCTTATTCATTTGCCATAAATATCCACCGTTTGAATTCTTATCTATAAGGTTAATTTGAAAAGCATTTCCGTTAATAAGGGCGTTAAGATGGCTATATGAAATAGTAAGGGAGTCTATACTTTCAATAGTGGCATTTCCATTCCTTACCCTAAAAGTTCCTGTACCTGCCCTTGATGGTACTTTTACAATAATTTTACCATCTTCCCATAAAATGTATTGGGAGGCAAGAGGTTGATAATAACTAAAACCTCCGGCATTTGCATCTTTGAATTCCACATAAGAAGTTTCCCCTTGAATGTTACCGAATCCATTGCCCAAAATGGTCAATTCTTTTTCGGTTCCACCCGGTAATGTTTTAGGATTGAAATCATCTATAAAAACAGTGGATTTTGTATCTTGAGAAGTTTTAAATTCTAATTGTTTATATACTTTATACTTTCCTGTTAGGGAGGTTATTTGTGAATATAATTCTACAGTTATGTCTGAATAATAATTAAAGGGATCCGAAGCAGATTTTACTTGTTCATCATATTTAATATAGCCCTGAACCGCACCAAAGGCTAGAAACTGTATATCATTTGAAATTTTATTGTTTTTTAGTTCATTGTTCTCGCTTTTTTGAATAAAAAAAAGTCCAGTGTCACCGGGTTTTAAATCCAGTGCGTGCTGTACGCTGTGCTTAATATTTTCAATAGTACCTCCTTCTGTAATTAAATTAATTTCTGAAGGATTTATCTGGCCCTTAAAAAGCTTGTAAATTTCGAGTTTATTTAAAGTATAGATTCTTGTTTGGGCATTATTCCAGTATGAAATTTTTTCCATTACCCTTGCTTCAACAACCAGTTCTGATTTTTGTGCTTTTTCTTTTATGGATAATTCCTGAAGCATGCACTGTGCTTGGATGTTAGCAAAAAGTGAAACAATGTAAAAAGTAAATAGGATATGTTTTGTCATTTTTATTTCTTATTGTGGTGGTTCACAAATTTTATAGAAATAATTATGCCGAAAGAAAATCAGTTGTTTTTGCTGCTAAGTCTGAAAAACTCACTGATTATACGGGCTTTTGCCTTGCCTACTATGGTTTGAACTTCTTCTTCAGTTGCCTCTTTAATTCTTTTTACTGATTTAAAATGCATTAAGAGTTTTTCTGCAGTTACATTACTAATGCCTTTTATTTCTGTAAGTTCTGTCTTTATTGTTCCTTTACTTCTTCTTCCCCTGTGATGGGTAATTCCAAAGCGATGAGCTTCATTACGCAGTTGCTGAATTATTTTAAGTGTTTCAGATCGTTTATCTAAATACATAGGTAAAGGATCACCCGGGTAATAGATCTCTTCCAGTCTTTTGGCGATTCCAATAATGCTTATTTTCCCCCTCAGTCCCAATATTTCCAGGCTTTTTAATCCGGCACTTAACTGGCCTTTACCGCCATCAACTATTATCAATTGAGGCAAAGGTTCATTTTCATTGAGCAGTTTGCTATACCGTCTATACACAACTTCGGCCATGGAGGCAAAATCATCAGGGCCTTCAACTGTTTTAATATTATAATGACGGTAATCTTTTTTACTGGCTCTGGCATTTTTAAATACAACACAAGCAGCCACAGGATAAGCCCCTTGAATATTAGAATTGTCAAAACACTCAATATGATAAGGAAGCTCAGACAAACGAAGATCTTTTTTCATTTGTTCTAATATCCTTTTTGTATGTCTTTCAGGATCAATTAATGTTTCCTGTTTTTGTTTATCCAACTTGTAATACTTGGCGTTTTTTTCTGATAGTTCAAGCAGGTTCTTCTTATCTCCTCTTTGTGGGACTGTAAAAGTTATACCAGGCAGCTCAATGCTGGGCTTAAAAGGCACAATTACTTCTTTTGCATCGCTTGCATAACGCTGTCTTAATTCTCCAATGGAAAATTCCAAAAGTTCTTCAGGGCTTTCGTCCAGTTTCTTTTTCAACTCGATTGTATGGCCTTGGATAATAGCTCCGTTTACCACTTTTAAGTAATTTACAAAAGCTGTTGATTCATCCTGGCATATTGAAAACACATCAACATTTTCTATAGTTGGGCTTACTACCGTTGATTTGCTTTGATAGCGTTCAAGCAAATCTATTTTTTCTTTAATCAGATGCGCATTTTCATAATCGTAAAGCTCTGAAAACTCACGCATTTTTTCTTTCAGATGCTTTACTACCATGCTGATGTTTCCTTTTAAAATTTCTCTGATCTCAGTAATGGTATTATTGTAATCATCTTCGGCCTGTTTGCCCTCACAAGGAGCTTTACAATTGCCAAGATGATATTCAAGACAAACTTTAAATTTATTTTTACTGATGTTTTCCTCGCTAAGATTGTAACTGCAATTTCTAAGTTTATAGAGTTGCTTTAATAGATCCAACACAGTATACATCATCCTTACAGAAGCATAAGGGCCAAAATAGAAAGAACCATCTCTGATAAGGTTTCTGGTTGGGAAAACCCTGGGAAAGCGTTCGTTTTTTACGCAAATCCAAGGATAGGTTTTATCGTCTTTTAACTGAATGTTATATTTGGGCTGATATTTTTTTATCAGGTTGTTTTCCAATAATAGTGCATCAAGTTCAGTCTCAACAAGAATAAATTTTATATCTGTAATTTTTTTAACCAGAACCGCGGTTTTACCCACCTGTTTGTCTTTTCTAAAATAGGAGCTTACTCTTTTTTTTAAATCCTTTGCTTTTCCAACATATATAATCTTACCCTCAGCATCCAAAAACTGATAAATTCCCGGCTTTCCGGGTAAGGATTTTATAATATTCTCATTATTGTTTTCCATTGCTATGTAAAATAACGAAATTTATTTCGCTCAGCGTATACCTTAAGGCGAATGGGAAATTTTTATTTTCATGCTTATTTTAACTTTAACAATTTAACACATGTTTTAGTCTGAAAATGAGTCAAACTTAGTAAATACAATAACTTATCTTTACCTAAACAAAATATTTTTTTCACATCTTTGTTGTATTACACCTAGTCATTATAAAAAATTAAAATGAGCCGCAAAGTAATCCGCAATGTTATTATCCTTGCTACCATTTCTATTTTAGGTATTGGTGTTACTCAATTCTACTGGATTAGTAAAGCTTGGGATATTAAAGAAAAGCAGTTCAATCATTCAGTAAATGTCTCTCTTAGAAATGTTGCTACAGATATTTTACGGTTAAGAGGGGATTCCTCAGCTTATATTGAACCTATAAAGCACTTGTCAGCAAATTATTTTGTTGTAAGCATTTATGATACTCTTCATCCTTACCTGCTAGAATCATTACTTAAAGCAGAATTCACCACTAGAAATTTAAGCCTTGATTTTGAATATGGGATCTATGATTGTTTCACCGATTCTATGGTATATGGAAATTATGTCCCTTTAAGTTCTGGAAAAAGAGAAATCAAACCAACTTACCTTCCTGTAAAATCAGATAAAGACGGGCATTATTTTGGAGTTTATTTTCCTGAAAAAGATGGCTATTTAGTTTCACAAATGGGGATTTGGTTGTTTTCTACTGTTATTTTGCTGGTTGTGATGGTGTTTTTTTCCTACACAATATTTGTTATTCTAAAACAAAAGCGTCTATCGGAAATTACAACTGATTTTATTAATAATATGACCCATGAATTTAAAACCCCTATTTCAACTATTGCTATTTCTTCAGAAGTGCTTACTAAACCAGAAATTGTAAATAATCCTGATAGACTTCAAAGATACTCCTCAATTATATCGGAGGAAAACAACAGGTTAAAAAGCATGGTGGAGCGCCTTTTACAAATTGCCACCCTGGATAAAGCGGATTATAAACTCAATAAAACACTTGTAAATGTACATTCAGTTGTAGGTGAAATTACTAATCGTTTTGTACTTGCTTTAAATGAAAAAAATGGACAATTTATTTATAAATTAAATGCCACAGAAGAAATTATTCATGTAGATAAGGAGCATTTCACTAATATTTTATCAAATCTTGTTGATAATGCAATTAAATATTCCCCGGGGGAGCCTGTAATTACTATTATTACAGAAAATTACCGCAAGGGGATTAAAATCAAAATTTCAGATAATGGAATAGGGATAAAAAAAGAAGATCAAAAACAGGTGTTCGAAAAATTTTATCGTGTTTCTACTGGCAATTTACATGATATTAAAGGATTTGGGCTTGGACTAAATTATGTAAAAATAATGGTAGAGGCGCATAAAGGAAAAGTAAGTGTGGAGAGTGAGGTAAACAAGGGAAGTAGGTTTGAAATTTATTTGCCAAAAAAATAGAGAATAAATTTTAAAAAATTCAGGTTTAAAATAGCAGGATGATGAAAAATAAAACGGTAAAAATATTACTTGTTGAAGATGATTTAAACCTAGGCTTTGTAATTAAAGACAGTTTGGAGCAAAGGGGATATAAGGTGAGCTTGCATACAAACGGGCAATCTGCTTTCCAGGCTGTATTCACTGATGAATTCGATATTTGCCTTTTTGATGTAATGCTTCCAAAAAAAGATGGATTTACCCTGGCAGAAGAAATTCGAAATGAAGGAAATAATGTTCCAATTATATTTCTTACTGCAAAAGCAATGGAAGAGGATCGTATAAAAGGATTTAAAGTAGGGGCAGACGATTACATTACAAAGCCATTTAGCATGGAGGAATTTGTTTTAAGACTTGAAGCTGTGCTAAAACGGTGTAATGTTATTGAACCAAAGCAAAAAGAAATTGAATTTCAAATCGGAAAATTTATTTTCAATCATGATAACCTCACTTTAAAATCAGATACCTTAACCCAGTCCCTTACCACAAAAGAAGCAGGGATTTTAAGATTATTGTGCCAGCATAAAAATGAAGTAGTTAAAAGAGAAATTGCCTTAAAAGTGATTTGGGGAACAGATGATTATTTTCTAGGCAGAAGCATGGATGTTTTCATTACAAAATTGAGAAAATATCTCAAAGAGGATTCTTCAATTAAAATAACCAATGTACATGGGGTTGGGTTTATTCTTAACCAGGAATAAAAGTAAAATTTTGCCTGATTAATATTTAATATTAAAAGCCATCTCAAATTGTTTGAGATGGCTTTTTTAATTCATTGGAATATATTAATTTCTAGAATCCCAGTAATGTAATCCCTGCAGAGACAGGAAACAATTCAGGCCCTCTTCCCTTCACAAACATTTCTGTTAATGCATAAGTTACAAAAAGGTTAAAATCTCCATACCCTACCCTTACAGTTGCATTTAAATTAAAAGGAGCCAGATTGAAATCATCTCTAATTGAAAGCCTGGATTTTGAACCTTCAAACTCGTTTACTTGAATAGCTTTGGAACCAATGCGATATCCTCCAATTACACCGGTTGCTATGTGAAAAGATTTGTCTGGATTACGGTGTGTATTAAATTCAATCAATAAAGGAACAGTAAGATATGAAGCACTTAGCAAATGTTTTCGGGTAAGTAAATTTGTTTCAACCATGTATGTAGAATCTGTAAAAGGAGTTAAGGCTGTTTGCCTGTTATTGAAGTGATACCTGTTAAATGAAACACCCGCGCCAGTTACAATTCCTACATAATTTTTATAAATTTTTAAGTTTTTTTCAAGAAAATTTATATTCCAGGTTCTGGAGCGCGCATAATCCAATTCAAATAATTGGTTTTCAAACTCCATTCCAAATGATTGCTGAGGGGATAAATATCCGGCAATTCCTATATCAATTCCAGCCCAATGGTTTTTTCTTGAATTTGTTTTTCTTTTCTCTTTATTGATTTCTCCTTTAATCGTGTCATTTTTTTCTGCTTTATCAAATCCTGTAATTACCAAAAGTTTTACATCTCCGAATTTTAATCTTGTTGTATCAGCTTTGCTGGTTTGAACAGAATCCTGATCAGTCTCTGTTTGGGCATTTAATGAGGCGCAAAATATCAGGGCAATTGATATTAGTATTATTTTTTTCATGTGATAAATTTTTACTGGTTAATATTATTTCTTGTTTTTAAATGTGACGGATGAGGTTTATAAAAAGTTACACCCCTCTATTATTTAGAAGAAGAATGGGAAAATTCAAAACGATCAGTAATAATTGCAAACAAAGAGACACTTCCTTTTTCATTTAATTCACGGGAAATTTTAAGCTCCCTACCGGTAATTTTTGAAATATTATTAGTTCCAGCATCAGCTATTTCCCATAAGCTTAATTTGTTGCTGTTTTCAATTTCTTTATCCGGAATAATTGCAATTGCATTTTTTAAATGCTGTAAAAGGAGTTCTTTCGGAGTAAGGAATTTTTCATTTTCTTTAGTTGATTTAGAAGTTGTATCAATTAGAGCTTGATTGGATGAAATCAGGGTTTCATTTGGAATTTCATTTTGAGATTCAGATATCAAATCTTCTGTCTTAGTGTAAATAGCAAGACTTGATTTTTCTTCACTTAGCAAGGGTTGTTTTACTTTTTCCTGTTCTTTGTACTCTTCTTCTTTAGTTAAAATTTTTGCTGCTTTTTTGATTTTTTTCTCTTTTATTTCAGCAATCTCAATTGATTCGTTTTTTTGTTCCTTTATTTCTTCAGGAAGCTGTATTGGTTCTTTAATTGTATTTGCAAGAGAAATGTTTTTTGATTTAAGTGAATCAGAGGAGCCATTAACAATTTGATTTTCTGAATTGTTAAATTGAAATAATCCATTCATATTTATTATGAAAAACAAAAAGCAGGCAGCGGCAGCAACACTTGCGTAATACATTAACCTGATAACTCCTCTTTTTTCTTTCTTTAAATTTTTCTTTTTAGGATATACAATGGATAAATCGGGACTAAGCAATGTTTTTTTAAATAAAGAGAAATCGGCTTCTATTTTTTTATTGTTATTGATTAATTCTTCAATTTTTTTCTTCTCCTGGTCATTTAGATTATCTTCCAGATAAGCTATAAGTAGTTCATCAAAATTATTTGCTTGGGGAGCCTTTAATTGCTCCTTAGTTTCCAGAGACGCAAAATTTTCATTAATTACTATGGTATTATCAAATGAATTAAACTCTTCTAAAAACTTTGGGTTTTGCTCTAAGAATCTAAACAGCAATTCCTTCTGATTCTCATTAAGGTTACCCTCATGATAGTCTAAAAACCAACTTTCGTAATTATTTAAAAAAATGCTCATACTAATGACTCTATGCTTCCTAAATATTTTTTCAGAAAAGTTCTTGCTCTAAAAATATAAACCTTTACCTGCGCCTCAGACAACCCGGATATTTTGCTAATTTCTTCATAAGAATAACCCTCATAATCCCGTAGTAATATTACGGCTTTCTGATCAGTGGGAAGTCTATTCACTGCCCGCTGCAAAATTTCCTGCAAATCCGAATAATTTTCTTCATAAGAAAGCGCTGAAAACTCTTTCTCATCAAATTTGCCTTGCTTTTGTTCCCTTCTTATTAAATCAATCATTGTTCTATATCCAGTGGTAAACATCCAGGATTTGGCTTTTGAAAACTCAAGTTCCGGACATTTTATCCACAACTTCTCAAAGGTGTCTTGCACAATATCTTTAGCCTTGTCTTTATCTTTAATGTTTTTTAGGATAAAGCGGTAAAGATTATCTGCATAATCATCCACACATTTATTATATTCTGAAGGGTTCATTTATGCTATAAAAGTAATGCCTTTTTTTGGTGGGACGAATAAGGTTTAAGAAAAGTTACAGGAAGGGCGATTTTTTATTATTTTAAAAACGAAGTTTAATAGTTGCGTTTTTCAAAAGCAAGAATAAATTTATTCAGAATTATTTATTTACTCTGATTCCAATTTCTACTTCATCTTGCAATTTCATGCAATAGAAGTGTTTTTTAGGGCAAATTGAATAACCTATTTTTGAGCATGGACGACAAGGGAGCTCTTTTACTTCAGAAATATAGGAGTTTTCTCCGGGCATATATGGGTACATCCCAAATTCAGGAACAGTATTGCCCCAAACAGAAACAATGTCTTTTTTAAATGCCGCAGCAATGTGCATTAATCCGGTATCATGGCTGATAATAATTTTGGCTTGTTTTACCAATGATGCACTTTGATTAAGGGAATATTTTCCGCACACATTCAGCACTTTTTCTCTGCCAACGTGAGAGGCAATTTTTTCTCCAGCATCAAAATCTTCTTTTCCGCCCAATAATATGATAGGGTTTTTTATTCTTCTGCAAATTTCTATCATTTTCTCTGCCTCTAATTGTTTAGTGGCATATTGTCCTCCGATTACAAATCCGGCATATTCGTTTCTAAATTGCTCAGGCAAGGAATCTAGGGCAATTTCATCACCTTGCGGAATAAAATAATCCAAACCTTTTTGATCATTTATTACCCCTAGTGATTTTACAGTTTCTAAATAACGTTCAACAATATGAATCGCTGGAAGTTTATTTAATTTAAAATTAACCAAAATCCATTTTTCATAATTCAGTTTGCTAAATGAATAGGCTGGTTTCCTAAGCTTTAGTTTTACTTTAAGACTTCTTAAATTATTATGTAGATCAATAATGAAATCAAAGTTTTCTGTTTTAAACTGAGTAATTAATTCTTCGAGGTTATTATCAAAAAGATGAATTTTATCAATGTAAGGATTTGCTTTTAATACCGGCAAAAAGGATTTTTTAGTCAGATAATGAATTTCGCAATCTTTTAATTGTTGCTTAAGACACCTTATAACAGGGCTTGTAAGCACAATGTCTCCAATTGAACTGAATCTTATAATAAGTATTTTTGACAACTTGCTGGTTTTATTACAAAGATAGTTAATTAGCCCCGAGAATGAGGAATCAACTCGTTTAGTTTTTAATAGTATTTAACCCCTCAATGCTAAAAAAAATTGCATTCAAATGTAGCATTTAATAATATTAGCCTTAAACTATAGTCCGATCTATGTTATCTACAGTATAAACTGCATTGGTTATACTAAACTTTTGTCAATGCTAATGTGAAAAAACTAATTTTACAGGAAAAAATTTATAACAATGACATTCTCACCAAAACTGGGTAAATTCATACTTACTTCTCATATTACTTTTTCTGTAGGATGGTTTGGTGCGGTAGCGGTATTCTTAGCTTTTGCCATAACCGGAGTTACTAGTCAGGATGTTCTTTTGGCTCGTTCTGCATATCTGGCAATGGAGGTGAGCGGATGGTTTGTAATAGTTCCATTATGTTTAGCTTCTTTGCTTACGGGCATTATTCAAGCGCTAGGAACTAAATGGGGTTTATTCAAGCATTACTGGATAATTGTAAAACTAGTTCTGACTATTGCATCTACCATCGTTTTGTTGTTTCATATGAAACCTATAAGCTATTTAGCAGATTTAGCAACACAAAATGCATTCACAATTAATGATCATTTTACTTTAAAACTGCAACTTATTGCGGATGCAGGTGCTGCATTATTGGTATTACTTGCAATAACAACTATATCTATATATCAACCATGGGGCAAAGTGCAATCCATCTCTAAAAATAAAGAGTTTAAAAAGCAAACTCCTGGAAAAACTCCTTTCAGAAAGTCATGGAAATTATATTAGGATTAATTATTTTGATTGTGCTCTTTATTATTAAACATCTAGCTGAAGGAGGTATGAGACATTATTGAGAGAAGCTGAATCAACTAAAAGTCATTTTAAGATACCCTTTGAATTATAAAAAACTAATGCATCAATTGTTTTCTTCTACAGAAACCAAAGTGGATTTAACTCCAGTAAGCAAAGATTTGGACCAAAAATGAAAAATAGATTTTTCCTTTAAGCGTTCAAAATGTACAATCCCGATTCTTGGTTCTCTCTTACCAGAAGGGTTGCTTTTTTTAACCAAAAATGTATTTGCTAAAAAACTTTTAGTTTTATTCCTGCTTTTTGGTTTTGAGTTTAAATTATCAAGAATTTTAATTTTTAAATCTGAATAAATAAAGCTCATATTTCCATCAGAAACATGATCATTAAGACGGACATTAAAATCTATCCTTTCCACTTTTCCACTTTGAATAGAAACCGCTGCAAGCGGTTCACATACTGGATTAAACACTGAAAGCTCAAAGCCTTTTAAACTGCCTTTTAGCCAGTGATTACCATAATTGTTAGTTAAATTAAATCCAATATCAACATTCAAATCAATTTTGCCCATAAGCTTTGTTTTAACTTTCATTGTGGCAATGGGAGAAGATATATAGCTTAAACTATCATTGGTAATATTATAAATAGTGGCATTCATTTTAGTGAAAAATACGGATCCAGTCTTATTTGTTAATTGACTGTGTTCTTCATATTCTATCCTTGCATTTCTTAAATGCACGGAGTCAATTTTAATGTTCATACCCATATTTTTAAGTGCCATTTGTGGAAAAGGCAAATACTTTTTAGGGCCTTCAGCTTGAGTTTTATCCCTGAAGGCAGTAAGTTTAAGCCCATCAACTAAAACATTATCAATTCTCAACTTTCCTGATACCATTAAAGTATAAAGATCAATATTGATGATTTTCACCTTGCCTACCATCAAATCTATCCAGTCAATTTCATATTTATATGCCCTGCTCATTTGTGATTTTGAATAAAGAGGAATAAGTACTATTGAATCAACTGTAATAGCAGAATTTAAATAATCCAGATGGATTTTACCGGTCTTTATTTTATGCAAGCTATCAGGTAAAAAGATCTCTGCCCCGGCACAATTCAACTCAACATTGTTCATTGTAAACCAGCCATTGTTTGCTGCCGCTATGGTAGAATCCAGTTCTATAAAATCTACAGATAAATGCGCATTTTTTATTTTCCTGCGTACCTTGTTATCTGACAAGTTAATCCAGGTAGCATTTCCATTCCTTATTATTATGCTTGCTACATTTAAACTATTAATTTGTCCTTTAATTAAAGAGTAAAAACTAAATTCTTCATATTGTTGTCTTTCAACAAGTGAATCAACTAAGGCAGGGGAGTCTAAAATACGAATGTGCATCTCTGGATTATCAAGAAGAATCCTATCAATTTTAATATCAATATCTCCTATAAGAATCCATAAATCAATACCTTTAATACTAATTCTTTCAACGCTTCCTTTTTGTTCAACAAGTGCAGTGTCTTTTGGGAAAGACCATTTAACTTCATCAAATGAAATGGAACCGCTCCATAAATCCACTTCCAGTGATTCATAGGTGTAGTTAAAATTTCCCAGCAATTTTAATTCTATTTGCTGAGCCAACATTTTTTCTAGCGTAGGATTTATAGCAAATATTACCAGCAAAAAAACCACAGAAATAGCCGCCCCAATTTTAACCAACAAATAAGATCTCTTTTGTTTACTCACTGTTTATAAAGATTTAAGTTGTGAATTTAAGAATTATATAACGGGTTTAATCTTTTGCAAAAAATATATTTTTTGCAACTTCAACAAACTTATATTTATCACGCATTTTTTTTCACTTAAAAAAACCTTTAACTTTCAACCTTTTTTCAATTAATAACTTCCAAATTATAATTTTAACAAATAATTTTTTTCACTTTAAAAAACGTGTAACTTTCAACTTATAACTTATAACTTTTTTCCCAAAATGCTTTTTTACGATACCCATACCCATTTATACCTTGAGGAATTTGCAGTGGATCGGCAAGAAACTATTCAAAGAGCTGTAGAAGCAGGAGTGGATAAGTTTTTTTTACCGAATATTGACAGTACTTCAATTGAAGGAATGCTACAAATGGAAAAGGATTTTCCCCGAAGATGTTTTCCTATGATGGGTCTGCATCCATGTTCGGTAAAAGGGAATTATCAAACACAATTAAAAGAAGTAAAAAATTGGCTGGATAAACATAAATTTTACGCTATAGGAGAAATAGGGATTGATTTATACTGGGATAAAACCTTTGAAGAAGAACAAAAAACTGTTTTTAAGGAACAAATAATTCTGGCAAAAAAACACAAGCTTCCAATCGTTATCCACCTTAGAAATGCTTTTGATGAAACTTTTGAAATTGTTGAACAACTAAATGATGCTAACTTAAAAGGAATTTTCCACTGCTTTAGCGGCACAAAAGAGCAGGCGGAAAAAATTATAAGCCTTGGAGGTTTTAAACTAGGAATTGGAGGGGTAGTTACATTTAAAAATGCAGGTCTGGATAAAGCAATTATGGATATTAATCCTGAACACCTTGTACTTGAAACAGATTCCCCTTATCTTGCACCCGTTCCTTTCAGGGGCAAAAGAAATGAAAGTGCCTACTTGTTACTCGTTGCTCAAAAATTAGCTGAGATTTACAATTTGCCTTTAGAAAAAATTGCATCAATTACCACGGCAAATGCCAATGAGGTTTTTGATATTTAAAATAAAACTATGCCAGCTAATTCTTCAGTTTTAATTATTTATTCCGGTGGAACAATAGGAATGATTGAAGATCCTGAAACCGGAGAACTGCACCCTTTTGACTTTAAACATTTAGCTGACCAGGTGCCTGAATTAAAAAAGTTTGAAGTTTCCCTGACTACCATTTCACTGGAAAAGCCGATAGATTCCTCTGATATGCGCCCTGAAAACTGGGCAAAATTTGCAGAAATTATTCAGGAAAATTATGATCAATATGATGGCTTTGTAATATTACATGGGTCAGATACCATGGCTTATTCTGCTTCAGCTCTGAGTTTTATGCTGGAGGATTTATCCAAGCCGGTTATTTTTACTGGTTCTCAATTGCCAATTGGAACAATTCGCACTGATGGGAAGGAGAATTTAATTACGGCTATAGAAATTGCTGCTGCAAAAACTGCAGGAAACCCTGTAGTTCCAGAAGTAGCTATTTATTTTGAATACCAATTGTATAGAGGTAACCGAACCCGGAAATTTAATGCCGAACATTTTCAGGCTTTTCAGTCTTCGAATTATCCTGTGCTTGCTCAGGCAGGAGTTTCAATTAAATATGATTTGAATGCTATTCAACCTTTTGTTGCAGGTAAGCAGTTAAAGGTATCCAGTAGTATGGATAATAATATTGTTATTTTAAAAATATTTCCTGGCCTTAGTTCAAAAGTAGTGAAAGCAATAGTTGAAATTAAGGGATTAAAAGCAATTGTACTTGAAACATTCGGAGCAGGAAACGGCCCAATTGATGCTGGGTTCTTTTCCTGCCTTGAAAATGCTATTAACCGTGGGGTTGTAATTTTAAATATTACACAATGTAACAGCGGAAGTGTATTGCAGGGGAAATACCAAACCAGTTCAGTTTTTAACAGGATTGGGGTAATAGGAGGAGGAGATATTACCTCAGAAGCTGCAGTAACTAAATTAATGTATCTTTTTGGAAAAGGCTTGCCTTTAGATGAAATAAAAACACTATTACGAAAAAGTATCAGGGGAGAGCTTACAGAAATAGCTCAGTAATAAGTGTTGTACCTAGTATAGCTTTCCTATTTCCTTTTAAAGTTAATCCACTAAATTTATAAAGATAAAATCCGTTTATTACAAATTATATTTATCAGGATGAATTATTTTATTAATTTCGCAGCCTGTTAAAAGGAGAGGTGTCAGAGTGGCCGAACGTGCAAGCTTGGAAAGTTTGTGTACCGCAAGGTACCGCGGGTTCGAATCCCGCCCTCTCCGCCAGGTAAAAACCGCAAACTATGTTTTAATGGTCTGCGGTTTTTTATTTGAATTTTTTAGTTTACATCAAACCCGTTTTTTTGGTATTTAATTTCCAAATGGGAATATAATCTTATATTCAAGGAGTTTGGGAAAATTATAAAAGCATGAATTAATAGCACAATAATTCTTTTTAAGGGGGGTTATTTAACATAATAAAACAAACGGGAGGTTATTAACAATTTTATTGTGGATAAAATTTGTTGGAATTAAAAAATAGTTTTAACTTCGCAGCCCGTTTTTAAGGGAAAGTATATTTAATTAATCACAAATCAGTATATAAATTGGACGCTTTAAGTTATAAAACAGTCTCAGCAAATAAGGAAACAACCCGTAAAGAATGGGTTTTAATTGATGCTGAAGGTCAGGTATTAGGTAGATTGGCATCGAAAGTTGCTAAAATTATCAGAGGTAAACACAGGCCTGATTTCACTCCTCATGTTGATGGTGGAGATAATGTAATTATTATCAACGCAGAAAAAATTGTTTTAACTGGAAATAAAGTCGAAGATAAAGTATATGTTCGTCATACGGGTCATCCTGGTGGACAAAGATTTGCAACTCCGAAGGAGCTTCTTGAAAAAAGACCGACTGAGGTTGTAAATAAGGCTATAAAGGGAATGTTGCCTAAGGGCCGTCTTGGAAGAACTATTTACGGAAATCTTCACGTATTTGCAGGAGCAACTCATCCTCATGAAGCACAACAACCAAAAACTATCAATCTAAATTCAATTAAATAATAATATGGAAGTAATTAATGCTACCGGCCGCAGAAAAACAGCTGTCGCACGTGCTTATCTGAAAAAAGGAAAAGGAAATATTACCATTAACAAAAAAGATTATAAAGAATATTTTCCTACTGGTATTCTACAGGCAACTGTTAATCAACCATTAATCCTTACTGACAATGCAGGACAGTATGATATTACCGTTAATCTTGATGGTGGTGGAATTACAGGTCAGGCTGAAGCACTAAGATTAGCTATTTCCAAAGCTTTATGCGAAATTAATCCTGAAAACAGAGTAACGCTTAAGCCACATGGTTTACTAACCCGTGATCCAAGAATGGTTGAACGTAAGAAATTCGGACAGAAAAAAGCCCGTAAGAAATTCCAGTTCAGCAAGCGTTAAGAGTTTAATATCTAAATTGCTGAGACCATTGATTTATTTTAATCAAGCTACTCAGCAATTGCTTTTTTACAGAACATAAACCCAAATAAAAAGAAACAAATGTCAAGAGTAACCTACAAAGAATTATTAGAGTCCGGAGTTCATTTTGGACATCTTAAAAGAAAATGGAATCCAAATATGGCTCCCTATATTTTTATGGAGAAAAACGGTATCCATATTATAGATTTAAATAAAACAATCGCTAAAATTGATGAAGCTGCCAATGCTTTAAAGCAAATAGCTAAATCAGGAAAAAAAATATTATTTGTTGCTACCAAAAAGCAAGCTAAAGATATTGTTGCCGACAAAGCAAAAAATCTTAACATGCCTTATGTTACTGAAAGATGGCCAGGCGGTATGCTTACCAACTTTGCTACAATCAGAAAAGCAATAAAGAAAATGTCTTCTATAGACAGAATGGCTGTTGACGGAACATTTGAAAACATTTCTAAAAAAGAAAGATTACAGATTACTCGTCAAAGAGAGAAGTTGGAAACTAACTTAGGTAGTATTACCGATCTTACAAGACTTCCTGCTGCTATTTTCATTGTTGATATCAACAAAGAACACATTGCAGTTGCTGAGGCAAAAAAATTAAATATCCCTACTTTCGGTATTGTGGATACAAATTCTGACCCTAGAGTTGTTGACTTTGCAATTCCTGGAAACGATGATTCTTCTCAGTCAGTAAACCTTGTTCTTTCAATTATTTCAAAAGCAATTGAAGAAGGTCTTTCTGAAAGAAAGCAGGATAAAGAAGCAATGGATGAAGAAAAAGCTGGAAAAGCTTCCGAGGAAGTGATGAAAGAAGTTAAAGCAGCAGCTGCAGATACTACAGAAGACACTGAGGATGATTCTTCTGAAACTAAAAGAGCATCAAAATCTCCTGCTAAAAAAGAAGAAACTGGAAAAAGACCAACAACGAAAAAGCCAATTGCTAAATCAAAGGCAAAATAATTTTAATTAAATATCAGCATACAAATGACAACAACAATAACAGCCGCAGATGTAAATAAGTTAAGAACCATGACTGGTGCTGGCATGATGGATTGCAAAAAAGCATTGGTAGAAGCAGGTGGTGACTTTGAAGTGGCAATTGATAATCTGAGAAAAAAAGGACAAAAAGTTGCAGCAAACAGAAGTGAAAGAGATGCTACTGAAGGTGTAGTTGTGGCAAAAACAGCTGCAGGAGACAAAAAAGGCGTGTTGCTTGTTGTTAACTGTGAAACAGATTTCGTAGCAAAAAACCAGGAATTCTCTGATTTTGTATATAGTCTTGCTGACCTTGCAATTGAAAAAAAGCCTATAAATATTGAAGACTTTAAAAATCTTCAATACAATGAGAAATTATCTGTAAATGATAAACTTATTGAATTAATGGGTAAAATTGGCGAGAAAATTGACCTTTCTGCTTATGAAATAATTGAAGCTGAAAAGGTGGTTGCTTACAATCACCCGGGAAATAAGCTTGCTACAATTGTAGGGTTTACAAAAAGCGGAGACAATATTGAACAAGCGGCTAAACAAGTTGCAATGCAGGTTGCTGCAATGGCTCCTGTTGCCTTGGATAAGGATGCAGTTGATGAGAAAACAATTGAAAGAGAAATTGAAATTGCAAAAGACCTTGCACGTCAGGAAGGGAAACCAGAAGACATGTTAGAAAAAATTGCGGTTGGAAGACTAAACAAATTCTTTAAAGAATCTACCTTATTAAATCAAGAATCAATAATTGACAACAAAAAAACGGTTAGTCAATACTTGAAAGAAATAGATAAAGATTTAACTGTTACCGGGTTCAAACGAATCTCACTCGGTTAATAATTTTTTAAAAAGAGTCCTCAAAAAGGACTCTTTTTTTTGTCGTTATTTTTAATTTTGCCCATTCAAACAAATAGATAGATACATGAAGTACAAAAGAATCCTACTCAAACTTAGCGGTGAATCCTTAATGGGATCTAAACAATTTGGAATTGATCATGTCAGATTAAGTCAATACGCAAAAGAAATAAAAGAAATTGCCGACAAAGGAGTTGAGGTTGGCATTGTAATAGGCGGGGGAAATATATTCAGAGGAATTCAAGCTGAAGAAGGAGGAATGGACAGGGTTCAGGGAGATTACATGGGGATGTTGGCAACTGTAATAAACAGTATGGCACTCCAGGCAGCTCTTGAAGCACTAGATGTAAACACACGTTTATTGTCAGCAATAAAAATGGAACAGATTTGTGAGCCTTTTATCCGAAGAAGAGCTGTTAGGCACTTGGAAAAAAAGCGTGTGGTGATTTTTGGAGCTGGAACAGGAAATCCTTATTTTACAACAGATACTGCAGCTTCTTTAAGAGCTATAGAAATTGAAGCAGATGTTATTTTAAAAGGTACCAGAGTGGATGGAATTTATTCTTCTGATCCAGAGAAAAACCTTGATGCAGTTAAATATGAAACTATTACTTTTTCTGAAGTTTATGAAAAAGGACTTAATGTAATGGACCTTACAGCCTTTACTCTATGTAATGAAAATAAGGTTCCAATTATAGTTTTTAATATGAACAAGCCCGGCAACCTGCATAAAATTGCACTGGGTGAAAATATTGGAACTTTAGTCGAATTTTAATAAGTTATTTTTAATTTTAGCAAAAAAAAGATGGAAGAAGAAGTTAGTTTTATATTGGATCATGCCAAAGAGCAAATGCAGAAAGCTATTTTACACCTTGATGCAGAATTATTAAAGATAAGGGCAGGAAAAGCAAGCCCTCAAATGTTGGAAGGGGTTTATGTTGATTATTATGGATCAAATGTTCCTTTGAGCAATGTGGCAAATGTCAATACTTCTGATGCCAGAACTCTGGTTATTCAACCTTGGGAGAAAGCCATGCTGCACCCGATTGAAAAAGCAATTGCTGCAGCCAATTTAGGATTAAATCCACAGAATGATGGAACATTGATTCGAATTAACGTTCCCTTACTGACTGAGGAAAGAAGAAAAGACCTTGTAAAACAATCAAAAGCAGAAGCAGAAAATGCAAAAGTTAGCATTCGAAGCATTCGTAGAGAAGCAAATGAGGCTGTGAAAAAATCTCAAAAGGAAGGCTTGCCAGAAGATATGGCTAAAGATGCAGAAGCAAAAATTCAACAAGCAACTGATTCCAGCATTGTTAAGGTAGAAGAAAGACTTGAGATTAAGGAAAAAGAAATTATGACTGTTTAATCATTTTTTGAAAAAACCTTTGAGCCTGTTAACTAGATCTTATAATCTATAGTTAACAGGCTCTTTTTTTTATTTATTCAAAATTAACAAGTACTTGATTTTTTTCAACTGCTTGTTTTTGCTCTACATTTACTTTTTTCACAATTCCAGAAGTAGGGGATTTTAAAATATTTTCCATTTTCATTGCCTCTAATACCATTACTGGATCTCCTTTTTGGATCTCCTGTCCTGGTTTAACCAGTATTTCCAGCACAAGTCCGGGCATCGGGGCTTTTATTTCATTGATTTTCCCACCTCCAGTTATCTCCAAGCCCATGCTTTTTAAAAGTTCATCATAACGGTCTTTTACCTGCAGGTGGTATTTGTTTCCATTAACCTTAATAATAAATGATTTTTCATTATAGTCTTTTTTCAGGATTTCAACATTGTATGATTTATTATTTCTTAAAACATGGTATTTTCCATCTTTTTCTTTCAATAAATCAATGGTGAAATTTTCTTCATTTATTTCTCCTGAAGTTCCTTTAGGTGAAATTTCAACTAAATGTTCCTTTTTGTCGTTTATTTTAATCTTAAGCATAAGACAAAAATATGTTTTTTAAATAATATAAAAACCTTCTATCACAAATATATACTTAAAAATACTAAAATACTTATATTAGCATCCCAATATAAAATTATGAAGAAAATAGCATTATTAATAAGTGTTGTTGCACTGATTGCATCATGTACATCTTTAAAAAAATCAGGTTCTGCCTCTATTGAATCAGTAAATCTTGATACGGTAATTGTAGAAATGCCAAACCCAGAGAGAGCTCATTACAATGAGTCAAATAAAAGAATACATAATCTTGTTCACACAAAACTGGATGTTAAGTTTGATTATTCAAAAGCCAGGCTCAATGGAAATGCCACTCTAACTTTAACTCCTTACTTTTATTCCACAAGTACTTTAGAGCTTGATGCAAAAGGCTTTGATATTGAAAAAGTAGCACTTGAAGACATAAATAAAAATCATATTGAGTTGAAATATAAATATGATGGAGAGAAAATTAAAATTGATCTTGATAAAGTATATTCAAGAACTGACACTTTTAATATTTATGTAAAATATACCGCTAAACCAGATGAAAGAGAAACAGGAGGTAGTGAGGCTATTACTTCTGATAAGGGTTTGTATTTTATTAACCCTGATGGAAAAGACTCTGAAAAACCTATTCAAATTTGGACACAAGGAGAAACGGAAGCCAATTCTGCCTGGTTTCCAACCATAGATTCTCCTAATGAAAGAATGAGTCAGGAGCTATATATTACAGTAGAAAATAAATATGTTACCCTTTCCAATGGCACTCTGATGTTTTCTCTGGAAAACGGAGATGGTACAAGAACAGATTACTGGAAGCAGAATTTACCACATGCTCCTTATCTTACAATGATGGCAATTGGAGAATACGCTGTTGTTAAGGATAAATGGAACAATATAGATGTGCATTATTATGTAGAGAAAGAATATGAGCCTTATGCCCGTAATATTTTTGGAAATACTCCTGAAATGCTGGAGTTTTATTCGAAAATTTTGGGTTTTGAATATCCATGGGATAAATATCATCAGGTAGTTGTAAGAGATTATGTTTCCGGTGCAATGGAAAATACAGGGGCAGTTATTTTTGGAGAATTCATGAATAAAAATGACAGGGAACTTTTAGATGGAGATAACGAAAGCATAGTTGCTCATGAGCTTTTTCATCATTGGTTTGGAGATTTGGTAACTTGTGAATCTTGGGCAAATCTACCTTTGAATGAATCTTTTGCTACATATGGCGAATACCTTTGGATTGAGTATAAATATGGAAGAGATGAAGCTGATATGCATATTCATGGAAATCTTAATCAGTATTTGGCTGAATCAAAAAGCAAACAAGTCGATATGATTCGTTTTGATTATCAAGATAAAGAGGACATGTTTGATTCTCATTCTTATGCTAAAGGCGGAAGAATACTTCATATGCTTAGGAAATATGTTGGAGATGATGCTTTTTTTGAATCTTTGAAACTTTATCTTAATACGAACAAGTATACATCTGTTGAAATGCATCAATTGCGTTTGGCTTTTGAAAAAGTAACAGGAGAGGACCTGAACTGGTTTTTTAATCAATGGTTCTTCTCAAGTGGACACCCTGAAGTAAAAATTTCAACCTCCTATAATGATTCCTTAAAGCAAGCAATTGTTTCTGTGGAGCAACAACAAGATTTTAGTAAAACCCCTGTTTACAAATTGCCTTTAGAAGTTGATATTTATGTTGCTGGAAAAATTGATCGCCATCAAATTATAGTAAACAAAGCTTTTGAAAGCTTCACATTTAAACTTGCTCAAAAACCCGATCTTATTAACGTAGATGCTGAAAAAATGCTTCTAGGGGTTAAAAATGAGAAAAAAGAAATTAAGGAATGGGTTTTTCAATATTTAAATGCTCCTTTGTTTTTAGATAGATATGAGGCAATTGAAAATCTTTCAGCCGCTGTTTCGGATACTGCAATAGCAGAATTATTTTTTAAAGCACTTAGCGACAAGCACTGGAATATTAGACTAACAGCACTAAAAAGCACAAAAAAAATAGCCTTGATAAAGGAAAAAGAGACAAAAATCCGATTGATTGAAATGGCCAAAAACGATAATAAATCAGATGTTCGTGCAGCTGCTATTAAACAATTGGCAATTAATTATAAAAACTCTGATGAGTCACTTCTTATATGCAGAGAAGCTTTAAAAGACAGTTCTTATGCTGTGATTGGTGAAGGCTTGAGTTCTATGGCATTAATAAATGAGAAAGAGGCATTTAATGCTGCTTTCCAACTTGAAAACGAAAAAAATCCAAGCATACTAACTTCTATAGCAGGAATTTATGCAAAATACGGAGACGAATCACATAATGATTTTTATTTAAAAGCATCCAAACATGTTACAGGTTTTAATAAGTATGCCTTTATAACCATTTATGGAAAATATTTAAAAGATAAATCAAATGAAACAGTAAATAAAGGGCTGCCTTTAATTGAAGACGTTGCCACTAATTCCTCTGCCTGGTGGATGAGGCTAAGTGGAGTACAGGTTTTAAGTGAGCTTCACTCAAAGTACAGCACAACTGAGTTTGAATTAACAGAAGATCTAAAAAAACTAAGCCCTGGTTCTGAGGAAGAATTAATTTTAAGAAAAAAAATAAAAGAAGCCACCCAACAAAAGGAAATAGTGAAGAATGTCTTGGCAAGAATTAAAGAAAAGGAAACAGATAAAAATATGATCCAATTCTTGGAAGCTTATTAATAAATTAGGTGTGATCAAAGCTATGCAATTGCAGAATTTCTAATTGAATAAATAGAAAGAGTAGTTTGAGTTGCTTGCTATTCCCGAAAAGAAGTTAGCAAGCATTTTCAATTATATTACTTTCTTTCTTTTATTGATTTATTACTTTCATTAATAAACCTGACTTGCAATTCTTCTCACAGTATCAGATTTCCCCATTGTATAGTAATGAATACAAGGCACTCCTGCTTTTATTAAGTCCTTTGATTGTTGTATGGCCCATTCAATGCCAAGCGCTTTTACATCTGCATCTGTTTTACATTTGATTAGTTCATCAGCCAGGTCTTCAGGAAAATCTATATTGAATGTTTTAGGAAGAAAAGCAATGTGCTTTAAAGTAACAACAGGTTTTATAGCAGGTATAATAGGAACATTAATATCCATTTTTCTGCAATTTTCCACGAATTCAAAATATTTATTATTGTCAAAAAACATTTGAGTTACAATATAATCTGAACCAGCCTCCACTTTTCTTTTTAGGTTTAACAGATCGGTTTTTAAATTGAGTGCTTCAAAGTGTTTTTCAGGATAACCAGCAACACCTATGCAAAAATCGGTTGGGTCCGCCAGGTCAAGCTCCTCGTCCAAATATTTGCCCTTGTTCATGTCCACAATTTGCTTCACAATATCAATGGCGTACTTATGCCCCCTATCTGTAGGCATAAAATAAGGTTCTGTTTTAATTGGGTCACCCCTTAGTGCAAGTACATTGTCTATTCCAAGAAAATGAAGATCAATTAGTGCATTTTCAGTTTCCTCTCTTGTGAAACCTCCACAAATCAAATGAGGAACAGCATCAGCTTTGTATTTATTAATAATAGCAGCGCAAATGCCTACGGTACCAGGTCTTTTTCTGATGGATACTTTTTCCAGGTAACCTTTCTCCCTTTTTTTGTATACATATTCCTCCCTGTGATAGGTAACATTAATAAATGAAGGGTTAAATTCCATTAAAGGATCAATTCCGTCATAAATGGATTGTATGCTCTTGCCTTTTAATGGTGGCAGTATTTCAAAGGAGAAAAGAGTTTGCTTAGCTTGTTTAATATGATCAATTACTTTCACAAAAAATTATTTTAGCTTGTAAAAGTAAGTACATTAATTTAATAAGTGTCCTTATTACCTATATATATGTTATTTCCCCATTAATAAAATTCTTACTTTTGTCATGTTTTAAAATCAAAATATCATGTACGATAACTTCAAAGATCACCTTTCACAGGAAATAGAAAATATAAAAGAATCAGGATTATATAAAAAAGAAAGAATTATTATTTCACCTCAGGGGGCTGCAATTAAAATAGATACAGGAGCAGAAGTAATTAATTTTTGCGCAAATAATTATCTTGGTTTATCTTCTCATCCAAAAGTTATTGAAGCTGCAAAAAAAACTTTAGATACCCATGGTTATGGTATGTCTTCTGTGAGATTTATATGCGGCACACAAGATATTCATAAAGAACTGGAGCAAAAAATCGCAAATTTCCTTGGAATGGAAGACACCATTCTATATGCTGCTGCTTTTGATGCAAACGGAGGAGTTTTTGAACCTTTGTTTACTGAAGAAGATGCTATTATTTCAGATGAGTTGAATCATGCCTCAATTATTGATGGTGTAAGATTATGTAAAGCAAAACGCTATCGTTATAAAAACAATAACATGCAGGACCTGGAGGAGCAATTAAAGCAAGCACAGGCCCAGCGGTTTAAAATAATTGTTACCGATGGTGTTTTTTCCATGGATGGCTATATTGCTAAATTAGATCAAATATGTGATTTAGCAGATAAATATAATGCTTTGGTTATGATTGATGAGAGCCATGCTTGTGGATTTATGGGTAAAACCGGAAGAGGCACTCATGAGCATTGCAATGTGATGGACAGAGTAGATATTATTACTGGAACATTAGGAAAAGCCCTGGGAGGAGCAATGGGTGGATTTACCTCAGGTAAAAAAGAAATTATTGATCTTCTTCGTCAGCGCTCAAGGCCATATTTGTTCTCCAATTCGTTAGCTCCTTCAATTGTAGGTGCATCCATAGCTGTAATGGATCTTTTAAGTGAAACTACTGAACTTCGTGATAAGGTGATGGACAATGCCATTTATTTTAGAGAAGGAATGACAAAAGCAGGCTTTGACATAAGAGAGGGCATTCATCCAATTGTTCCAGTAATGCTTTATGAGGCAAAATTGGCCCAAACCTTTGCTGATAAATTATTAGCAGAAGGTATTTATGTAATAGGGTTCTTTTTTCCTGTAGTACCTAAAGACTTGGCTAGAATAAGGGTTCAGGTTTCAGCTGCTCATGAAAAACACCATTTAGACAAAGCTATTGCCGCCTTTACTAAAGTTGGTAAAGAATTGGGTGTTATCGTCTCTGAAAAGGTTTAAACACAGTTGATTTTTCTGAGTGCTTTGATAAAGAAAAATGGAGCGCTACGGGACAAAGTTCAGCGAAAAAACGAATAAAAATTTTCTGAAAATTGTCGATCAATTAAAAGAATTGCTTAATGCAGAGTATAACTTCTTTTAAGCACTTCTTAAAGTTAAATGTTTTTTTAGTATTAATTTAAGAGAAACAACAAAGTCCTCCTCTTACAAGTTTTATAATTTACATTAGTTTTAGGTAAACTAAATAAATCATTAAAATTTATTTGCTCTATCCCTTGTTTAAATTCACTTTTTAGCAAAGAGAATATAAAATTTAAAATTTATTTTGTTAGTTTTGCATTTCGTGTTTTTTAAGAATATAATTTAGTTTAAAATTATAGGATGATTTAATGAAAAAGCATTAAATTTATTTTTTAATAATTTAACACAAAAAAGTTTTTTTTAAAAAATTAACATTGAACTTCACAATATATTAACTTTGAATTAGTTTATTAACTCAATTAAACCAACAACCATCAAACAATCAACATGAAAAAACTATTTTTCTTACTGACACTTGCCGGAACTCTAACGTTTGGTGCAAGTAATCAATCATTCGCTCAGGAAAATGAGGGAGGAGAAACTACAGAAGAAGCAACTACTCCTGCTGCTCAAGCAAAACCAGAACCAGTTGCTCCTACTGTTGAGCCAACTGAAGAAATTGCAGAGGATCTGACTTTTCACCAGGTGATAAAGCAAAAATTTATTGAAGGTGGCGCTGAATTTATGGGCGTTGTATTAATTTGTTTGATTTTAGGTCTTGCACTTTGTATAGAAAGAATTATTTATCTTAATCTTGCAACAACAAACACCAATAAATTACTTGATAATGTAGAAAGTGCATTAAATTCAGGTGGTGTTGAAGCAGCGAAAGAAGTTTGCAGAAATACAAAAGGACCTGTTGCAAGTATCTTCTACCAAGGACTTGACAGATCTCATGAGGGAATTGATATAGTTGAAAAATCTGTAATTTCTTATGGAAGCGTTCAAATGGGATTGCTTGAAAAAGGACTTTCATGGGTTTCTTTATTTATCTCACTTGCTCCTATGCTTGGATTTATGGGTACAGTAATCGGGATGATATCAGCATTTGATGCTATTGAAGCAGCAGGTGATATTTCTCCATCACTAGTTGCCGGTGGTATTAAAGTAGCACTTTTAACAACAGTATTCGGTCTTATTGTAGCTATGATACTTCAGGTTTTCTACAACTATATTATTGCTAAAGTAGATAGTATTGTAAATTCTATGGAAAATGCATCTATTTCACTTGTTGACTTATTAGTAAAACACGAACTGACTAAAAAATAATTCCTATGAATTCTAAAATGATTCAAATTGTATCGTATGTTTTAATGGGTGTATCTGTTTTGCTTGCGGTATTATTTTATGCCGGAGTAGTTTCTGAAGAGCCTATTTTAATATGGTGCTATTCATTGGCAATTGCAGCAGCAGCCGCTGCCGTGATCTTTCCGGTGTTTGCCCTTATTGGAGATCCAAAAGGTGCTAAAGCAGTTCTAATTGGCCTGGGTTTATTGATTGCAGTTACAGGAATTTCCTATGGAGTTGCTGGTAATGAGGTAATCCCAGAATATGTTAAATACGGAACTACCGAAGTTTCATCCAAACTAGTAAGTACAGGCTTAATCCTGTTTTATTTATTAGCCGGTGGGGCAGTCGTTGCTGCAGTGTATGCAGAAGTTTCTAAAATGTTTAAATAGAAAATAATATTATGGCAAGAAGGCAACTCACGGAAATCAATGCCGGATCAATGGCTGATATAGCATTCCTGCTTCTTATATTTTTCCTTGTTACAACTACTATGGATGTGGATTCTGGTTTGCAGCGTATGTTGCCTCCACCTCCGGAAGAGGTTGAGGATCAACCAGAAATCAAGAAAAGAAATGTTTTTGTTGTATTGGTGAATTCAAACGATCAATTGTTTGTTAAAGGAGAACCTGGAGATATTAAATCTTTAAGAAGAGATGCAAAAGAATTTATTGACAATCCAGGAAGAAAAGAGAATTTGCCAGAAAAGGAATTTAAAGAAGTACCTTTTTTTGGTAACTATGCTGTTTCGAAACAAGTAATATCTCTTCAAAACGATAGAGGTACTTCTTATGAAATATACATTCAAGTTCAAAATGAACTGGCTGCTGCTTATAATGAGCTAAGGAATGAATTAGCCATGTCGCAGTTTGGTAAATCATATGATGATTTGGTGCTTCTTAAAGATGAAGAAAGGGTAAGTGCCATAAGAATGATTTATCCTCAGAGAATATCAGAAGCTGAACCTAAAAACGTAGGAGAATAAAAAGATGAGCAAATTTAAAAAGAAAAAAGGCGGTGCTACACCTGCAATTTCAACAGCATCTTTACCCGATATTGTATTTATGCTTTTGTTCTTTTTCATGGTTACCACTGTAATGAGAGATAAGACACTTAAAGTAATGGTAATTACTCCTAAAGCTACGGAAGTGGCCAAGTTGGAAAGAAAAAGTCTTGTTAGTTATATTTTTATTGGAAAACCAATTAAGCCTTTACAATCAACTTTTGGAACTGAACCAAGAATGCAATTAAATGATGCATTTGCCACAGTGAATCAAATTCCGGAATGGATTGAATCTGAAAGAAGACAAAGAGCAGAAGTTGAAATTCCTTTAATGACTACATCTTTAAAAGTAGATAAGGAAACTAAGATGGGTATTGTTACTGATGTAAAGCAGGAACTTAGAAAAGTAAATGCCTTGAAAATTAATTATTCTACCATAAAGTCTGATAAAATTTAAATAAGGATTTTAAAAAATAAAAAAAAGCCTGATTTTCATAAGTCCGGCTTTTTTGTTTGTATTTGCTTCTTTTCTAATCAGAACTAAGGAAATTGTTTTCAGTTTTATGCCTTTTGTTTATTGAATAAAAAAACCACAACAAAGCAAAAACAACAATAGCACTTGTTATTATCTGTAATGCCTGGCCTTCACCCTCACCTATATGTTCTATTTCAGGTGTAATTGTTTTTTTGTGAACCAGGTAAGTAATTACTACAGCAAACCCATTGTTTACAAAATGAGCAAAGATTGGAGCCCAAAGACTGCCACTCCACACAAGCATATAACCAAATGCAGCACCCATTACTAATCTGGGAATAAAGCCTAAAAATTGCATATGTAATGCACTGAATAAAATTGCTGCAATCCAGATTCCCAAATGCTTGTTATTGGTTCCCTCAATAAACAATCTTTGTAAAACTCCTCTAAAAAGCAACTCTTCTCCAACAGCTGGAATTACAGCAATTAATAAAATATTATACATTAGCCCCTGTAAGTTCTCCACTTGCAAAAATGCTTCTGTTATTTTTCTTGCACTTTCTTCAGTTACTTTCATCCACTTTTCAATACCAGAAAGCCATTCAGGCAATTGAATCTGACTATTGAGCTCTGCCAAAAAGTTTATAAATGGCAATGCTCCTATCATAAGAGCAGGGATAATTAAATAAATTATTAATGGCCCTGGATTATCTAAATTCAGATACTTAAGCCTATTTCTAGTCACTAGAAATACAAAAACAAGAGGAGGAATAATAAAAATTCCAATAGCATTTAATAACTGAATAAACTTAAGGGCATTTACCCCTACCTGGTTTCCCTGCTCTGTAATTAAAGCTTGAGCTTCCGCTACACTTACTCCAAATAATGGCTCAATTAAGATCATAGCCAAAAATGAAAATACAAATAACGAACCCATCGCAATTAATAATAAAACTAATAGTTTTGTCATAACAGGTAGGTCAGAAAGCATATTTTGTGACATATACACCAGTATTATTAATATTTTTGTAAAAAATTAGAATTGGTAAAGATAGAAAATATTGAATTAGGAGAGTTCCCATTATTACTTGCTCCAATGGAAGATGTGAGTGATCCTCCCTTTCGGGCATTGTGCAAAAAGCATGGTGCAGATTTAATGTATACTGAATTTGTTAGCTCAGAAGGCTTAATCCGCGATGCTGTAAAAAGCAGGAAAAAACTTGATATTTTTGAATACGAACGCCCCATAGGAATACAACTTTTTGGAAGTGATATAGACTCCATGCGTGAAGCAGCTATTATTGCAGAACAGGTAAAGCCGGATTTAATTGATATTAATTATGGATGTCCTGTAAAAAATGTGGCTTGCCGCGGAGCCGGTGCTGCATTGTTAAGAGATATTCCAAAAATGGTGCAAATGACATCTGAAATTGTAAAAGCTGTAAATTTGCCTGTTACCGTCAAAACAAGACTTGGATGGGATGATCAGACTAAAAATGTTACGGAGGTTGCTGAAAGACTTCAGGATATAGGAATTAAAGCTCTTTCAATTCATGGGCGCACTCGGTCACAAATGTACAAAGGAGAAGCAGACTGGAGTTTAATTGGAGAAATAAAAAACAACCCACGCATAAAAATACCAATTTTTGGAAATGGGGATATAAACAGCCCTGAAAAAGCTCATGAAATGCGTAATCGGTACGGTGTTGATGGTATTATGATAGGTCGCGCCAGTATTGGTTATCCATGGATATTCAATGAAATAAAAGAATATATGCAAAATGGCCAGAAACTACCTTCTCCGGGAGTTGAACAAAGAATAGAAGCCTGTTTGTATCATCTTGAAGAGTCAATTAAATGGAAAGGAAGTGTTTTAGGTATTTTGGAAATGCGCAGGCATTACACCAATTATTTTAAAGGGCTTTCTCATTTTAAAGACTATAGAATGAAACTCGTAACCTCTAATGATGCCGATGAAATAATAAGCACATTAAGTGAAGTTGGAAGAAATTATACCAACAGCGATTTTTCTTTTTAATGTTGTTAACATAATTAGCTTTTTCTCTTTTTTGTTTAAAATACCAGAGTCTTTAAATTCAAGGCTTAGTGGTAGAAACTGCTAAATAAAAAATAAGAAAATAAATTAAATATTTCAGTTAAAATCTTTATTTTTTTGAACCTTTTTATATTTAAATTTTAATTACTTTCGTATTAATTAAAACTTATTAGCCTTGAAAATAGTAGTTCCTAAAGAATCAAAATTCAAAGAAAACAGGGTTGCTCTTACACCCGAAACAGTAAAACAACTTTCAGAAAAGGGTTATGCCTGCTGCATTGAAACTGGAGCAGGTATAAATTCTTATTTTTCAGATGATGCCTATGCCGAAGCAGGGGCAACAATTGTAAATGGGAGAGAAGTGCTTTATGCTGAAGCAGATGTTATATTAAGAGTTAATCCTCCTTCTCTGGAGGAAGTGGCAATAATGAAAGAGGGAACTGTCCTGATTTCTTTAATTTGGGCAGCAACCAATCGTGAACTTGTTGATGCCTGTACATTAAAGAATATCACTATTTTTTCCATGGACGCTATTCCACGTATCTCCAAGGCTCAGAAAATGGATGTGTTAAGTTCTCAGGCAAATCTTGCTGGTTATAAATCAGTAATAATTGCAGCGAATGCACTGGGTAAAATCTTTCCTATGTTTATGACAGCAGCGGGTACCATAAAGCCCTCCAAAGTAGTTATAATGGGAGCTGGGGTTGCTGGATTACAAGCAATAGCTACGGCAAAAAGACTAGGAGCTATTGTAGAGGTATCAGACATACGCCCTGAAACCAAAGAGCAGGTAGAATCATTAGGTGGCAAATTTATAGAAATGAAGGGAGACGATTCAGTGAAGTTAGAAGGTGGTTATGTTAAAGGGGTTTCTGACGATTTTCTTAAAAAACAACAAGAGTTGATTACTAAACATATTTCACAAGCCGATATAGTGATTACTACAGCATTAATTCCAGGGAAAAAAGCACCTGTTCTGGTTACCGAAGAAATGGTAAAAACCATGCGTGCCGGATCTGTAATCGTTGATATGGCAGTTGAACAAGGTGGTAATTGCGTGCTTAGCGAAATGAATCAAACTGTTGTTAAACATGGAGTAACTATTATCGGGGAATCTAATCTTCCAAGCTTACTGCCTTTTAATGCCAGTGAATTGTATGCTCGCAATATCACTACATTTTTATTGCATCTTTCCGATAAAGATAATTTTAAAATGGAAATGGATGAAGCAATAACCATAGGTTCACTCATTACTCATAAAGGTCAGATTGTTCATCCATCACTTCTTGAATTAGCTTAAATTTAATATACTTTATATGAACGAATTATTCGAATTTTTATACACCAACATGAACATGGTTTATGTTGTAATTCTATCAATTTTTGTTGGGGTGGAAGTAATAGGTAAAGTGCCTTCAATTTTGCATACACCATTAATGTCTGGAGCCAATGCTATTCATGGTGTTGTAATTATTGGAGCCATTATAGTAATGCTTGGTTCAGACAGCAATGATTACGTAGTTCTGGCTTTAGGATTTCTTGCCGTAGTTCTTGGAACTCTTAATGTGGTTGGTGGCTTTGTGGTAACCGACAGAATGCTTGAAATGTTCAAGAAAAAAAAGCAGTAAAATTTTATAGAAACACATCAACTCATAACCTTCAACTTACAACTTCTTTATATGGAATTTCCTTACATTCTTGAAATTGCTTACCTTATTGCATCTATAACATTTGTTATCGGTTTAAAAATGCTGAGTCATCCTGATTCAGCAAGAAAAGGAAATTTAATTGCCGCAGCAGGTATGGCTATTGCTATTGCTGCAACATTGTTTCTTTACAAGACAGGCGTAGATTCTATAATTTATCTTCTTATTATAGCAGCTATGTTAGTTGGGACTATACTGGGATTTTTGGCTGCCAAAAAAGTAAAAATGACAGCTATGCCAGAAATGGTTTCCATTTTTAATGGTATGGGTGGGGCTTGTGCCATGTTAATCGGTTTAATCGAATTCCCTCATTTTCTAGCTCATCCTGAAGCCTTGGGATTATTAGCAGTGCTGGGTGGAATGGTAATAGGAAGTGTTTCTTTCTCTGGAAGTATAATTGCTTGGGCAAAGCTTAATGGAACATTGAATAAAGAAATACGTCTTCCTTATTATAACATAGTTAATACCGGAGTTATGATCCTAACAATAGGATTAACAGGTGCTATTGTAGGAGGATTTGTATTAGACAGCACAATAGTTTATGGACTTTGTGTACTAGCCTTGGTTTACGGTATTTTGTTTGTTATTCCAATTGGAGGAGCAGATATGCCGGTAGTAATTTCACTTTTAAATTCTTTTACAGGTGTAGCAGCTGCCTTTGGAGGCTTTCTTTATGGGAATAAAGTAATGTTAACAGGAGGTATTTTGGTAGGATCTGCGGGAACAATTCTAACAATAGTTATGTGCAATGCAATGAACCGCTCACTTACCAGTGTTATATTTGGTGCATTTGGTGGAGGATCAGCAGCTTCAGGCGCAAGTTCGGGCGACAAAAACTATAAGGACATTACAATAAGCGATACTGCAATTCTAATGAATTACTCAAAAAAGGTAATTATAGTTCCTGGTTATGGCCTGGCTGTTGCCCAAGCTCAGCATGTAATTCATGAATTGGAGACCATTCTTGAAGAACGTGGTATTGATGTTAGATATGCAATTCACCCGGTTGCAGGTCGTATGCCTGGTCATATGAATGTATTACTTGCAGAATCCAGTGTGGATTATGGTAAATTAGTTGAAATGGAAGAGATTAATGGAGAATTCTCTACCACAGATGTGGTTGTAGTAATAGGAGCAAATGATGTTGTAAACCCTGCTGCTAAAACCGATCCTTCCTCTCCGATCTTTGGTATGCCAATCCTTGATGTTGATTTAGCCAAGAATATCATTATTAACAAGCGTTCAATGAATGCTGGTTATGCAGGTATTGATAATGATCTTTTTTATCACAACAAAACAAGCATGCTTTTTGGCGATGCCAAAAGTGTTTTGACTCAATTGGTAGCTGAAATTAAATCCATGTAATTTATTTTCTGTTTTTAATCCAAAAAAAACAGTGTAGAAAAAGTTTAATAAGGCCTGAAAGTTATAATAAATAACTTGCAGGCCTTATTGTTTAAATTTTTCATCAAAAATCATTTTTCTGGGGTGATTTATTAGTATTTCCATTGCTGATATACATGTTTTTTCTAAATCGTTTAAAAAAACCTTATTTTAGGATAGCGATAATAGCAAAAAAAGGTTTGTTTTTTGCCCCTCCCTATTTACGCCCTTTACAATAAAAAAAGGGCTGTAAGTGAATATAATTATTTGTTTGTCAAGTAGTTAATTCTGTCGTTTTCCTACTTTTTCAAATGATTTTTTTTTCGATTTATATTATATATTTGCCTTCGTTTTTAAATTCACTTAAAATAATTATATGAAAAAACTTTTACTTATCGTTTTTGTAAGCCTTTTTTGTTCGGTAAATACTTTTGCTCAAAGAACATGCGGGACAATGGAAAATTTGGAGCTTTTAAAAAGCCAGGATCCATTTTATACCCATGCAATGGAAAGAATTGAAGAACAAACCAAGCTTTTTATAGCAGAGAATGGAGGTTCTTCAAGGGCAGTTTATAATATTCCTGTAGTAGTGCATGTTGTATATAATACCTCTTCACAGAACATTTCTGATACTCAGATTCAATCACAAATAAAAATATTAACTGATGATTTTAGAAGATTAAACGCAGATAAGTCTAATACTCCTTCTACGTTTACAAGTGTTGCTGCAGATAGTGAAGTGAATTTTTGTCTTGCCACTGTGGCTCCAAATGGATCAGCCACTAACGGTATTACAAGAACATCAACCTCAGTAACATCTTTTGATCATACTGACAAAATGAAATACAATTCCTCTGGAGGAAAAGATGCATGGCCTACAGGATCTTATTTAAACATCTGGGTTTGTAATCTTGGTGGTGGTTTGTTAGGATATGCTCAATTCCCGGGTGGAACTGCTGCTACAGACGGTGTAGTAGTAGGATATAATTATTTTGGAAATACAGGAACAGCAACTGCTCCATTTAATAAGGGTAGAACTGCAACTCATGAAGTAGGCCACTGGCTGAATCTTCGTCATATTTGGGGAGATTCTTCTTGTGGAAATGATCTTGTTTCTGATACTCCTGTTCATACAACATCAAATAGTGGATGTCCATCTCACCCAAAAGCAAATTCTTGCGGAACTTCAGCTGAAATGCATATGAATTACATGGATTATTCTGATGATGCATGCATGAACATGTTTACTACCGGACAAAAAACACGTATGCATGCTGTTCTAGCTTCTGGTGGAGCACGTGCTAGTTTAGCTTCTTCTGCTGGTTGTGGAGGAGGTTCAACTACAACATCTTACTGCTCTGCAAGTGGAGCAAACGCTGCCTATGAATGGATTTCAAATGTAAATTTAAATACAATTAACAATTCATCTAATGCCAATGGAGGATATGCTGATTTTACCAGTATTTCAACGAATCTGGAAAGAGGAAAATCCTATACTATATCAATGACTCCAACTTTTGCAAGTTCAACTTACTCTGAATATTTTAAAGTATTCATTGATTGGAATAATGACAGTGATTTTGCAGATTCAGGAGAGTTAGTTTATTCCTCAGCTGGAACCACCACTACAGTGAGTGGCAGTTTTACAGTTCCAAGCACCGCTACCCTTGCCAAAACAAGAATGAGAGTAATCATGAAAGATGGTTCCATATCTGGTCCATGCGAACAATTCACTTATGGAGAAGTAGAAGATTATTCAGTAAATATTGTTGCCGCAGTTGCTGCATGTACTACCCCGGGGAATTTAACCACAAGCAATATTACCACTTCAGGAACGACATTAAATTGGGGTTCTACAGGTGCAGCAAGTTATGGAGTAAGGTATAAGAAAACATCTACTACCACCTGGACAAATACAACAAGTTCAACTAATTCCAAAATCATATCAGGTTTAACCGCCTCTACCCAATATGAGTTTCAGGTAAGGAGTGTTTGTTCAAGTACAAGCAGCAGTGCGTATTCTGCTAGCAGAATCTTTACTACTGGGTCAGCAACAACTTCTAATACCATAACAATAGGAGCCGGTACAAGTTCAACAGGAATAGCTCCTTATGGAACTTATTATATGGATGAAAGGGTTCAGTTTATTATTACCAAAGCAGAATTAGATGCTGCTGGATACACTTCAACTAATAATGTACTGAAATCATTAGGCTTTAATATTGCTTCTTTAAGCAACCAGACTATGAATGCATTTACTATTAAAATTGCACATACTTCTGCCTCTTCTTTTGGAACCACTTCATTCTTAGCTCCTTCAATGTCTACTGTTTACAGTGCTAATTTTACTCCTGTTAGTGGTTGGAATACACATATTTTCTCCACTCCTTTCTCTTATAATGGATCGGGGAATTTATTAATTGATATTTGCTGGAATAACAGCTCATACACCACTGATTCTAAAGTTACTTTTACTTCTCAGTCTTCATACAAAACACTTTATAGGAAAGCTGATGTGACTTCAGGCGGAGTTTGTTCAAATACAACAGGCACACGTTCATATGAGAGACCAAACATTAGAATAACCTTGAGCTCTTCAACAACTGCACGATTTGATGATACAGAAACTGAAACGGAAGAAGCTGAATTATTTTCTGAAAATGGAACTTTTAACTTTAATGTTTATCCTAATCCAGTAACTACTGATCTTTCGGTAAATTATACATTAAGTAAGGATAATATGGAAGTAATTATCACTGTTTACAACCTAATGGGTTCTGTTATTGAACAAAGAAATCTATCTTCTCAATCGTTTGGAGAGCATACAGAAAAACTTAATTTATCTGCAAATCAAAGTTTTTCTGCATTAAGTAGCGGTATATATTTAATATCAATTAATATTGATGGACAAATACAAACAAAACGTTTTGTATTGGACAAATAATTAATAATTTCAATTAATGCAAAAGGCTGCTCTAACACATGGGCAGCCTTTTGCATTTTTAATAAGTTTGAGGAGGATTTTTTTCTCATTAAGAAAGCATTTTTATGACTCCTTTATTTTGTTGAGGACAGCTTTTTAGTCTGATAAATATGTTTAGTTTTGTTAATTAATATTAAAAACAATGGAAGTAAAGGATAGCAATGGAAATGTGCTTGCTGAAGGAGATTCTGTAACACTGATTAAAGATTTGAAAGTAAAAGGTACATCAACTACATTAAAAAGAGGAACATTAGTTAAAAATATACGCCTTAGTGATAATGAACAGGAAGTTGAATGCAGGGTAGATAAAGTACAGATTGTGCTTAAAACAGAGTTCTTAAAAAAGGCTTAAAAATTATAGCAACGCTTTGCTAGGGTAAATTGTTCTATAAATTAAAGGAATTCACGAATTGTGCTACGCTTTAATTCCTATTACACACACATCATCCAGTTGTTCAAGTTCTGCTTTCCAATTAGGAAAAGTTGTTTCAAGTTCTGTTTTTTGTTCATCCATTGGTAAAGAAGAGGCAGTGAGAATTAATTTTCTAAATTGTTATTTAGAGAATTTTAAAATACAAGGCTTTGGAAAATACAACTGATGAAAGATGGTATGAAGTAAAAGACTCTTTGAACTCAAGTGCCGAATCATTTAAAGAGGATTTTTCAAAAGTTTATTCTCTTTTAAAACAGGATTAATAATTAAGACAAAAAAAAGAGTCATACTTTTAGGTATGACTCTTTTTTTTGTCTTTGTTTTAAAATCTATTTACACAATTGTTTATTCCAATACAAATACCCAAGAATCAGGAACTTTAGTGCTAATTTTATTTAAGGTTTGTTTTGCTTCTGTTGCATCTTCAGTTTTCAATATAAATACATAATGAAATTTATTTACATTATTAAAGATAGTCTGACTCTCAGAATAGCCCATTTCTTTTGCTTGGTCTAGTGCCTTAAGTGCATTCTCTTTTTTAGTAAACGAACCTATAACAACATAGTTCCCAGGTTCTATTTTATTTCCTTCATCATCTTTATAATCATCAGTTTTACCGAATTTAGTATCGCTGGTATTATTAGGATTAGATTTGCTGTTTTCCGGTATTTCAATTTTTCCTGCTTTTAGTTTTTCTACTTCATCACTTAATCTTTTAATTTCTGTTTTTTGTTCTTCATCATTTCTTTTTAAGGCAAACATCATACTATCGACCATAAGATCATATTGTGTATCCTGTGTTAAATGAGAAAGATCTTCGTTTTTTGAACTGCCACTGTTATTAAATCTATAACCTAGTAAAATTTCACTTGAACCACCCATATTGTTTCCAACAGCATTAACAGGAATTTCATAGGCATAACCGGCTCTTATTGATTCATTTATTTTCACACCCAGGTTTATCCCTACAGCATAGTTGCTTCTATAAGTTAATGCAGCCCAGCCAATATTTTGCCAATCAAAAACAGCATTAATATCATATTGAACAGGAGCTCCTTGGGCTGCTCTTACCATAACAAGTGGATAAGCAGACATTCCTTTATCTTCCATTACTGTAAATACATATTTAGCAGAAACCAGCAGATTCCTGCTGTTTTGAAAATTAGAGGAAGCATCATTGCTCATAAATCTAAAGTTTTGGCCAATAATATGAGGAGCAGCAATGCCAACTTCAAGGTCTTTCCATAAATAAGTTGCGCCCATACTAGCATCAAAAGATGCTCTTGAAAAACCACCTTGCATTAAGAAAGGATCATTTACATCTTTAACCATTACTCTGTTAAAATCTATACGGTTATTTAAAACACCCACAGATAAACCAGCATAAACAGTATGTTCATCATTTATCATTATTCTATAAGAATAAGTTCCGTATGCTCCCTGGCGTTGAAAGATGCCACTTACATCATTGAAAAAGGTTGCCCCCAAGCTGGTGTTTGAGTCATCAATACGGCCATCTAGGGTTAAGATACTGGTTTCAGGTGCACCAGGAATATCTCTCCATTGTGATTTGTGCAGAAGGTTAGCATTTATTCCCTCTGATGCCCCGGCCATTGATGGGTTGTATAAATAAGGGTTAATATAATATTGATTATACAAGGGTAATTGTTGAGCCATTGAAACATTTGCAATGATCAAGCCCACAATGATTGTTAGTATATGTTTTTTCATTTTCATCTCTTAAGTTAATTATTCAATTGGACTTATTGCTGATTTCTTAAAATATTAACAGAACCTTTTTGACTATCATCTGAATTTGTGAATTTCAAAATGTAATAGTATGTACCGTCAGGAAGTTCTTTTCCATTATAGGTTCCATTCCAGGTATTATCATAAGAACTCGCTGAAAATACAGTTTGCCCATTTCTGTTGAAAACAACAACTTCATTTGCAGGGAAAAGTTCAATGTTTTCTATATACCAGGTATCATTAAAGCCATCTCCATTTGGAGTTATAAGATTGGAAACAAAGAAGTCTGCTTTTCCCTTAACTTCAACAGTTAAAGAATCAAAACTTGTACAGCCATTCTCGTTGCTTACCATAACAGTATAAATAGTTGTTGCCGCAGGGGAAGCGATTGGATTTGCATCATTTGGAAAATCTAAACTAGCTGAAGGCGTCCACTGATAAGTGATTCCCCCGGTTGCATTTAATTGTATGCTTTTTCCAGGAGCAACCGATGTGTCTCTTCCTGCAAATGCAACTGGCAATGCAATAGCAACCACTTGTATAGAATCCGTAGCAGAACAAGAAGTGTTTGGATTAGTAACAGTTACAGAATATGTTCCTGAATTTTCAACTACTAAACTTGCAAGTAAGCTTCCATTGCTCCATTGATATGTTAAAGCAGAATCACTAATAACAGATAATACTATATTATCACCAGCACAAAAGTCATTGCCAGCTGAACTGCTTATTTTTGCTGAAGGAACCTCAAAAATAGTTACTGTTGCAGAAACAGTATCAATACAATTGTTGTTAGAAACTGTTTTAAGTAAAACTAAATAATCTCCAGGGGCTGAATAGTTATGCGAAGGGCTGTTGGCAACTGTTTCTATTCCATCACCAAAATTCCACATGTTCAATTGAACTGAACCACTACTTATGGCTGAAGTGTTTTGAAATGAAACGGTATTTCCAAAACAAACATCAGAAGCAGTAAAGGATGCTTGTGGTTTTGCAAAAACATTTACATATGCAGAAAGGGAAGTATCAGATGGACAAGATCCACTTATTACAATTGCTCTGAATATAGTTGTGTCTTGTAGATTAGAATAGGTATAAACAGCCATATTGTTTCCAGTAGACGACCATGTTGAACCTCCATTTGTAGAAGATTCCCAATCAAGTATAGATCCTGTATATCCATTTAAAGTTAAATTACCTGATTCGCCAGGACAAATAGTTGTGCTACCTGAAATAGTTCCTGCAACACTTTGAGGGCTAACTGTTACAATTACAGTATCAGAATATGCTGCATTACATATACCGCTCTTAACTAAAACCCTGTAGTAGGATGTTTGGGTAATGTTGTTGTAAACTAAAGAGTCTGTGGTATTGCTAATAGGCATCCAGTTATTTCCATCATCGGTTGAACGTTCCCAACCTAATATATCTCCAGTTTCTCCAGTAAGATTAAGAGTGCCAATATTATTTCCAGGGCAAACAGAGTTTGAACCAGTTAAATTTCCGCCTACCGAGTTCGGATTTACAGTTATAACTACAATATTTGAAGTGTCTTCTCCACACACACTTCCATTCAATACAATTGCTCTGTAATAAGTTATTGTAAAAAGATTGTTGTAGGTATGTGTGTTGGAAGTATTTCCCGTTGGGGACCATATTACACCACCATTAGATTCTTCCCAATCTATAATATTTCCTACATAACCCGAAAGTGTTAATGTCCCGTTGTTTGCTCCACTACACACTACTGCATTTTGAGTTAAAACTCCGGCATTTGAAGCTTGATCAACTGTAATAGTTGCTTCAAGAGAGTTAACCGGGTTACAAACTCCATTTTTAACCTTAGCTCTGTACATGGTAGTTACGGTTAGGTTGGAATAATTTTGAGAAGTGGTAGTATTAGAAAGATTTATCCAGCTGGTTCCATTATCTGTAGAAAATTCCCAACCAATCACATTACCCGTTTCTCCGGTAAGGGAAACAGTACCAGTGTTAGCACCAGAACATACAGTAGTGTTTCCAGAGGCTGTTCCTCCAACAGAATTGGCATCAACATTAATGATCACAATTGAAGAATAATCAGTGGTACAAACTCCATTTTGAGCAGTTGCTCTAAAATAAGTAGTAGAAATAAGGTTATTATAATTGTGCGTATTTGTAGTATTGGTAATTGAGGCCCAAGTTATACCATCATTTGATTCTTCCCATTCAATAATATTTCCTGAATTTCCAATTAATGACAGAGTGCCGCTATTAGATCCACTACAAACTGTTGCTGCCCCATAAATAGTGCCACCTACAGATTGTTGATCAACATTTACAAGAGCTGTTCCAGAGTATGCAGGGCTACATAGTCCGCTTTGAAGTCTTGCTCTATACATTGTTGCAGTAGTTATATTATTATAACCTTGAGTAGTTGTAGTATTAGAAATACTTATCCAAGAATTACCATTGTCAGTTGAAAATTCCCAATTTAAAACATCACCAGTATTACCTACAAGGGTTACATTTCCACTGTTTGCACCCGAACAAACAGTAGTAGCTCCGGAAACAGTTCCTCCAACAGTAACCGGATCAACTATAACTGTATCTTCATCTGACAATTCAATAGGACAAACCCCGCTTTGTATCACAGCACGAAAAGCGGTTGTAACACTTAAATTGGAATAAGCATGAGTACTTGTAGTATTTGCAAATGAATTCCAGGTAGCTCCTCCGTCTGTTGAAGACTCCCATTCTAATATATTACCTAAATAACCACTCAAAGTAAGTGTTCCACTATTGTTTGTGGCACATACAGTTGTGCCTCCGGCAATTGCGCCTCCAACTGCTTCTGGGTCCACTGTTATATCAACAGTGTTTGAATACAATGCTGGACAGCTTCCGTTCTGAACTCTAACCCGATATCTTGTTGTTGTGGTAAGGTTATTATAGCTTTCTGTATCAGTAGTATTGGCGATAGTTGTCCATGATACTCCTGCATCAGTTGAAAACTCCCATTCTACAATAACTCCAGTATAACCTGCGAGTGTTAAAGTTCCGGTATTCGCTCCGCTACATACTGTGGCTGATGCAGAAAGAGTTCCTGAACTTGTTGATGCAGCAATAGTAACAATGGCAGTGTCAGAATATGCCTGAGCACAAACTCCACTTTGTACACTTGCCCTATACCAGGTAGTAGTAGTAAGATTGGTGTAGTTTTCAGTGGTTGAGGTATTAGCAATAGTATTCCAGCTTATTCCATTATCGTCAGAAGACTCCCAACTTTGAATACTACCTGTATGACCGCTAAGAGTTAAAGAACCGCTGTTTGTAGGACTGCAATAGGTCGTGGTTCCTGCTACTGTTCCACCAACTGTTAGTGGGTTTACAGTAATGTCAATTGAATTAGAGTATAATGCAGGACAACCTCCATTTTGTACCCTAACTCTATATCTTGTGGTTGTGGTAAGATTGGTGTAGTTTTGAGTTGTTGCAGTGTTGACAATATTAGTCCATGTAGAACCGGAGTTTGTTGAAAACTCCCAACTTACAATGCTTCCAGAGTGGCCAGCTAAAGTCAAAGTTCCTGAATTTGTACCACTGCAAACTGTCGCAGCAGCTGAAAGTATTCCTGCAACTGTTGCGGGTGCTACAGTAACAATTGCGGTATCGGAATATGCCTGAGCGCAAACTCCACTTTGTAGGCTTGCCCTAAACCACGTAGTATTGCTTAAGTTTGAATAGTTTTCGGAAGTTGTGGTATTTGCTATAGTATTCCATGTTGTACCATTGTCAATTGAAGATTCCCATTGTTGAACACCTCCTGTATTACCACCAAGGGTTAAAGATCCGCTGTTTGTGGTGCCACAAACTGTTGTTGTTCCTGCAATCGAACCACCTACAGTAAGAGGGTTTACAGTAATGTCAATAGTATTTGAATACAAAGCAGGACAAATTCCATTCTGTACCCTCACTCTATAACTAGTTGTTGTTGTAAGATTGGTGTAATTTTCTGTATTGGTAATATTGGCGATGTTTGTCCAAGTAGATCCTGAGTTGATTGAAAATTCCCATCGTACAATGCCTCCGCTAAATCCTGAAAGTGACATTGTGCCGCTATTTGAGCCACTACATACTGTAGCCGAAGAAGAAAGCGTGCCTGCAACTGTTGGTGGGTTGATTGTTACAGTGGCAGTATCAGAATACAATGCCGGACAACCTGCGCTTTGAACTCTAACTCTGTACAATCTAGTAGCAGTAAGATTAGTGTAAGACTGGGTTGTAGTTGTGTTTACAATGTTTGTCCAGGTAATTCCGCTGTTTATTGAAAACTCCCATCTTACAATGCTTCCTGATTGGCCGCTTAAAGTAATTGTTCCACTATTTGCACCACTGCAAACTGTAGTTGCATTAGGTGTGAGGCTGCCAGGTATTGTTGGCGGATTAACTGTAATTGTTGTAATAGATGAGTTTGCAGGTGAACAAGATCCGCTCCTCACAACAGCACGGTAACGAGTGGTTTGAGTAATGTTCAAGTATGATAAAGTAGTAGTAGTGTTAGCAACAGGATTCCAGGTAAATCCACCATCGGTAGAAAGTTCCCAGTTGATTATGCTACCTGTGTTTCCACTTAAGGTAACATTACCTGAATTGGTTCCGCTACAAACAGTTGCAGCCCCTGAGGTATTTCCAGCAACTGTTACCGGGTCAATTGCTATGCTTAAGGGAGCAGAATTAGCTGATGCACAACTTCCATTTTGAACAACAGCCCTATACATTGTAGGTACAGTTAGGTTGGTGTAATTCTGAATGGTAGATGTGTTTGAGATATTAATCCAGGTACTTCCCCCGTCAGTTGAGTATTCCCATCTAAGGATGCTCCCATTATGAGCTCCTAGTGTTAGAAAACCGCTGTTCCCACTAATACAAACAGACGAAGGACCAGTAATCACACCTCCGTTGGAAGGAGCCAGAGAATTTACTATATATCCTGAATAAGTGTCATTCCCTGGAGTAGGATCTCCTGGCAGACTTACTGTTGCATTTATTGAATATGAACCTTGAACAGAAAGATCTGCTTGTGCAGCAAAGGTATAAGTGTAGGATGTGTTAAGCGGTATGCTGGCTCCAGTGACAGATTCACTTATTAAAGGTCCACCGTTTATAGTGTATGAAACCTGAAAAACATCAGAAGTTAAAATTGCGCCTGGGCCAAAATTAAAAATTCGGACTGTAACATTCTCGTTAGCTGTTAAAGCACAGCCGCTAACTGGTGAAAGAAATGTTCCGTTTGGAGGGGCGAGAGCTAAATCATTCTGAGCTATTAAAAAACCTGAAATGAGTAAAGTTGAAAAAAAAGTAAAAATTTTCTTCATATGAAATAGATATGTATTTAAATATTCAATTGGAGTGTCGTAGTGGTGTTTCTACGCAAATATAACAAGAAAGTTCCCATATTTTCATTATTTTTTGAATTTCATAATAATTATAAAATTTTTGATTAAAAATCATCTAAATGAAATGCTTTTTAATGAAATTCCTTCCATTAACGCCAACATAAAAGGAAATGAAATGAAATAAGAGTTAAATTTCCTTTAAATTTGCATGATTTTAGGTAATTAAAAATTAGTTTAGAAAAATTAATATTTAATTCCTCCCTTTTTTACTTTTACTTGAATTACACATAAGAATACATTTACAAGGTATTATGTTATTTACACGTCTTTCATTTATTTGTTTCTTGCTTTTAATTGTCCCATTATGTTTTGCACAAAACATTAAAGATGATGGTATAAAGAGAAATATTGAACAAAGCTGTGAGCAAAAACACATTCTACTTTTAGATAAGGCAGAAGAACTTTATTATGTAGATGCAGCTAAAAGTCTTGAAGCAGGAGAAAAGCTTTTAAAACTTGCAGAAATATGTAAAAACAATGAAATATATTTTTCTGCTTATCAATCATTAGGCTGGGCTTATTTATTATTATCAAACTTTCCAGAGACAATTAAATATGCTGAAAAAGCTTTGCAAAAGGCCCTGGAGATAGATGATAAAAGCAAAATCATAAATTCATATAACCTTCTTGGAAATATTTATTTGGAAATACCTGATGCTGAATTTGCCCTCAATGCTTTTAATAATGGTATTAATGTGGCACTCTCTATAAATGACAATGAAAGCATAAATTTACTTTACAATAATTTAGCAATTGTATACGAGCATTTGGAGGATCTGGACACTTCACTTGAATATTATCTTAAAGTTAAAGCCCACTATGAAAAAACAGGTAAAAAGAGAGATTTAGGGTCTATTTATATAAATTTGGGCGACCTTTATTTGCAACAAGACAAGATCGACAGTGCCGAGATTTATCAAAAACTTGCTCGCCAACATTTAGATTTAAAGTCAGATTGTGATTTTGTTTCTATATTGTTCCATGGTATTTCCGATAGGGAAATGAAAAAAGGGAATTTAAAAAGTGCTACCTTATATATGGATAGTTCCTTTCAGTGCCTGGGGAATGCTCATGCTTTGACTGATTATTTAAATTACTATAAATCAATTTCAGAAATTCAATATAAAGCAAGGAAGCCAGTTGAAGCATATAATAATTTGTTAAAAGCTTATGGACTAAAAGATTCAATTCTGTCAAAAGAAGTTCATAATAAACTGCGGGATGTGCAAATAGCAGCAGCTACGGCAAAAAAGGAATCTCAAATTCAGACATTACTGAAAGAAAAGGAAATTCAGAATTTAAAACTTTCAGAAAACAAAGCCACTCAAAAGAATTTCATCCTTATTGTAGGTATCATTTCCCTTGCTCTTGTTTTTCTGGTATTTGTGGTTTTTAACAATAAGAGAAACAATACTTCACTAAAAGCCAGAAATGAAATTATTGAAAAACAAAGTGAGGATATTTTTAATAAAAATTCACAGTTAATTCATTATAATAAAGAAATAATTGATTCTATTAACTATGCAAAGCGGTTACAGGAAGCTATTTTGCCTTCAGAGAAGATGATTAAAGAAAATTTGCCTGATAGCTTCATTTTCTTTAAACCAAAAGATATTGTAGCAGGTGATTTTTATTGGACAACTGCCAAAGATGATTGCCTTTACTTTGCTTGTTGTGATTCTACCGGCCATGGGGTTCCTGGGGCATTCATGAGTCTTCTGAACATTTCTTATTTAAATGAAGCAATAAATGAACGTGGTATTAAGGCTCCAAATGATGTTTTAAATCATGTTCGACAAAAATTAATAGAGAACATGGAAGGTAGCCATGATGGCATGGATGGAACTATTGTTAGAATTGAAAACAACTCCTTTTCTTATGCCTCAGCTTACCAAAAACCAATTTTAATAAGGAATAATGAACTTATTGAATTAAAGTCAGATAAAATGCCCATTGGGAAAGGCGAATTAATGAAACCTTTTAATTTATATTCCTATCAACTTGAAAAGGATGATTTAATATATCTTTTTACAGATGGATTTGCAGACCAATTTGGTGGAGAAAACAAAAAGAAATACAAAGCAGCAAATCTAAAAAAGCTGCTGCTTTCAATTTGCAATGTGCCCATAGAAGAGCAATCAAAGTTGTTTGAAACTCATTTCGAGCAGTGGAAAGGAGAGCTGGATCAGGTGGACGATGTTACTATTATCGGCTTTAAAGTATAATTTTTAATACGAGTTTGTTTGTAAGAAAACAAAAAAGTTAAACTAAAAATAATAAAAACACTATAAAACAAAGTTGTTTAGACTATAATTTTTCCTTCAACAACTCCTCTATAGTTATTCCAAAACCTACAGAAAACTCTAACAGATAAAGATAAGATGGTTTACTCCTCCATTTTCTACTCTGTAAATTGACTGGGGATCCTTTCCGATTGAATGAGCAAACTCTTTTAAGGTTAAATTTTTTTCTTTTCTGATAGAGTTTATGTTTTTACCCAATCTCTTATAGCATTAGAGGGTTTCTTTAATTAATTAAAGTAGATTTTTTTGTCCTGAAAAGGCTTTACTATTGATTTTGACAATGTATAATAAAAAAAGGGTTGCAATCCGCAACCCTTTTTTAAGCTCCCTCTCTTGGACTCGAACCAAGGACCCTCTGATTAACAGTCAGATGCTCTAACCAGCTGAGCTAAGAAGGAATGTTTTCCTTTTTAAGGATTGCAAAAATAGCAGTTATAGTATAGATATGCAATTATTTCATGAAAATTATTATAATTTTTTGCAAAATGCACTACAAATGAGCCTGTTAATTTTATTAAAGGAGAATTTGCAATTGATTTAAATGGACTGACTTTATTTTTAATAAAGCTTTAAAAGTGTTTTTTTATTGTCATTAGTGACATTTACTAAAAAAGCAAGCTTAAAACAGGGGTAATCATTTAATATCTGATATATTTGTCAAAATTTTTTTATCATTTAAAATTTCTACTAATGAGCTTATTAATTATTGGAACTGTTGCTTTTGATTCTATTGAAACACCTTTTGGTAAAACAGATAAAATATTGGGAGGAGCTGCCACTTATGCAGGTCTTGCTGCATCTTATTTTACCAAAAAAATTAATCTTATTTCTGTGGTGGGTGATGATTTTCCACAGGAGCACATCGATACGCTTAAAAAAAGACATATAGATGTAGATGGCTTAGAAATTAAAAAAGGAGAAAAGACTTTCTTTTGGAAAGGCAAGTACCATATTGATCTTAATTCCCGTGATACCTTAGATACTCAGCTCAATGTTCTTGCAGGGTTTGATCCTGTAGTTTCTGAAAAATACCAGGACTGTGATTTTTTAATGTTGGGAAACCTTATGCCTATAGTTCAAATGAATGTGATAAAGCAGATGAAAAAGCGTCCTAAACTAATTGTTATGGATACTATGAATTTTTGGATGGACAGTAGCTGGGATGATTTGATTGAAACAATCAAAATGGTGGATGTGCTTGCCATTAATGATGAAGAAGCCAGGCAAATGTCAAAAGAATATTCTTTAGTTAAAGCTGCTCAAAAAATAATGGCAATGGGACCTAAATACCTAATTATTAAAAAAGGAGAGCATGGTGCATTGTTGTTTCATAAGAAACAAGTGTTTTTTGCCCCTGCTCTTCCTCTTGAGGAAGTTTTTGATCCAACTGGCGCCGGAGATACTTTTGCCGGAGGCTTTATTGGTTATCTTGCTGAAACAAAAGATATCTCATTTGAAAATATGAAAAGAGCAATTATTTTCGGCTCTGCAATGGCTTCCTTTTGCGTAGAAAAATTCGGTACCGAAAGAATTGTTGATTTAAGCCCTTCTGAAGTGGATGAGCGTATTCAGGATTTTATTGATCTTGTTCAATTCGATATTGCTTTAGTTTAAAATTCACAAAAAGAGCTTTATACAGATATAAAGCCTTTTTTAGGAATGTTTTTTAATTATAACTTTGTAAAGAATAAATACGAAATTCAATGGTTTTTGAAAATATAATTTCCACTAATAATAATGGTATTCTTACACTTACCATTAATCGAGAAGATAAGTTAAATGCGCTAAACAAGCAAACTATTGCTGAACTAAGTGTTGCTTTTAAAAATGCAGCTGTTGATGATCAGGTAAGAGTTGTTATTCTTACAGGAGCAGGTGCTAAAGCCTTTGTAGCCGGTGCTGATATTGCCGAATTTGCTGATTTTGAAATAGAGCAGGGGAAAACCTTAAGTGCAGCAGGTCAGCATACCTTGTTTGATGTAATAGAGAATTTACCCAAGCCTGTAATTGCAGCAATCAATGGTTTTGCCCTTGGGGGTGGACTGGAATTAGCTATGGCGTGTCACATTAGAATTGCATCCAGCAATGCAAAAATGGGGCTTCCTGAAGTTTCACTTGGTGTGATTCCTGGTTATGGAGGAACTCAAAGACTCCCACAACTTGTTGGAAAGGGCAAAGCTTTTGAAATGATAATGACTGCGGATATGCTCTCTTCTCAGGACGCACTTAGATATAATCTTGTTAATTATGTAGTAGAGCAAAACGAATTAATTGCTAAATGTGAAGAAATTGCAGGAAAAATAATTAGCAAATCTCCTGTTGCAGTTTCAGCTGCAATTAGAGCAGTAAATGCAGGATATAATTATTCATTAAATGGTTTTGATGTAGAAATTGATGAATTTGGTAAGTGTTTCGGAACGGAAGATTTTATTGAAGGAACTACTGCATTTCTTGAGAAAAGGAAAGCGAAATTTCCAGGCAAATAATATTGTTATTGTTATTTTTTAGGCCTGACAAAAACAATTGAGTTCATTTTGTAACAGTCTTTTTTTTATACATTTAATTAAATCCACTGGGTTTGAACCTGATTAAAAAGCTTGCCGGTCAAACTGCAATTTATGGAGTGCCTAGTATCCTTGGCAGGTTACTAAACTACTTACTGGTACCCCTTTTTACCAGGATATTTATTCCTGAAGAATTTGGTGTTGTTACTGAGTTATATGCCTATGTATCCTTCCTGATTATTATTCTGACCTATGGAATGGAAACTACTCTTTTTCGCTTTACCCAATCTGAGCAAAATAAAGAAACTGTATACAGTACTATACTTATTTCCATTTTATCATCAACTGGTGTTTTTTTGCTTTTGTTTCTTTTGCTATCTCCTTTTATTGCCAATGGTTTAGGGTATTCCCAAAATCAGGAGTATATTATCTGGTTTATATTTATCATTGGTTTTGATGCTATTACAGCAATCCCATTTGCAAAACTAAGAGAACAAAATAAACCAATAAAATTCGCACTTCTGAAATTCACTGGTATTCTGGTTAATATTGGCTTTGTTCTGTTTTTTCTTTTTCTTTCTCCATATATTTATGAAAAAGGAGAAGGCTTTTTATTTGATCTTATTAATCTTGTTTACAGCCCTGAAATCGGTATTGGATATATTTTTATTTCCAATTTACTGGCAAGTATTATTACTGTTTTACTGCTTTTTCCTTATTTGATTCCGAAATTTCCAGCCTTTGATTTAGCACTTTGGAAAAGGATGATGAAATACTCCCTTCCTCTTTTATTAGCAGGTCTTGCTGGAATGACAAACGAAACTGCTGACAGAATAATGATAAAATATCTACTACCACCTGATGTATCTTTATATCAATTAGGAATTTATGGAGCTTGTTACAAAATTGCTATATTAATGACTCTTTTTATTCAATCATTTCGCTTTGCGGCAGAACCATTTTTCTTTGCTCAATACAAAGAAAAAAACAGGACAGCGGTCTATTCCAATGTTATGAATTATTTTATCCTTGCAGGTTCTGTTATTTTTTTAAGTGTTGTACTGTATATAGATTACGTTCAATTATTTGTAGGTGAAGATTATAGGGAAGGAATAAAAATTGTTCCAATACTTTTGTTGGCAAATCTATTTGTTGGAATCTTTTTTAATTTGTCAATTTGGTATAAACTCTCTGGTAAAACTATGATTGGGGCATATATAACACTTGTTGGTGCTGTGGTTACTGTAGTTTTAAATCTCATACTTATTCCAAAAATCGGTTATATGGGTGCGGCTTGGACCACTCTAATCTGTTATACTGTTATGATGGTGCTTTCCTATGTTATAGGTCAAAAACATTTTCCTATTCCCTATAATTTAAAAAATGCGGGTATTTATATTTTTCTTGCTGTTTTAATATATGTAATAAGCGAAAGGTTTGCTCCCGAGGAGCAGATTTCTAAAATAATTTTCAATACAATATTGCTAGGGGTATTTCTTATCACTGCTTTTCTGATAGAAAAGACTAAAAAAGTAGTAATTTAGCTGCCCGAATGAGAAAAACAATCTTTTTTAAGAGCATTAGATTAATATAACAGGAACAAATTATAAAAAATGAAAGTAAGAGTAATAAATAAATCCTCCCATGAATTGCCGCAGTATGGTACTTTGGCTTCTGCAGGTTTAGATTTACGTGCTAATTTGGAACAACCGGTAGTGTTAAAATCCTTAGAAAGAAAATTAATTCCTACAGGACTTTTTATTGAGCTTCCTGTAGGATTTGAAGCGCAAATTAGACCAAGAAGCGGCCTGGCTTTTAAAAATGGAATTACAGTTTTAAATACCCCGGGTACCATTGATGCAGATTATAGAGGAGAAATAAAGGTCATTTTAGTGAATCTTTCTACAGAAGAGTTTAAAGTTGAAAACGGAGAAAGGATTGCCCAGATGGTAGTAGCGGCACATTCAAGAATTGTTTGGGAAAGCACTGATTCATTGCTTGATACAGAAAGAGGCGCAGGAGGTTTCGGACACACGGGCACAAAATAGATTATTTACTTTTATATAAATTCTATTTTCAGTATTTTTATATAAAACCAAAAAAAATAAGATTATGAAAATTATAGTGCCGATGGCTGGAATGGGCAAAAGAATGCGTCCTCATACATTAACAGTACCTAAACCATTAATACCAATTGCAGGAAAACCTATTGTTCAAAGGTTAGTGGAGGATATTGCAAAAGTATGTACCGAAAAAATAGATGAAGTTGCTTTTATAATAGGAGATTTCGGAAAAGAAACCGAACAAAAACTGATTAAAATAGCGGAAAGCCTTGGTGCAAAGGGATCTATTTTTTATCAGCAAGAGGCTTTGGGGACTGCTCATGCTATATTATGCGCAAAAGACGTATTAAAAGGGAAGGTAGTAGTTGCTTTTGCCGATACTTTGTTCAAAGCCGATTTTAAACTCAATGATTCAGAAGAAGGAATTATTTGGGTACAGAAAATAGATGATCCTAGAGCTTTTGGTGTTGTAAAACTTGACAGCAATAATAAGATTACTGATTTTGTAGAAAAACCCGAGACCTTTGTTTCCGACCTTGCTATTATTGGTATTTATTATTTTAAGGACGGTGGAAATTTAAAAGATGAATTGCAGTACCTCCTGGATAATGATATAAAGGACAAGGGAGAATTTCAGCTTACAAATGCCCTGGAAAATATGAAAAACAAGGGAGTGCAATTTGTTCCTGGAAAAGTTGATGAATGGTTGGATTGTGGGAACAAAAATGCTACAGTTTATACTAATCAGCGCGTTTTAGAGTTTAATAAAAACAGCAAAATGACCGCTGAAAGTTCTCAAAACATCAATTCATTGATTATTGAGCCTTGTTTTATTGGTGAAAACGTGCAAGTGACAAATTCCATCATAGGACCCCATGTTTCTTTAGGAGATAATGTGAAAGTGGAGAACAGCATCATTAAAAACAGCATCATTCAGACAAGTACATTGATAAGTTATGCCAATATAGAAAACTCAATGTTGGGTAATTTTATTGAGTACAAAGGCGCTGCTGATGATTTAAGCATTGGGGATTATACAGTAATTTCCAGGCGATAAAACGCTTGAAACCTAAAAAATGAGGATATTATTTTTCTTTCTTGTACTGTTTGTTTTTACTGGGCTTGTCTCTTGTAAAAGCAGTAAGTCCGTAGTGGACAAAACAGATAAAAAAAGCAGTGTAAAAAAGGGAGAGCTTACAGAAAAGGACCGCCTTAATTATCAGTATAATTTTCATACCGCCAATAAAGAGAAGATACTAGGCAATTATGAGATTGCAGCAAATCATTATGCACAATGTATAAAGATAGATAACAAACAGGCAACACCTTTTTATGAATTGGCAGGGATTTATACTCATTTGGGAAAAAACAGTTATGCTTTAGAATTTGCAAAACAAGCTGCTCAAATTGATCCTTCTAATCCATGGTTTAATATTCAATACGCGGATTTGCTTCAGAAAAACGGGCAATATGAAAAGGCAGCAGGTATTTATGGAATAATGGTTAAAGCCTGGCCTGGAAACATTCAGTATAATTTAGAATTGGCAAATGCTTTTTTACTGGCTGGAAAAACACCGGATGCTTTAAGGATATATGATCGAATTGAAGAATTATCTGGTGTCTCGGAGGATATTTCTATTCAAAAACAAAGAATTTATATCGCTCAGGGAAATCATGAAAAAGCAGTGGAGGAGACAAAAAAGCTGATTAAAGCCTTTCCTGCCGAGCCCAGGTTTTATGGTATGTTAGCTGACTTGTATCAGGCAAAAGGAATGGATGATAAAGCCTTGGAAACATTTAATCAGATACTTGAATTTGATCCTGATAATCCATATGTGCATCTTTCATTAGCAGATTTTTACAACAGAACCGAGAAAAACGAAAAAGCCTTTTTTCATCTTGAAAAAGCTTTTTTAAATGAAGAATTGGATATTGATACAAAAGTTAAAATCCTGCTATCTTATTATGCTATTACTGAAAATAAAAATGAGTTAAAGGATGAAGCTTTCAATCTTGTTGTAACATTAGTGAAAACACACCCTTTGGAGGCAAAATCGTATGCAATTTATGGTGATTTTTTGCTTAGAGAAAATAAGTTTAAAGAGGCAAGGGAACAATTTAGAAAAGCACTTTCCTTGGATAAAGACAAGTTTGTTATTTGGAATCAACTTCTTCTTTTAGATTCAGAATTGAATGATTTTGAAGCAATGATCGAAGAAAGCCTTCAAGCAATTGAACTATTCCCAACCCAGCCTTCCCTGTATCTTTTTAATGGAATTGCCAATATTCAAAAGAAAAATTTTTCCATAGCAGTCGAAATGCTTGAGACAGGAGTTGATTTGGTTATAGATAACAAATTATTAAAAGCCCAGTTTTATTCTAGTCTTGGCGATGTTTATAATATGCAGAAAAACCATACAAAATCAGATGAAGCATATGAAAAAGCATTGCAAATAGATCCAAATAATTTTTATGTTTTAAATAATTACAGTTACTATTTATCGTTAAGAAAAGAAAATCTTGAAAGAGCAGCAGAAATGTCAAAACTTTCAAATGAATTAATGCCAAACAATGCATCTTTTTTGGATACTTATGGCTGGATTTTATATACTCAGGAGAAATTTGCAGAGGCTAAAATATGGCTTGGCAAAGCCCTTGAAAGCGGAGGGGCCGGAAGTAGTGTGATTTTGGAACATTATGGAGATGCGTTATATAAATTAAATGAAATTAACGAGGCAATTCAATTCTGGGAAAAGGCAAAGAAAGCTGGTGGTAATTCCCCGGAGCTGGAGAAAAAAATTAAAGAGAAAAAACTAGTTGAAGAAATTAAATAATCACAGCATAACAAGGCTTCTTACTCTTGTATTTATTTTAGTTACCGTATTTAATTCTTGTAAAACAAAGGAAAATGTACAGCGTGGACCTCTGTTTGACAGAGGCCCGAATTTTCTGTTTGAGAAAATGCGCAGCAAGGAGTTTAATTACGATTGGATATCTTCTAAATTTGCTGTTGAAATTACCGAAGGAAAAGATAAAACTTCTTTTAAAGCGAATTACCGGGCTAAAAAAGACAGTGTAATCTGGGTTTCCATTTCTCCAGCCCTTGGAATTGAAGTGGCAAGGGCCATTATTACCAAAGACACAGTTAAATTTATGAACCGAATGAATTCTACTTATTTTGAAGGGGATTTTAACTACATTAACAATACTTTTGGTGTTGACCTTGATTTTGACATGTTACAATCCGTATTAACAGGTAATGCTTTTGCTTCCTATGAGGAGGATGAGTTTAAATCCTTTGTTGATAAGGAGCATTATCTTTTAAGTACCATGCGAAAAAGAAAGCTTAGAAAGAGTTTGCAGAAAAATGATTCTCTCAATCTTACTGCGCAAAGTATTTGGCTGGAGCCCAAAACATACAAAATTTCAAAGTTTGGCATATATGATTTTAGCACAAATAATAATCTTGAAGTTTTTTATAGTAACTTTGCCCTTGTTGAATCGCAGTTGTTTCCATTTAATATATTCTTTACTTTAACAGGTGATCATCCCGTACAAATCAATATTCAATATTCAAAGGTGGCTAACGATACTCCACAAAGCTTCCCTTTTACCATACCTGAAAAGTATGAGTCAATCAAGTAAAGCTGTTTTAGTTTTTGTTTTACTAGTGTTTTTTTGTGCAGAATTCACTTCTGCCCAGAAAAAAAATGAGCTGGAGAACAAAAAGAAATCCCTTCAAAAAGAAATTCAAATGACAGAAGGTCTTTTGAATGAAACAAAACAAAACAAAAAACTCTCCCTGAATCAGCTGGTAACCCTGAATAAAAAAATCAGCATCAGGGAGGAGCTTATAAGAACCATTAATTCAGAGGTGCGTCTTTTGCAAAAGCAAATTAATGAAACTAAGGGGATTATTGATGCCTTGGAGGCAGATATAAAATTACTAAAGCAAGAATATGCCAACATGATTTACTATGCTCATAAGAATAGAAATTCTTATGACAGGCTTATGTTTATTTTTTCTTCAAAAGATTTTAACCAGGCCTATAAAAGGCTGAAATACTTACAGCAATATTCTGTTTACAGGAAAAAACAAGCAGAAATGATTGTAAATACCCAAGCTTTGTTAGATAAAAAAATCCGTGATTTAGAAGAAATAAAAATCTCTAAACAACAATTACTTGGTACTGAGGAGCAGGAAAAACTTATGCTTGCAAATGAAAAGAAGGAGCAGGAAGGAACGCTTACAAAATTGCAAGAAAAAGAAAAGGAACTTGTTCAAGCATTAAAGGAAAAGGAAAAAGAACAAAAACAGCTTCAGTTAGCGATACAGCGCATAATTGAAGAAGAAATACGTAAGGCAAAAGAAGCAGCTGAAAAAGCAGGAAAAGCAACTCCTAAAGGGTTAGTTTTAACTCCCGAGGCTCTCGAACTCTCTGCAACCTTTGCCAATAATAAAGCTAAACTTCCATGGCCAGTAACAGAAGGAATTATTATAAGTAAGTTTGGAGAACATGCTCACCCTGTATTAAAAGGGATTATGGTAAGAAACAATGGTGTTGATATTACAACCGCTAAAGGTTCCTCTGTAAGGGCTGTTTTTGAAGGTGAAGTAACCGGAATTGCAACCTTGCCTACCGGTACAAAGGTAATCATAGTAAGACATGGTGAATATCTTAGTGTATATTCTAATCTTAAGGAAGTTTTCGTGAATAAAGGGGATAAAATTACCACAAAGCAAAACATAGGAAAAGTTTATACTGATGACTCTAATTCCAAAACTGAAGTGCATTTAGAAATTTATAAAGGATCTATCGCACTTAATCCTGAATTTTGGCTATTCAAAAACAATTAAATTATTTAACTTTACCATTCAAACTTGTATTTATGATTTCCAATATTCTTTTATTTTCTTTTGGTGGGCCAGAAGTTATTGTAATCCTTGTAGTTGTGGTATTACTTTTTGGTGGAAAAAAAATTCCTGAATTAATGCGCGGTATGGGAAAAGGCATTAAGGAGTTTAAAGAAGGCCAAAAGGGTGATGATGACAAGAAACCTGAAGACAAAGACAAGTAATTTTTTAAAAAGATAAAGTTCTGGAAACCTATTACTCATTTTCTCAAATTCAGGAAGATTTAAAACTGGGTAAAACCACCTGTGTTAAAATAACTCAAGCATACCTTGAGCGAATTAAAAACAATAATCACCTGAATGCTTTTTTGGAAGTTTTCAATGAAGAAGCATTAACTCGAGCAGCCCAAATTGATGAAAAACTTGCAAGCGGCAAAGCAGGCAAGCTTGCCGGAATGGTGCTTGGTATAAAAGACAATATATGTTATAAAGGTCATAAGGTAACAGCTGCTTCAAAAATATTGGAAGGGTTTGAATCCCTTTATGATGCTACTGTTGTTGAGCGACTTTTAAAGGAAGATGTTATTATTATTGGAAGACTCAATTGCGATGAATTTGCAATGGGTAGTTCTAATGAAAAGTCAGCTTACGGACCAGTAAAAAACCCACTTGATACTGATAGAGTTCCAGGAGGTTCTTCTGGAGGTTCTGCAGCGGCTGTTGCTGCTGATTTATGCCTTGCTGCCCTTGGTTCAGATACAGGAGGTTCTATAAGGCAGCCAGCTTCTTTTTGCGGGGTAGTTGGACTTAAGCCTACTTATGGAAGAGTTTCCAGGTATGGTTTAATTGCTTATGCCTCCTCTTTTGACCAGATCGGACCAATTACCAAGAACATTGATGATGCAGCATTGATTTTAAAAGCCATTGCCGGAGAAGATGATTATGATTCAACGCTCTCAAGACGCTCTGTTGCTGATTATTGCGGATTAACTCCTTCTGGAGGAAAATTTAAAATAGCTTATTTAGCAGAATGTGTAGAAAGCCCAGGACTTGACCCTGAAATCAAAAAAAGAATTTTTGACATAATTGATAAGCTAAAATCTCAAGGGCATCAGGTGGAATCAGTAAAATTCCCTTACCTGGAATACCTTGTTCCTGTTTATTATATACTTACTACTGCGGAGGCTTCCTCTAATTTATCCCGTTTTGATGGTGTTCATTATGGATACAGAAGTCCCAATGCTACGGACTTGGAATCTACTTATAAAAAATCAAGATCTGAAGGTTTTGGAAAAGAAGTAAAAACAAGAATAATGCTGGGAACATTTGTTTTAAGTGCAGGTTATTATGATGCATATTATTCTAAAGCTCAAAAAGCAAGAATGCTTATCAAAAATAAAACAAAGGAAATTTTATCTGAATACGATTTTATTTTAACCCCATCCACCCCTGGAACTGCTTTTAAATTTGGTCAAAAATCTAAAGATCCCATTACTATGTATCTTGAAGATATTTTCACAGTTCAGGCTAATTTAGCAGGGCTGCCTGCTATTTCTTTACCTCTTGGTAAACACTCATCCAAAATGCCTTTTGGAGTTCAGCTAATGGCTGATAGTTTTGAAGAAGAAAAATTACTTTCGTTTTCTAAAAACCTAATGGAAAATTTTTCTGAAAATTAATAGTTAACTTAAAAAGAATAGTTCCAAAAAAAATATTAGTATATTTGTAAAAGCTCTTAAAGCCCTTGTCTTTATTGGGTTTTAAAGTAAATCATTGAAAAAACCGGTAATAAATCTCCTTCGAAAATGAAAAATCTACTTAGCTCCTGTTCCGTTTTTTTAATTCTTTTTTTCTTTTCTTTTTTGTCATATGCTCAAGAAACATCTCAAATAGATTCTTTTAAAAAGCAGGAATCATTCACACTTGCTCCAGATGATCCCTTTGCTGCCAAGCTTGACAGCCTTGATAATGTTAGGATTTTTAAATTTATCAAAAAGGAAAGCGATAAGAAATTAACTAACCCTTATGGTTTTGCTGAAGATTCTATCCCATTTTATTCTCATGAGATCTATGCAGAACGAGTTGCCCGATTAAATGCAATGTCTCCTTTTCAACTTGATTATAATGATGCAGTTAAAGCCTACATAGATTTGTACAGTAAAAGAAAACGTACACAGGTAGGAAGAATGTTAAGTTTATCAGAGCTTTATTTCCCTATGTTTGAAGAAAAGCTTAATAAGTATGATCTTCCTCTTGAACTTAAGTATGTTGCTGTTATAGAGTCTGCACTTAATGCCCATGCAAAATCAAGAGCAGGGGCTATGGGGTTGTGGCAATTTATGTATGGAACCGGAAAGATGTTTGGCCTTCAGGTAAACTCCTATGTAGATGAGAGAAGTGATCCTTATAAAGCAACAGAAGCTGCATGCCAGTATTTTGAGTACTTATATAAAATGTATGGAGATTGGCAGCTTGTTTTGGCTGCATATAATTCTGGTCCTGGAACTGTAAATAAAGCAATAAGACGCTCTGGTGGTAAAAGAAATTACTGGGAATTAAGGCCATTTCTTCCTAGTGAAACCAGGAGCTATGTTCCTGCATTTATTGCCGTTAATTATGTAATGAATTATACCCAGGAACATAACCTTTTTCCAACAGGCTCTGTAATTCACCACTTAGAGGTTGACACAGTTAAAATTCAAAAACCACTGAGCTTTGAACAGATCGCTATTTTATTGGGGATGCCACTTGATGAAATTCAATTTCTTAACCCGGTATATAAGAAAAATATTATTCCTTGTTCTGATGGGGAATTTAATACTTTGTGCCTTTCAAAGCCTATGATAGCTTCCTTTATTCTTAATGAATCGGCTTTGTACACAGAGGTTGCTAAAAAACAGGATAAAATGCCTGAACTTGCTTTTGTCAAAGAGGAGGCAAAGAAAACCCATACTGTTAGAAGTGGAGAAAGCCTCTCTGTTATTGCAAATAAATACAGTTGTTCTGTTTCTAATATTCGTGATTGGAATAATTTAAGAAGTAACTCAATTCGTGCAGGTCAAAAATTAACTATTTATACCAATGGAGCAAAGCCTACAGCTAAATCAACACCGGTTAAACCAAATCCGCCTGTAGCTGAAGAAAAAACAAATAATGATGATTCCACAAAAATCATTTATTACACTGTTCAATCAGGAGATACTATTTGGGATATAGCCAACAAATATGATGGAGTGTCTGCAGATGATATTCTTAAAATAAATAACATCTCTAATGCCAAAAACATTAAAGTAGGAGATAGAATTAAGGTAGAAGTAGCAGTGAATTAATCTTTTTCATTAAAAGATTTTATCAATCTAATTTTAAAACTGCCATAAACGCAGATTGTGGAATCTCCACATTTCCTACCTGGCGCATGCGTTTTTTACCTGCTTTTTGCTTTTCAAGTAATTTTCTCTTTCTGGAAATATCACCACCGTAACATTTTGCTGTTACATCTTTACGCATAGCCTTTACTGTTTCTCTTGCAATAATCTTAGCACCAATACCAGCTTGAATAATAATTTCAAATTGTTGACGGGGAATAAGTTCTTTTAACTTTTCACAGATCTTTTTTCCGAACTCAAAAGCTTTACTCTTATGTATAAGTGCTGAAAGTGCATCTACCTGTTCTCCATTAAGAAGTATATCAAGTTTTACAAGGCTTGATTGTTTGTATTCTGTTGGATGATAATCAAAGGATGCATATCCTCTGGAAATACTTTTTAAACGATCATAAAAATCAAATACAATTTCAGCCAAAGGCATATCAAAAGTAAGTTCAACCCTGTCCGTTGTTAAATAAACCTGGTTTTTTACAATTCCTCTTTTATCAATACATAATGACATTACAGCGCCCACATAATCTGATTTGGTGATAATACTGGCGTGAATAAAAGGTTCTTTTACATAATCCAACCTTCCGGGATCAGGTAGGTCAGAAGGATTGTTTACTACGAGTTCTTCACCCTTTGTTGTGTAGGCGAAATAAGAAACGTTAGGAACAGTAGTAATAACTGTCATATTGAATTCCCGCTCAAGCCTTTCCTGGATAATTTCCATGTGGAGCATTCCAAGAAAACCGCAACGAAAACCAAAACCAAGAGCTGCTGAAGATTCAGGCTCATAAGTAAGTGAGGCATCATTCAGCCTTAACTTATCCATTGAATACCTTAATTCTTCATAATCTTCTGTATCAACAGGGTATATTCCTGCAAATACCATTGGTTTTACATCTTCAAAGCCCTGTATGGCTTCCTTGCAAGGTCTGTCTATCTTAGTTATGGTATCTCCAACTTTTACATCTCCTGCCTCTTTTATTCCTGATATAATATAACCTACATCTCCGGTTCTAACTTCAGCTCGGGGTTCTGGTTTAAGTTTTAAAACACCAACTTCTTCAGCAAAATAAGTCTGGCCGGTATTTACAAATTTCACCTTGTCTCCTTTTTTTATTACACCATTCTTCACTTTATAATAAGCAATAATGCCACGAAAAGAGTTAAACACAGAATCGAAAATAAGCGCTTGTAAAGGCTCTTCAGGATTTCCAATTGGTGCAGGAACACGATCAATAATGGCTGCGATAATATCCATTACTCCTTCACCTGTTTTTCCACTGGCAGCAAGGATAGAATCCCTGTCGCAACCAATAAGATCTATAATTTGATCTTTTACTTCCTCAGGGTTTGCACTGGGAAGGTCAATTTTATTCAGTACTGGAATTATTTCCAGATCATTTTCTAAGGCCAGATATAAATTTGATATAGTTTGGGCTTGAATTCCCTGGGCAGCATCTACAATTAGTAATGCCCCTTCACAGGCAGCAATAGAACGAGAAACTTCATAAGAAAAATCAACGTGCCCGGGGGTGTCAATAAGGTTTAAAACGTATTTTTCGCCTTTATGCTCATACTCCATTTGTATAGCATGGCTTTTAATGGTAATGCCTCTTTCTTTTTCCAGGTCCATATCATCAAGCACCTGGGCTTGCATATCTCTGGAGGAAATAGTTTTGGTATATTCTAAAAGTCTATCTGCAAGGGTGCTTTTCCCGTGGTCAATATGAGCTATAATACAGAAATTCCTTATGTTCTTCATGAATCAAATAAAATGGAACGCGAAATTACATAAAATAATATAGCTTTTCGCATTTGAATCAAAGCTAAGCAAGTTTTTAACTCTTTTGCTTTCATGGTTATACTCAATCTTTTCTTGAATCCTTTTTTAAAGGATGAAAAAATAGTTTAAAACAAGGGCTTTGTACAGCAATTTGCAACTATAAACAAATTAGATTTTTTGTTGAATAGGATTCAAGGAAATTAGCCAAAGCAAGTCTCTCCAAGGAGAATGTAAAATATTAAAGCAATACTAAAGTTATTAATTGTTGTTAGTTGCAGGATATTCTTGCCTATAGTTTAAATTATAAAATCAGTTGATAATGAAGTACCTCTTAATATTAATAATTTCAATAGTGTTTTTACACAATGCTGCATATTCACAATCTGTTTCTCAAGAAAATAATTATTCACTTCAGGAAAATGAAAAACAAACCCTTTCAGAAACTGTAAAGTCTTTAATTAAAAAGGTTGAATCGAACAAAAGGGATTCTACAATTAAAAGCAGTAATATGCTGATAGCCAAAATACCCGCAGACTTTCATTCTAACATGCCAACTTATAATCCTGATCCAACTATTCATTATCATTTGCAGGTAATGGGCAAGGAGTTGTAGTGCAAAAGAACACTTTGTAATTCACCTTTGGAATTAACAGTTTGAATCAGAAGAAAGCATAGTATTCAGACTTTAAAAAAAATTGCCATCTTTGCCAAAAATCAGAATAATCTAAAGTGTTTTAGCAGTTAATAAAAAATGGCAGAGAATTTATCCATACCTGTAAATTTAACTAAAAAAGAAAAGTATGAACTTTTAATTGTTCAGCTAAAAGCTTTAATAGAGGGGGAAAGGGATTTAATTGCCAATCTGGCTAACATTGCTTCCGGGTTAAAATACGGAATGAATTTTTTTTGGGTAGGATTTTATTTAGTTAAAAATGAAGAATTAGTTCTTGGGCCTTTCCAAGGGCCAGTGGCTTGTACAAGAATTAAAAAGGGAAAAGGAGTATGTGGGAAATCCTGGGAGGATGGTCAAATCATCATTGTAGAGGATGTGGAAAAATTCCCAGGACATATTGCTTGCAGTGCTGCTTCAAAGTCCGAAATTGTTTTGCCAATATTTGATTCAAGAGGCAAAGTGATCATGGTGCTGGATGTTGATAGTGATCAGTTAGCAGATTTTGATAATACGGATAAAACCTATCTTCAACAAGTAGTAGAAATAGTAGAGAAATTTACTAATATTCAACAGCAACAACAATAATATTTATACGTTTGATGCCAATGATATTCCAGCTAAAATTCAAACTTATTTCAGGGCATTGCCTAATTGTGTTTGTTTTGCTTTTATTGATATCGTGTGCCCAGGTTGGCTCTCCTTCTGGGGGAGCAAAAGACACAACTCCACCTAAGATTGTTAAAAGTATACCTGAAAATTTTTCTACTGAATTTAAAGGGAATTCCTTAACCCTTGTTTTTGATGAATTTGTTCAGGTCAAAGATTTGAATAGTCAGTTAATTATATCTCCTCCGCTTTCAAAAAAACCTATTATTAAGCAAAAAGGGAAAGCTGTAATTTTTCAGTTTAATGAAGATTTGCTGGATAGCACAACTTATACATTTAATTTAGGAAAATCTATAGTAGACTTAAATGAGGGAAATATCCTGGATTCTAATTTGTTTGTATTTTCTACCGGTAATTTTTTAGACTCCCTTAGAGTTTCCGGCTTTATAAAAAATGCCGCAGATGCAAAACCTGAGAAGGATATTGCAGTTATGTTATATGCAAATGTAAAGGATTCTGTTTATTACGATAATGATTTTGCGCCTTCTTACAGGGATTCCATTCCATATAAAAATCAGCCACTTTATCTTGGCAGAACAAAAGAGGACGGAAGTTTTGCAATCAATAACATAAAAAAGGGGAATTATATAATTTTTGCATTGAAAGACTTAAACAACAATCTTTTATTTGATCAGCCAGGGGAGCTAATTGCGTTTTCTGATAGTTTAATGCAAATAGATACATCTAATGCAGTTGTTAATCTAAATTTGTTTGAAGAAGCACAAGAGAAACAATATGTAAAAAAGGCTTATGCCGAACGTTATGGGAAGTTTACTTTTGTATTTAATCAGCCCGTTGACAGTTTATTAGTTACTCCAAGCAGCCATGATTTTAAAAAAGCTTGGTTTTTAAAGGAATCATCCGCAAACAGAGATACTGTTTCTTATTGGTTAACAGATATAGAAGGTATGGATTCACTAACATTAATTTTAAATGATTATAAAAATATCAACGACACTTTTGAAATAGCCATTGGAAAAAAAGAATTAGTAAATAAAGATTTAAAAAGAAGCAGGGTGGTTAAACCAAGCCCATTAACATTAGATGCATCATTTAATGCCACAACAACTAATCTTCTTGATTATAACAAGAATTTAATTTTTGAGTTTTCTCACCCTGTTGCTGATTATGATTTTTCCAATGTTGTGCTCTCAAGTGGTGTTGATACCCTTAGCTTTAAAACCAAAATTGTGGACGATATTTCCAGAACCTTTGAGTTGATTTATCCTTGGGTGGAAGATTCTTCCTATAATTTATTTATTCCCCCTGGAGCATTTGTTGATATTTTTAATCTTGGCAATGATACAATTACCAATTCCTTTAAAGTGAATTCCGCGGAATCATACGGATCAATTCTGCTTTCCATAACCGTTCCTGAAAAACAACATCAATTCATAATTGAATTGAGTAAGGATAAAAATATGGTAAGAAAAATGGTGATCAACCAGGATGAAACTGTTGAGTTTACTTATCTTAACCCTGGGTCATATAATTTAAAGATTACTTACGATGAGAATAATAATGAGAAATGGGATACTGGAAATTACCTGAAAAAGAAGCAGCCTGAAAAAGTGGTTTATTATTCTTCAGGTGTTACCGTAAGGCCTAATTGGGATATGGAGCTGGAATGGCTTGTTGAAGGGGAAGTAGATAATAAAAGATTAAAAGAATAGCCTGCTGAAAAAGGAGGAGAATAATTATATTTTTATTTCAAAATCATCAGCATCAAGATGTGCGGGAAATGAGTTCCGAAATTCTTTCAATTCATCAAAAGATAAATCAAAACTGAGAATTTCAGTTTTGTATTGTATTGTTACGGCAACATAATTTCCTTTAGCATCAATAATTGCTGAATCGCCTGCATAGCTTATATCGTTTCCATCAATTCCAACCCTGTTTACACCAATAACATAGCTTAAGTTTTCTATACTTCTGGACACAAGAAGGGATTTCCATACATAACTTCTTTTTTCAGGCCAATTTGCAATATATATGAGTATATCATAATCATTATTTTGATTACGGCTCCAAACAGGGAATCTAAGGTCATAACAAATTAAAGGGCAAATTTTCCATCCTTTTAACTCAACTATGATTTTATCTGTTCCAGCAGTAAAATGCTTGTGCTCTCCTGACATTCTAAATAAATGCCTTTTATCGTAATGATGAAAGTTTCCATCAGGTTTCATCCAGATTAAACGGTTATAAAAATTCTCATTTTCCGTGATAACCAAGCTTCCGGTGATAACGCAGTTCTGTTCTTTGGCGGTTTGCCTCATCCAACTAATGGTAATTCCATTCACTTCTTCAGCAAAAAGAGCTGAGTTCGTGGTAAAGCCAGTATTAAACATTTCGGGAAGAATAATCAAATCTGATTCTGCTTTGTTTTCGGAGATAAGTTCAGAGAACATTAAAAGATTTTTTTCAGGATCTTCCCAATGTAAATCTGTTTGAATCAAGTTTATTTTTAAGTCTTCGCGCATAAGTTATATTTTACATAAAATTTCTGCTGCTTTTTCAAGTGTTTCATCGTCTTTTGCAAAACAAAATCTTAAAACTTTATTATCAACAGGTGTTCCATAAAAAACAGAAACAGGAACAGAAGCAATGCCATAATCCTTGGTTAATGAGATGGCAAAATCAGTATCTTTTTTGTCTGTTATTTTTTTATAGTCTAAAAGCTGAAAATAAGTTCCCGATGCAGGAATGATTGTAAATCGGGAATCTTTAATTAAACCATTAAAATAATCTCTTTTTTTCTGATAAAACTGGGCTAGTTCTAAATAGGCCTCTTTTTTATTAAGGTATTCTGTTAAAGCATACTGAAACGGAGTATTACAACTAAAAACAATGTACTGGTGAGATTTCCTGAACTCTGCCATAAGATTTGCAGGAGCAAGGCAATAGCCCATCTTCCATCCAGTTGTATGAAATGTTTTGCCAAATGAGGATACAATAAAACTTCGTTCTGCCAAAGCAGGATATTTACATACGCTTATGTGTTTTTTTCCATCAAAAATAATATGCTCATAAACCTCGTCACTTAAGATTATGATATTTGTATTTTTTACTAATTTTTCAAGACACTGCATGTCTTTTTCGGTTAAAACGCTACCTGTAGGATTGTGTGGGGAATTAATTATAATCATCTTGGTACGGTGGTTAATCACTTTTTTAACAGCATCCCAGTTAATGCTAAAGTCAGGAGCTTTTAGTGTGACATATACCGGCCTTCCTCCGTTTAATTCAATAGCAGATTGATAACAATCATATGCCGGTCCAAATACAATTACTTCATCATTATCCTTAATAGTTGCAGTAATTGCTGTAAAAATTGCCTGTGTAGCACCTGAGGTAATAGTTATTTCCTTTTCAGGATCATAGACTGCACTATATAATTCTTCGGTTTTTTTTGCAATTGCTTCTCTTAAAGGCATAATTCCTGGCATGGGAGCATATTGATTCAATCCTTTTTGAAGATATTTATTCACAAGAGAAAGCAATTCTTGTGAACAATCAAAATTTGGAAATCCCTGTGAAAGATTAATGGCATTATGTTCCTCTGCAAGCTTAGACATAATAGAGAAAATACTCATTCCTGCTTTTGGTAATTTTGAAGATATAATTCCAGGATATTCGGGCATTTTGAGAGGTTTAATATTTTGTTTATATTAGGATAAGATAAGCAATAAAATTAATCAAAAGTTACAGGTTTTGAAAGTTTTTTTAAATAAATCAGAATTCTTATCTTTACACATAATATTAACTCAAAAATTATATTTATGGTAGTAGAAGACAAAAAAGTAGTTTCTGTTTCTTACGAATTGTTAGTAAAGGAAGATGACGCAGAAACATTGATTGAGAAAACAGAAGAAAACAACCCTTTTGTATTTCTATATGGAGCTGGGGGGCTACTTGAGGCTTTTGAAGGCAATCTTAAAGGCCTTAAGCCTGGTGAAAAGTTTGATTTTACCATTGCAGCAGAAAGTGGATATGGAATGCGTGAAAAAGAAAATGTTGCACAAATACCTATTGAAGCATTTTTAAATGCCGAAGGAGAAATGGATAATGAAATGGTGAGAGTTGGGAATTATCTTCCTATGGTTGATAGCGAGGGGAATAGATTAAATGGAATGGTGCAGGATATAAGCGAGAAGCAGGTAACTATGGATTTTAATCATCCTCTTGCCGAAAAAGACCTTCATTTTGTTGGAGAAGTACTGGAAGTAAGGCCAGCAAGCGAAGAAGAATTAAGCCATGGGCATGTACATGGAAAAGGAGGGGTAAACCACGAGGAGGAAGAAGCTTAAAATTTTTAACAGAAGTATTAAAAGTCGGCTTGGAATTAATTTTCCAAGCCGATTTTTTGCTTTCTGCCTATTCATAGTAAATAGCGCTAATTGTAGCACATTATTTGTTGGTTTATATAATAAAAACCTTATTTATTATGAACACATTTGAAGAAATATCAGCCTGGGGTGATAAGCATCATCCCATCTGGATAGATTTATTTAGAGTTGCTTTGGGACTAATGTTAATTGTAACAGGTATTCAAACCGTGGTTTCTCCACAAAACACAGCTCTGGTTATAGGAGGCGAAACCCATAATTTTCTTGGAATTGCCATTATACACTACATAGTATTAACACATTTTGCTGGAGGCATTGTTATAGCACTGGGTCTAATTACAAGAGTCCCACTTTTACTTACCCTGCCTATTTTGTTATTGGCAGTAATTTTTTCTAATGTCCCAGAAATGGGCGTTTTTTCCGAATATGCAAACTTTTTTGTGGCCCTGGCAATGTTACTTGCAAACGTTGCTTTTCTGATTTATGGATCAGGTGCTTATTCTTTGGATAATTATATGAGAAAACACCCGGGGAGTTGAATTGATAGAAAAAGATTTACTCTGAGGAGTAAATCAGCCAAATAAATGAGTAAACACTTCTTCGATTTTACTTACAAAAGTAATTTCTATCTGGTGTTTTTTGTCTATTCCTTTTTTATTGTATTTGGATATGAAAATCCTTTCCAAACCAAGTTTTTCTGCTTCAGAAATCCTTTGGTCTATTCGGTTTACAGGTCTTATTTCCCCCGAAAGGCCTATCTCACCAGAAAAACAATATTTGGGAGAAATTGGAATGTCTTCATTAGAGGAAAGTACAGCGCAAACCAGAGCCAAATCAAGTCCCGGGTCCTCAACCTTTAAACCTCCTGCTATATTTAAAAAAACATCTTTAGCCCCTAATCTAAAACCACATCTTTTCTCTAAAACAGCAAGGAGCATGCTTAGTCTTCTTAAGTCAAACCCTGTAGAGCTGCGTTGAGGAGTTCCATAAGCAGCTGAGCTAACCAGAGCCTGGGTTTCAATCATCATTGGTCGCATTCCCTCAATAGTAACTGCAATTGTTACCCCGCTTACCTGTTCTTCCCTATTTGTAATTAATATTTCTGAAGGGTTATTCACTTCTTTAAGACCTGCACCCTGCATTTCATATATTCCCAGCTCGTTAGTGGAACCAAATCGATTTTTGATTGTCCTTAACAAACGATAAATATGATGACGGTCTCCTTCAAATTGCAATACTGTATCAACCATATGCTCTAGCACTTTAGGTCCTGCAAGTTGTCCATCTTTAGTGATATGGCCGATTAAAAAAATAGGCGTATTTGATTCTTTGGCGTATCTAAGCAATTCTGATGTTGATTCCCTTACTTGTGAAACACTCCCGGGAGAGGATTCAATAACTGCTGTGTGAACTGTTTGAATAGAATCTACTATTATCAGATCCGGTTGCAGTGTTTCAATTTGCTTAAAAATATGTTGAATGGAAGTTTCAGTAAGAATATAACATTTTTCATTTTTAATGCCTATTCTCTCTGCCCTCATTCTTATTTGTTGTTCGCTTTCTTCTCCAGAAATATAAAGTACTTTATAATCCTGCATGTTTAATGCTAATTGCAGCATAAGGGTAGACTTTCCAATTCCAGGCTCTCCTCCAAATAGAATTAATGAACCCGGAACAATTCCCCCTCCTAAAACCCTGCTTAATTCTTTATCATATACTGGGATTCTATGCTCCTTAGCAATGCTTACATCATTGACAAGTATTGGTTTCGCAACTCTTTTATTGGACAACCCATTTATTTGACCAGGTTCTTTTTTTGTTACAACCTCCTCTACATAGGTATTCCACTCATTGCAGGAAGGACATTTGCCTTGCCATTTTGGTGATTGCACACCGCAATTCTGGCAAAAAAAGGATGTTTTTACTTTCATTCCTGACATGGGGTTTTGAATCAATCAGCAAATTGCCAATTGCACTTTTTAAATTAATTTTTAAGAGGAAACAAAAGGTTTTTTTAATTTTAAACAATTAGCCTAAAATTTTCTTTTCTATGGCTGAGGTAGAAAATCCTTCCAAAAGATCAATAATAACAGTTTCTCCACCTGTTGATTTTACTAACTCATTTCCAACAACTGTTTCAATTGTATAATCACCGCCCTTTACTAAAACCTCAGGTTCTATTGCTTTTATTAATTCATAAGGAGTATCTTCATCAAATAGAATAACTGCATCAACAAAAAATAGCGAGGCCAATATAAGTGCTCTTGATTCTTCATCTTGAATAGGGCGATTTTTACCTTTGTTCAGTCTTTTTATAGAATCATCGGTATTTATACCAACAATAAGTTTAGTTCCCAGATCAGCTGCCTTCATCAGATAATCAATATGTCCTTGATGGAGAATGTCAAAACAACCATTAGTAAAAACAATTGACCTGTTAAGAAACCTCCAGGTATTAATTTGTTTTAACAGTTGTTCACGCTGAAATATTTTCGACCTTAATATTGCTGATTTCTTCATCTTTTGAATATTTTTTATTTAAAATAGGTAATAAAACAATAGAAATTACTCCTACAATTAAAATCATTGTGGTTTGAGCTGTCCATGCTATCCAGCCAAGTGCAAAGCCAAATGGGGCAGAAACGCCATAAAGGATAAGTGTTTTTGTTAATATGGCAGGATATGCACCAATGCCTCCTTGGACAGCAATTATTCCAAAGCTTCCAAAAACAAAACAGGCTAACACTCCACCAAGACTTACTTGGCTTGTTTGGGGCAAAGCGAAAAAGCAAACATAGAGCATAAAAAAATAAACAACCCAAATAAATACTGAATGTAAAAAAAATAAACCTTTATTTTGAATTTTAAGAATTGTTTTAAACCCTTCACCAAAGCCTAAGATAAGAATCCTTAATTTGGAATAAATTTTATTTATCCGTTTTTTTAGAAAATATACAAGACCCATTACAACTAGCATTATTACTCCAAGATAAATAACTTTATCACTTTGATTCCCTGAAAATTTATTAATAAGAGGTGTTAATATCTCCTCCTTTAAAAACAAACCTACTAAATCAAGTTGTGAAACAATAGCAAAGACAGTTAATGATAAAAGGAAAATAAGATCTACTACTCTTTCTGCCATAACAGTTCCAAATGCTTTTTCAAATGGAATTTTTTCATATTTAGTCATCACCGCACATCTAGATATTTCTCCAAGTCTGGGAAAGGCCATATTTGCTAAATAACCAACCATTACAGCAAAAAAGCTATTGAAATTACTTGGGTTATATCCCATAGGCCTTAGTAAAATGCACCATCTTACTGCTCGGCTTATATGACTGATTATTCCAAGGAATATGGATAATAATATCCAAAGGTAATTCGCACTCTTAAAGGAATCAATTATATGTTCCTTGTCTTGAACAGAAAGGTCCTTGTATATATACCATATAAGGAAAAATCCAAAAGCTAAGGGGAGAGAAAATTTTAAAATACTGATTGCTATTTTTTTCAAACCGCTCAGTTAATTAACCTGTTTTTGTCGCTATCTGGAAAAATAATAGTTGGCTTAAATTTTTTAGCTTCCTCAAAATCCATTAAAGCATAAGAAATAACAATCACGATATCTCCTACGGCTACCTTGCGCGCAGCTGGTCCGTTTAAACAAACCATTCCTGAATTTCGGGGAGCCTTTATAACATAGGTTTCAAGGCGTTCACCGTTATTTAGATTTACTATATGAACCTTCTCGCCTTCAATAATGTTGGCGGCATCCATTAAATCTTCATCAATTGTAATGCTACCAATATAATTTAGGTCAGCCTGAACAACTTTAACGTGATGAATTTTTGATTTTAAAACTTGAATTTGCATAATTCCTGCAAAATTAATAAAATTATAAGATTATATTATCAATTAATCGCACCTTTTTGGCAAATACGGCAATACATCCTATATTATTGCCCTTGGTGTTCCATTTTTTTAAAGGATTAAGGCTTTGAGCGTCTGATATTTCAAAATAATCAAGCTTTAGAAAATTTGTTTTTTCTATTTCATTATCAACCCATTGCTTTAACTCTTCAACACTAAGAGAGTCTGTTTTTTCTTTGGCAAGATTAAGTATCCTTGGAATATGAGCAGCCATTTGACGCCCCTTAGGTGTTAAATTTTTATTCCTTGAACTCATTGCAACCCCATCATGTTCTCTTTTAGTATCACAACTGATAATTTTCACTGCAATATTCAAGCTTGAAACTAAATGACGAATTACTGCAACCTGCTGATAGTCCTTATTTCCAAAGTAGGCCTGATGAGGTTTTACTATTTCAAATAAACGATGAACTACAGTTGCAACACCTTGAAAATGCCCTGGCCGGTAAAACCCTTCCATTACTTTGTCCAGTTGGCCAAAATCATAAATTACTTTTTCTTTCTTAACGAATTCCGTTGGATACACTTCTTCAACAGGAGGAGCAAAAAGTATATGGCATCCTGTTTTTTTAAGCAGTTTTATGTCATCCGAAAGAGTTCTGGGATAATTTATTAAATCATCCTTGTCATTAAATTGTTTTGGATTTACGAATATGCTACAAACTACAAGATCGTTATCATCAAGGGCTTTTTCAATTAAAGAGATATGTCCATTATGAAGGGCTCCCATTGTTGGCACAAAACCAATTTTAAGATTTTTCGCATGAAAATCTTCAAGAATTTTGTTTAATGCTGTTGTTTTTTCAATAACCTGCATTCGAAACGGTCTGTTTAAGCTTGATTGTAAAAGAAAATAAACGTTTTTTATTGTGTATTTTCCGATAAGAATTTTGAAAAACCGCCAAAGCTAATATTAAAACTTGAAAATGAGCAAAAAAAGTTGTACTTTTGCAGTGCTTAATCAAATTTCTAAATATGAAAAAACCTAAAGTTCTTTTTATCTCGCAAGAAATCACTCCTTATTTAGAAGAAACTCCAATCTCGTTACTCAGTCGAAAGTTACCCCAGGGAATCCAGGAAAGAGGAAAAGAAATCAGGGTTTTCATGCCAAAATACGGTTGTATCAATGAAAGAAGAAATCAACTCCATGAAGTAATTAGACTTTCTGGAATGAATCTTATAATTGACGAATCAGATCACCCTTTAATTATTAAGGTTGCTTCAATTCAAGCTGCACGAATGCAGGTTTATTTTATTGACAATGAAGAATACTTTAATCGTAAGACTATGCTTCATGATAAAAAGGAGGTTTTCTTCACTGATAATGACGAGAGGGCAATTTTCTTTTGTAGAGGAGTATTGGAGACCGTTAAGAAATTAGGATGGGCTCCGGATATTGTTCATTGCCACGGTTGGTTGACCTCACTTGTGCCACTTTATTTAAAAAAGGCATTTAAGGAAGATCCGATTTTTGCAAATTGCAAGATAGTTTATTCAGTTTATGATAATGAATTTGAGGGGTCTTTGAGTTTAGATTATTCCAAAAAGTTAAAAATTGAGGGTGTAAGTGACCAAGATGTTGAAGTGTTGAAAAAACCCAATTTTGTTAATGTAAATAAATCAGCAATTGCTATGGCTGATGCTGTTATTATAGGTTCTGAAAAAATTAATAAAGATATAGAGCAATATATAAAGGAAACAAATAAACCAATGCTGAGCTATCAGCCAGCTGATTCTTATATTGATGCTTACTCAACATTTTATGATGAAGTTTTGGAAATGGTTCCTGCCCTTGCAGAAGAGTAATAAAATTAATTTTCTAGATTGTTTTTCAAAAGATTTGCGGGCTTATTTGCCCGCTGTCTTTTTTTTAACATCTTTTGTTCTGCAGGTTTCTTGTAGAAAGCCTGAGAATATTATTGGTTTGGGAGTTCAGCCTCCTGAGGACAGAGTGGATGCTTTGTTTACTGTTCAGGATGTTAAAACAACCACAGTGAAAGGCGATTCAATCAGAACGGATCAAACTATTTATAATCTGGCAGGCAATTTAAATGACCCCATATTTGGGAAAGCCAATGCTTCCTTTTATAGCCAGGTAAGATTACTGACCAGTAATGTTAAATTTGACGCTTCTGCAATTGTTGATTCCATTGTTTTGAATTTAAAATACCAAAGTTTTTATGGAGATACCACTACTCCGCAAACTTTCAGAGTATATGAAATCACCCAAGATGTTGCTATAGGAAATCAATATTATTCAAATTCTAATATTGCTTTTTCTCCTAATGAAATTGGAATAATTCAAAATTTTATTCCAAATCCCAGGTCATCTCATCTTAGTATTAAATTGGATAATGCTCTGGGACAAAGATTTCTTGATGCAGATTCATCTAAATTTGTTAATAATACAAGTTTTGTGAATTTCTTTAAAGGTTTTTATGTTAAACCTGATTTGGTTCCTGGGAATGGAGGCATCATATCTTTCGATCTGCTTTCTGCGGTTTCAAAAATGACTATGTATTATAGAACTGCTACTGATACTCTTTCTTTTGACTTTGTAATTAATGAGAATTCATCAAGGATAAATAAATTTGAATTGGATTATACAGGAACTGAAGTAGCAGCAGCCCTTGTAGATCCATTAGAGAATCAAAAAAACGTTTATGTTCAATCAATGGGAGGGGTAAGAACAAAGGTTGTTTTGCCTGATCTTGCAACAATATTGGATGATAACACAATAGTTATAAATAATGCCGTTTTGATAGTTCCGGTAAAGGGAGATTATGGGATTTATACTCCCCCTGAGAGATTAAGGATTGTTGCTGTTGACTCTCTTGGAAGACTTTTAGAAATACCTGATTTTTTAGAAGGAAGTACTCATTACGGTGGAACTTTTAATGCAACAACAAAAGAATACCGGTTTAATATTAGCCGACATTTGTTGTTTACCTTAAGAGGAACGCCAAATTATAGTTTACTTTTGCTTCCATCGGGTGCTGCAGCAAATGCCAATCGTGCTGTACTTTTAGGAAATGCAGCGGATGAAAATAAAATGAGATTGCAAATTATTTACACCAAACTATAAAATTATGTGTGGTATTGTAGCATATATTGGAGATAAACAAGCATACCCTATACTTATAAAAGGTTTGCAACGCCTGGAATATAGAGGTTACGACAGTGCCGGTGTGGCTTTAATTGACAGTGATCTTTTAGTTTATAAATGTAAAGGGAAAGTTTCAGATCTTGAAGCTCATATAGGGGATCAAAGCACTAAGGGGACAATTGGTATTGGCCATACAAGATGGGCCACACATGGTCCCCCTAATGATGTAAATGCACATCCTCATCATTCTGAATCAAAAAACCTGGTTATGATACATAATGGTATCATAGAAAATTATTCTTCCTTAAAAAAGGAAATGATAAAACGAGGTCATCATTTCTCAAGTGATACTGATACCGAAGTGCTTATTCATTTAATTGAAGATATACAATTCAATGAAAAAGTTGATTTGTTTGAAGCAGTCAGAATTGCCTTAAATGAAGTTATTGGCGCTTATGCCATTGTGCTTCTTGCCAAGGATAATCCAAACCAATTGATTGCTGCAAAAAAGGGTAGCCCATTGGTAATTGGAATAGGTTCAAATGAATATTTCCTTGCCTCAGATGCAACTCCAATTGTTGAACACACAAAAAATGTCGTTTATCTTGAGGACGAGGAAATTGCAATTATCCAAAGAGGCGCTGATTTAAGAATAGTAAATATTAAAAATCAGATTAAAACTCCCTATATCCAAGAGCTTGAATTGAAGCTGGAGGCAATAGAAAAGGGTGGATATGAGCACTTTATGCTTAAAGAAATATATGAACAGCCTCGTTCTATTCTTGATAGCATGAGAGGAAGATTACACCTGGAAAAAGGAATAGTAGCTCTTGGCGGAATTGCAGACTATGAGAAAAAAATGGTCAATGCTAAAAGGATTATTATTGTTGCTTGTGGTACTTCATGGCATGCAGGACTTGTAGCAGAATATTTAATTGAAGACCTGGCTAGAATTCCCGTTGAAGTAGAATATGCTTCGGAATTCCGTTATAGAAATCCGATTATTAATGAAGACGATGTAATTATTGCTATTTCTCAATCAGGAGAAACCGCTGATACACTTGCTGCTATTGAGTTGGCAAAGTCAAAGGGCGCAACAATTATTGGAATTTGCAATGTAGTAGGCTCATCCATAC
>JALYPI010000044.1 GCA_030856445.1 Bacteroidota bacterium
CATGGCTGTAAAGGCTTCGTGACCGGGAGTATCTAAGAATGTTATTCTTTTTTCATTATCTAGAATAACATTATAAGCTCCAATATGCTGGGTAATACCACCGGCTTCACCTGCTATAACATTTGCTTTTCTAACGTAATCCAGCAAAGATGTTTTACCATGGTCAACGTGACCCATAACAGTTACAATTGGAGGTCGTTCGATTAAATCCTCAGCTGTATCTTCTTCCTCGGCAATAGTGTCCAGAGATTGTACAGTTACAAATTCTACTGAATAACCAAACTCTTCCGCAACAATTGAAATGGTTTCAGCATCTAATCTTTGGTTTATAGAAACAAATAAGCCAAGGCTCATACAAGTTGAAATAATTTCTGTTACCGAAACATCCATCATTTTAGCAAGCTGATTTGCAGAAACAAACTCAGTTACTTTTAGTACTTTTTTGTCTTCCTCTTGTTTTTCAAGATCCGCCTGTAGCTGTTGAGAGACAGTTTCTCTTTTTAACTTTCTATACTTGGCGGCTTTTGATTTTCCGCTTCCACTTAGTCTGGCAAGGGTTTCTTTAATTTGATTTTGTATTTCTAAATCAGTTAATTCGGCCTTAACAGTTGCAGGTTTTTTCCCTTTTTTAAACCTGTCGCCAGGGCTTGTTGCTGTTCCAGGGGAAGTGGTTGAACCAGATCCAGGAGCTCCGGGAGTTCTTGGGGTTGTAGTTCCAGTACGAGGCTCATCAGGCCTTTTAATTCTTTTTCTTTTCTTTTTGTTTTTTTCTTTATCGTAAGATGCAGAAGATGCAACCGGCTTTTTCTTTTCCTCTTTAACCGGAAGAACAATCTTACCTAAAATAGTTGGTCCTTCAAGCTTTGTGAATTTTGTCTTGTATAATTCCTCTTCTTTGGCTTTTTCCGAAGGCTTTTCTGCATTTACGTCCAAAGAAGCTTGAACCGTTTTTTCTTCGGGAGTTTCTGTTTTTACAGGCTCTGTTTTTTCTTCTTTTGGAGTTTCCTTTTCTTCTTTTACTGATTTTGGTTTTTCTTCTTCTTTGGTTGCTTTTTTTTCACTTGCTTCTGGCTCTTGTTTCTTTTTCTTTTTATTGGCTTCCAAATCAATTTTTCCAACAATCTTCACTTGTTTTTCTTCAATCTTGGATCGATGGATTTCTTTAGTTTTTTTCTCTTCTGGTTCTTTTTCCTCAGATTTTTTTTCCTCAGCCTGTTTTTCCTTCGCCTTTATATCTTCAGGAGCTTTTTCCTCAGGCTTTTCTACATGTTGTACATTTTTAATGATTACTTCTTCCTGAGCTTTATCGTTTTCCTTTGGCTCTGCATTTTCTTCCTCATCATCAATGCTTATTGTTTCTCTGTTAAGTTTGTTTAATTTAACTTGTTGAGATTTTTCTTTATCAAATTTTTCAGACTGAAAGGCATCACAAAGTACATCGTATAATTTGTTATCGATTTTGGTATTGGGATTTGTATCAACTTCATGCCCTTTTTCAGACAAAAAGTCAACAATTGTGGAAATACCAATATTTAATTCTTTTGCTACTTTACTTAATCTTCTTGTTTGAACGCTTTCAGTCATATTTTATAATCTCCAATTTTCCGCAATTTGCGGAAATAAATAGTTTTGTTGTATAAAGTTATTTATTGTTTTTGAATAAAGAAATAATCTTTATTCAAATTCTGCCTGTAAAATGTTTTTCACGTCTTTAATTGTTTCTTCTTCAAGATCAGTTCTTTTTACAAGGTCTTCAACGCTCAGCTCAAGTACGCTTCTGGCCGTGTCGCATCCTACGGCTTTTAGTTCATCAATTATCCAGGCTTCTATTTCATCTGCAAATTCATCTAAATCAACATCCTCAGCATCTACGTCAGTATCTCTGTAAACATCAATGTCATATCCAGTCAATTTGCTTGCCAATTTAATGTTATGCCCTCCCTTGCCAATAGCAAGAGAAACCTGATCGGGTTTTAAATATACTTCTGCCCTTTTTGTTTCTTCATCTATTTTAACAGATGTTACTTTTGCAGGGCTAAGTGAACGTGTAATATACAAAGAATTATTGCTGGTAAAATTGATTACATCAATATTTTCGTTTTTCAGTTCCCTTACAATTCCATGTATTCTTGATCCTTTCATTCCTACACAAGCACCAACTGGATCAATTCGTTCATCATAGGATTCAACAGCCACTTTGGCTCTTTCGCCTGCTTCACGAACGATGTTCTTTATGGTAATCAATCCATCAAATACCTCAGGAACTTCAAGTTCAAACAGTTTTTCTAAGAATTTAGGAGAAGTTCTTGATAAAACAATTACCGGGTTGTTGTTTTTCATTTCAACTCTTAAAACTACAGCTCTTACAGTTTCTCCCTTTTTAAAATAATCAGAAGGAATCTGCTCAGTTTTAGGTAAAATAAGTTCATTGCCCTCGTCATCTAAAACCAGAAGTTCTTTTTTCCATATCTGATAAACCTCTCCAGTAATAATTTCTCCTACTTTATCTTTATATTTTTTATAAATGGAATCTTTTTCAAGCTCCATTAATCTAGACATTAAATTCTGACGGATCGCCAAAACAGACCTTCTTCCAAAATCAGATAATTTCACTTCTTCTGAAACATCCTCTCCAATTTCAAAATCACTATCGATTTTAATTGCCTCAGTTAAACTTATATGTCTGTTTTCATCATAATCAAAACTGTCTTCTGCAAATTCATCATCAACGATTTCCCTGTTTCTCCAAATTTCAAGATCGCCTTTTTCAGGATTAACAATTATGTCAAAATTGTCATCTGTACCATATTTTTTTATAAGCATACTGCGAAATACATCTTCCAATATGCCCATCATTGTTACGCGGTCAATGTTTTTTATTTCTTTAAATTCCGCAAATGATTCTACTAATTCAAGATTATTCATTCTTTTTTTATTATTTAAAAGATATAACTACTTTGGTTTCTTTTATGTTCTTATATGTTATACTAATTACTTTGTTTACTGTTTTTCGCTTTTTCGTCTTTTCATCCTTTAGCTTTACTTCGGTTTCAAGCTTAATTTCATTTTCATCTGCTGCAATTAGTTTCCCAGTTGTTTTTTCGTTATCCAAAGTAACAATTTCAACTGTTCTGCCAATATTCTTTACATACTGCCTTAAAATTTTAAATGGCTGATTTAAACCAGCTGAAGAAACCTGCAATTCAAAGTCATCCTCCTCACGGTCAAGATTTTGCTCAACAAATCTGCTAACAACAATGCAGTCTTCAATAAAAACCCCTTTGTCATTATCAATTTCAATAATGATTTTGTTTCCAGGGTTAATCTTTACATCTATTAAATAGTTTTCCGACCCTGTTAATTTTTCCTCAACTAATTGAACTATTTTTTCTCTTGTTATCATTCTTTTTCCAGTATCTATTAAAAGTAAAGAGGGGACTTTCTGTCCCCTCTTCCTTTTTTTACCAGCTAATTATTTGCAAATGTAATAATAAAACCAAAACCTGCAAACATTATTGTATAAAAGCAACTTTTTACAAACACCTGCGTTTGTGTTAATAAATTAGCATTACGATAAATATATGTTTGCTTTCGATTAAATGAACTATCTTTGGATATGAAATGCTTAAAACTAAATATGATGGAAAATCTTAGAAACTTTTTTTCGTTAACTTTCTTTTCTTTATTTCTTGTGTTGTCTTCCTTTGCTGATAATGCTTCTGGCGAGGCAAATCAAACTATGAAAAACGTCTTTAAAGAAGTAAAAAAAGATGTTTCAGGAAGTACAAATATAAGTTCAGTATTGATGATTATTGGTGTTGTAGCTGTGGTTGGTATTGCAATTTACTTGAGCTTCAATGGTTCCGATGAAAAGAAAGTGTTTAAAAAAGTAAAAAAATAAATCTCAGTTATTTTTTTACCCCGTTTTTGTATTCTAATTTATTGATTACTGATCCCTTTTTATCGTAAAAAAGCCAAGTACCAGTAGGTTTGCCGTTCTTGTAATCCGATTTGCTTCTTATAACCTCTCCTGGTACTCTGTGATAACTTATGCACTTTCCATGCAATTCTCCATTGCTATAACTCTGTTGTTGAAATTTCTGACCTGTTTCAAAATAGTAAATCCAAATTCCATCAGGTTTGCCATTGCTGTATTTCCCTTCGCTCTCAGTTGTTCCATTGTCGTAATTTGATATCCAAAAACTATCTTTAACTCCTTTGGTATATAATCCTTTTTCTGTAACCTTACCCTGAGCATTATAAAAAACCCAATTGCCATCTTTTACATCTTCCTTACATGTTCCTTCGTAGTTAGTTTTTCCATTCTTAAACCAACCTTTCCAAGAATCACTCATTTTTCCATCCTTATAATAACCTTCATCTCTTTTTTGACCATTTTCATACCAGGATGTCCATAAACCATTTTCCTTATCATCAACAAAATTGCCCTCTTGTACTTTTTGTCCATTTTCAAACCAATAAGTCCATGTGCCGCTTTTCAAATCATTTTTATAATCTCCTTGCTTCCATGTTTTTTGATCAGCGTAATAATAGGTCCATTGCCCATCTTTTACACCCTGAGCAAATTTTCCTTCATATTCTTTTCCACCTTTATAAAAATAAAAAACCCAATCTCCATTTTGTTTGTCATCTTTAAACTCGCCCTCCATGTCTTTTTTGCCGTCTTTATAATACCAAATCCAAGGTCCTTTTTTAAGCCCGTAATCATAACTTCCTGTGAAATTCAATTGAGAATTCTCAAACCATTGAGAAGAAAGGCCATTAAATAAGTCGTTCTGATAATTGTTTTCTTTCCATTTCTTTCCATTTTCAAACCATTCGATGAATAAACCCTCTTTCTTTTCATTGTTATAATTTGATTCGGATTTTTTTTGACCATTGCTATACCATTCTTCCCATTTTCCTTCTTTTAAATTGTTTGTATAATTGCCTTCAGATTTTTTTTGAACATTGCTAAACCATTTAATGCTCTTTCCGTTTTTTAATCCTTTTTTGTATTCAGTCTCTTCGTTCTTATTTCCATTGTTGAAAGTAGTAGCATACAAGCCGTTGCCATTTTCAACCATTTGTATGCCTTTTTCATTCCAAAATGCATTTAAATAAACAGTGTCACTTGAATGTTTTTCTTCTTTAAATTTGGATCCTTTTTCATACCAGCTTAACCACAAGCTGTCTTTATAACCTTTTTTATAAAAACCTTCTTCTTTTTTATTTCCATTCTCATGCCAACTCGTTTTTATGCTATCAGCAACTCCGTTTTTAAAATAGCCAATGTCTTTGGGTTTCCCATTTTCAAAAAAATATGCCGCTTTACCATGTGGTTTACCATTAGAATAATTCATTTCTTCTTCAAGATTCCCGGATTCATAGTAATAAAGCCATTTTCCTTCTTCCATTCCAACAATATTGTAATTGCCTTCAGATCTTTTGTTGCCACTTGGCCAATTTGTAGTTAATTGTTGCTGCGTAAAGGCCAAAACACTATTTAGCAGTAAAAACAATATGATTATTGACTTTCTCATTAAATGAACCATTTTTATTTTTCAAAGTTTGTGAACAAAGTTAGTGTTTTTCTTAATTAGATATATTTAACATCATTGCAAACTGTTTAATTGTTTACACTGGAAGTGTAATTTTAATTTTTGTAGAAAAAGGTGCATTTGTGAAGGCACAGTTTTAATTGGAAAAAAGTTTGTAATCTTCTAAATACTAGAGAAAAAGGGTTTTTACTTGACAATCTGGCGTAAAAGGAAAGTTAAAAGATAATTTTTCGTCTAAAAATAGTTACTAACAATATTTTTTTGTTACTTTTGTGATATAACCATGTTCTTTCTTCTCTTACTCTGGCAAGAGACGGAGCTCCTGAGTTCTTTTGTGGGCGCAGGTTGTGGACAATTCTATTGATAAAAGATTTTTAATAACACATAAATTATTTCTATGGAAAAATATACTTTTTCACCTTCTTGGTTAGAAGGAAAAATATTCAAACGATTTTTTTTATTACTAGTGTGCTCCACTCTTTTTTTAACATCTTTATTTTCTCAGCAAACAATTTTAGTAAACCCTGCTGGTGATGGTGGGTTTGAGACGGGAACGACTTTTATTTCTAATAATTGGACTGTAGTAAATGGTACTCAACCTAATAAATGGTTTTTGGGAACATTTACCCAGCCTGCAGGAGGAGGAGCAAGAAGTGCATATATTTCAAATACTGTAGGAGGGACTAATAATAATTATACAAAAACCGCATCCTCTACTGTACATTTTTATCGTGATGTGACTTTTCCAGCTGGAGAAACAGTTATAAATTTAGGTTTTACCTGGAAAACCATGGGAGACAATGGATATGACCGTTTGTTGATTTATCTTGCTCCTATATCAGTTACTCCTGTTGTTGGTCAACCTGTTTCACCTTCTTCAACTTTATCCGGTGCAACTTTGATTAGCAGTTTAAATATGAGTAGCCAGTCAAGCTATAAAAATGAAAACATTGTTATATCAGCATCTCAGGCTGGAAATGCCAGTTCTGCTTCAACTATGAGACTAATTTTTACCTGGCAAAATGACAATGTTATTATAGGTACTGATCCTGCCGGAGCTATAGATAAAATATCACTTACTTCTTTGCTTCCGGGACCCGATGTAGGAGTTTCTTCAATGCTTTTGCCTTCATCCTCAGCTTGCTATAGTTCAAGTGAAACAGTTAGGTTTAGGATTAGTAATTACGGTCCTGCTCTTGATTTATCTGTTGATCAAATCACTTTGTCCTCATTAACAACAGGTCAAAATCCTGTTACTTTTACTCCTGTTTTATTAAACTCTGGTGTTTTGGCTGCTGGAGGAACAATAGATACTGTTGTGACTTATACTTATAATATGGGAAATCCTGGGGTTTATAATTTTACTGCTTATACCGATATTAGTTCCGACTACAACAAAATTAACGATACTTTAAGGGTAAGTCGCACAGTAACTGGTTCTGTAGCTTTACCTTTAACTGTGAATTTTTCTGGTTATACAGGTTCAAATCTTCCTACTGCATTTTCTGGTTGGTATGAAGCCAATGGACCAACTTCTCCTAATCCTAACAATGCACTTTGGACTTCAATTAGCAATAAGGGATTTTCGGGAAATGTATCAGCATATATTAATCTATATGCAACAAACAGACATGAGTGGATAGTAGGACCAAAGTTTGTTCCCACTGCGAATACTCTGCTAAGGTATAAAGCGTCTGTAACAACTTCTACTTCGCTTGTAAACCCAGCTACTATGGGCTCTGACGATCGTTTTGATGTAATGATTTCTACAAACTGCGGAGCATCATGGTTTCCAATCCAAACATTAAATGAGTCCTCAAATATTCCTGCTACCTGGTCTAATCAAGCCGTTTCTTTAAGCGCTTATGCAGGTCAACAAATAATTATTGCTTTTTATGCAACAGATGGAGCAATCAATGACAATAAGAATTACAACTTCCACTTGGATGATATAAACATCACTGATGTAACCGGATATGATATAGGTGCTTTAAATCTTTTGTCTCCTGTTGCTTCCAGATGTTATTCGAATAATGAATCCGTAATAGTAAATATTAAAAATTATGGTGTAAATGCAATAGATTTTTCGTTAAATAATGCAATTATTAATTTTAATACAACAGGCCCTGGCGCACCAATACCTGCATATACTATAAATAGCGGGATAATTCCCCCTTTGGACACTATGGCAATTGTAGTTACTACTGCTTATGATATGTCATCAAATGGCACCTATACCATAACTGCAAACACCTCGCTTTCAAGCGATTACGATAATTCAAATAATGGAATGCCTACTTCAACATTTGTTGCAACAAACCTTAATTCCTTCCCACATACTGAGAATTTTGATGCTCCAGTGCCTATGCCAGTGGCTCCGGGTTGGAGTATAGAACAAATTAGTGGAGGTGGTAACTGGGAATACAGAACAGCGAATATGATTGCCCCCAATTTACCTCCTTATTCATCTCCAAGGTATGCCTATTTTAAGTCTTCATATTATAATAATGCTACTTCTGCTCTTATTAGTCCTTGTTTGAGTTTTTTATATAACAACACACCTGCTCTTGAATTTTATATGACTCAAAGTAATACCTATATATATAACAGAGATAGCCTATTTGTTGTAATTTCTACTGATGGTGGCGCCACATGGACTGACACTATTGCCGCAATAAGCAGATATAAAGCAACTCAAACTACTCCAGCCTGGAATAAATTTGAATATTGTCTGTCTCAATATGGAGGGATGATGGGATTAAAAATCGCCTTTATAGCAAAAGCTATGTATGGGCATGATATAGGACTGGATAATATAACGTTTTTGCAACAGACATCTGCTTTTGCAGGACCAGTTAGCGCAGGAAGTACCTTTCCTTGCAGAAAAGATTCTACCATTCTTGAACTCAACAGTTTCGTTGGTACTATTCAATGGCAAATGTCAACTGATAATAGTAATTTTACAAATATTGCCGGAGCAACAGCAAATACTCATAACACAGGACCTATAATGGATACAACATATTATAGAGCTATTGTAACAAACGCTGGAAATGCTTGTATTGATAGAGATACCAGTGCAGTTATTCAAATTGATCTTCGTCCATCACCTGTTTTAGATATAACTGACACAATTGTGTGTGGTTCAGCTTCGTATGTTATTGATATTGGCCCCCAGCCTGCTGGTACATCCATACAGTGGTATAATGGTACAGGAGGAACTACAAGAACTGTAAGTACAAGTGGAACCTACTGGGTAAAAGCAGAAAGTATTTATTTATGTTCTGACTCAGTTTCAATAAATGTAACTTTTGCAACTCCAATAATTGCTAATGCTGGATTAGATATAACAATTTGTGAAGAAGATACTGTTCCTCTTACTGCTACAGGTGGTGTTGATTATTTATGGAGCACAAATCAGACAAGTGCGAGTATTTTAGTTTATCCTTCTGTAAACACAACTTATAATGTTGAGGTAACTGGTGCAAATGGTTGTAAAGATGTTGATTCAGTAACTGTATATGTTGAACCAAAGCCAGTAGTTAACCTTGGAAATGATTCAATTTCTTGTTCACCAGTATTTCTTAATGCAGGTAATCCTGGTTCAACTTATAACTGGCAAGATGGATCAACCAATTCAACTCTTACTGCAGCTAGCTCAGGTTATTTTTGGGTAGATGTTTCAAATTCAGGTTGTGTTGCACGTGATTCTGTCCTAATAACGATTAGTCCAACTCCAGTTGTGAATTTGGGTAATGACTCTGCATTGTGTGGAACCCTAATTTTGGATGCAGGCAATGCCGGATCTACTTATAATTGGAATACAGCAGAAACTACTCAAACTATAAATGCAGATACTAGTGGTACTTATAGAGTTGTTGTTACCACACCTGATGGTTGTACTAATGCTGATACTATTATAGTTTACGTAACACCTGCTCCTTTAAGTAATTTAGCTCAGAATATAAGCACTTGTGATAACAGCTATATTCTTAATGCAGCAAATACAGGTTCTACTTATTTATGGAGTAATAGCTTAACTAGTCAAACCATTACCGCAACTACTTCAGGTCTTTATTGGGTAGATATAACCAACTTTTATGGATGCACCATAAGAGATTCTGTCAATTTATCAATGAGCTCTAATCCTCCTGTTAATTTAGGACCTGATAAACTTCAATGCGGTGGAAGTGTTTTATTGAATGCAGGACCAGGATATACATCTTATAACTGGAGTAATGGAGCAACAACTCAATCAATATCAGTCTCAACTAGCGGTAGTTATATAATAAATGTCATAGATAATAATAGCTGTAGTAATTCTGATACTATTTTAGTTAATATTTTCCCGAAAGCAGTTATTAATGCAGGTATCGATAGAACAGTTTGTCAGAACCAATCTCTTACCTTATCTGCTACCGGGGGTGTTTCGTATCTATGGAATCCGGGAGGTGCAACAGGTAGTTCTATTACAGTTAATCCTTCTGCTAATACTCCTTATGTTGTTACTGGAACAAATTCAAATGGATGCAGTGCAAATGACACCGTTATAGTGGCTATTAGCCCTTCCCCAATAGCTTCGTTTACATCAGCTATTTCAGGCACAACATTAACTACAGATAACTTGTCCTCAAACTCGACCATATATTATTGGTCTTTTGGTGACGGAAATTCAAGCAGCCAATTTAACCCAACTCATACTTATATAAATGATGGTAATTATACAATTATGTTAATTGCAGTAAATAATTGTGGAACAGACACAAGCTACCAGCAAATTTCAACAGCAGGTGTAGGGATTGATGAAGTTGCGGATGCTTATAATCTAAATGTATTTCCTAATCCATCAAATGGACAGTTTACAGTACATTTTGATAATCCTGTTTCTCAAAAATTAGAAATAAGAATAATGAACATGAACGGGACTATTGTGTTTAATGAATCCATAAATTATTTTGACGGGAAATACAATAAGAATATTGATATTTCACATATGTCAGGAGGAATGTATTTTATGCAACTAATTACTGAAGACCGAATTTTAAACCGGAAATTAATATTAAATAAATAAATATCGCAGTTTGTAGATATTTAAAAAGTTCAATTTTTCTAATTAAAAATAAATGCCGTGAGAAATAAATTTATACTATCCGCTATTTTTACCCTCTTTTTAGTTAATCTAAATCAGGATGTGTTCGCTTGTCATGCAATACAATTGGATAATGTTTCAGGGGTGATAAATGGGAATGTATTGGAGATTAATGGAACCTCTAATTCAGCTACCTGTGGTTGCGGTAATTATTCTATGCAAGTAGAAATTGTCTGTGCAAATCAAACCTTTGGAGGTACACCTAGTTATTTTTCCACCATGCCTCCTAAAGTGAATTGTGTAGCTGTTGCTTACCCCACTTTATATGTTCCTCTTTCTGGTTTATGCCCAGGAACACCTTATAAATGGAGAGTAAGAGAGCAGATATGCCAAGCCTCTCAAGCTATCGGGCCATGGTCCTCCACCTTTACATTTACTACTCCGGGAACTCCATTGCCTCCTGCTACCCTAACAGCCTCTTCCAGTATGGATACGCTATTAACAAATAATGGAGTTGTTTGCAGCAGTGCTGCCATTACCGGTTTTGCGGTCGGAAGTTGCGGAACAACTTTATATTCCTGGAATAATGGATTGGGTAATGGCCAAACAAAAGTTGTATCACCTACAGTTACAACCACTTACACGGTTACCGGAACAGATGCTTGTTCTGGGGCAACTTCCTCAGATTCAGTTACTATCGTTGTTGCACCCTATTTAAATACATTCTTTACTCAAACAACTTGCCCTGGAGATACAGTAGATTTATTAAAATCACTTCCTCCGGAATCAATATATGCTCCCATTACTTTTGTGGATTCAGTTAGAGAACCTGTTAGGGATTTTAGTACAGGTATTGGTAAAATAAATGTGTCTGGTGTAAACACAGCAACAATTTCTACTGGTACAATTGCAAGTGTTTGTTTTACAATAACTCATACACGAAATTCCAATCTTGAAATCCGCTTGCGTTGTCCTTCAGGAAGCCTTGTTGATTTAAGTATTGGAAATGGTGGAACGGGATCAAACTACACTAATGTATGCATGGATGAGAGCGGTACTCAAATGATTAGTACAGTAGGAAATGTAACTCCTATTACAGGAACTTATATTCCTCATGCAGGAGGATTCGGAGCTTTAAATGGATGTAATACCAATGGATTATGGACTTTAGAAATATATGACAACACCTGTGATAATGAAGGAGAGCTGATAAATTGGAATATTACTTTTAATGATGAACAGACTTCTGTTGCTCCAGTTTTTAATTGGAACACAACTGACTACATGATTGACACTTCTATGACAACCACTCATGTGTTCCCTCAGGAAACTACAACATATATTTTAAGTAGCGTGCTTGAAAATTGTACTTTTACTCAAACCTATGAAATAGTTGTACATCCAAAACTTATTGAGGTAGATTCAACAACAGGTTATTGCACTGGTGAATCTGTAATGCTAAATGCCACAGGTGCAAACACATATACTTGGTCTCCACCTGCATATTTAAGTGATCCGAACATTGCAAATCCTATTGCATCATCCCCTACATCCACTACTTATTATGTTACTGGCACGGATGCGAATAATTGTACATATTTTGATTCTACTCAAGTTTTTGTCAGTCCTGTACCTGTAGTTGATGCTGGTCCAGATGTTAACGTATGTTATGGTTCTTCTGTTCAATTAAATGCGAGCGGTGGAAATGCCTATCAGTGGTATAATCCATCCATTCAATATCTTGATAATACTACAATAGGTGATCCTCTTGCAAGTCCAATAGTAAATACTAAATTTTATGTTGAGGTTTCTGATTTTGGTTGTACCAATATCGATTCAGTTTTAGTCACCGTATTACCATCTCCAAGTGTTGATGCTGGGCTAGACCAATCTATTTGTGATAATGGTTCTGTTACACTTAATGCTACAGGAAGTGCGTCTTCTTATCAATGGAGTCCTGCAACCGGACTTAGCAATACCACTACGCTTAACCCGGTAGCTTCACCTTCTGTAACTACAACTTATTATCTTGAAGGGGCAGATTTAATTTGTTCATATATAGATGAGGTTACAATATATGTAGATCCTGCTCCTGTTGTTACCATTGGGTCAAATCATGGTCCTAATCCAAGTATTTGTACAAATGATCAATTGATTCTCCAGGGAACTGGAGGAGGTACTTATAGTTGGACTCCTGCAGCAGCTTTTTCTGATCCTAATATTGCTAATCCAACTGTGGTGTCAAAATTCAACGGAAGTTATACACTTACTGTTACAGATCCAGCTAGTGGTTGTCAAACTGTTGAAACTATTTTTCTTCAGTTAAATTCATCACCACTAGTAGACCTGGGCCAAAATATTTCAATTTGCTTTCCTGATAACTCAACTCAGCTTAATGCAGTAATTGATGATCCAAATCATTCTTATTCCTGGAATAATGCCGGAACTTTAAATAATCCTAATATTCTTAACCCTACTGCTACAATTTCAAGCAGTACTACTTATACTTTTACTGCCACGAATCCTTCTAATGGTTGCACTACCTCAAATAATGTTATAGTTACTCTTGCTCCAGGGCCTATTACAAGTCCTAATATAACAACAGTTACTTCTTGTTTTGATGGAAATGATGGAACGGCAGATGTAACAGCCAGTGGAGGAACAGCTCCATATAGTTATACTTGGAATCCAGCTTCTCCTAATAGTTCCTCAGGTGTTGCAACAGGACTTTCACCTGGTTTTTATATTATTACTGTTGAAGATTTTCATAAATGTAAATTAACTACTTCTGTTATTATTGAACAGCCACCTGCAATGGAAATAGAAGTAGAAGCAAAAGGGGATACTTGTGGATTGAATAATGGAAATTTAACTGTGAGTAATATAGTGAACGGAAACGGCCCATACTCTTACTTATGGACTAACACGGATTCTACTCAAACAGCCTCCAACCTTTCAACTGGTTATTATGGAGTAACTGTTACAGATAGTAAAGGATGCACAAAATCGGATAATGTATTTGTGCCTTTGGTTGGCAGTCCCATTTCAGCATCTTATACTGCCTCTACATATCATGGAACCACACCCTTAGAAGTTAATTTTCTTAATACTTCTTTAAATGGTACTGATTTTCATTGGAATTTTGCAAATGGACAAACTTCTAATGATGAAAACACCGGAACTATTTTTCCAAATTCAGGAGAATATCAGGTTTTACTTACTGTAACAAATGATTATTGTGTTGATACTATAAGCACATTAATTACAGTATTAGATGCCTTGATTTATGAAATTCCAAATGTCTTTACCCCTAATGGAGATGGTAAAAATGATGTCTTTACTATTAATGGTCAGGGAATGAGTTCTTTTCATGGAATTATTTATAACAGATGGGGTAGAAAGGTATATGAGTGGGAAGACCCGATTAAAGGTTGGGATGGACAAGGGTCCGAAGATGGAGTGTATTATTTTGTGTTAACATTTTCTTCATTCGTTGATCCTGAAGGGATACCCAAAAAAGAAAATGGACATGTAACCTTAATTCGATAAGATTAGACTATAAAATGTTGAAACTCTGGCAGGTATTAATGTGTGTTTCTATTGCATTAACTCCTAATTATGCAATAGCAATAGTTACTGCCCAGAAAATGAATAATTCCTCTGTCTCATTTGTTGAAAATGTAGAATTATCAGAAGAAAAAAGTTATAAATTCTATTCGAACTTACCAAAAGGCAAAGCTTATCTTTTCTCTGAGAAGATAAGCTTTGTTTTATTTAAGGAATCAGGTATAATAGACAGCATTTATAATTTTAAACCTCCAATTAAAAGATACCAATCTTACAGAGTAGATCTTGAAATTGAAAATCCTGAAAACATCATTATATATGCTGAAGACAAAAATGAAGCTATAGTTAGAGATTTTACAAATTTAGGTTCAAATCAATCCTCTGTTTACAAAAAAATTATTTACAGGAATATTATAACTGGGGCAGAGCTGATTTTGAATTCTGGGGAAACAGGTATTTCCATTTCAATAGATGAGGGATTTTCCTTTAAAATAAGTGATGAAAGCGAGTTGGTGGAAGAAGACAACCTTATAAAGATAAAAACCCCAGCAGGTGATTTAACTTTTTTAAATAAAACACTTAATAGAGCAACTACTGAAACAAAAATTGTTAGAACAGTAGGTAATAATCATTATTTTAGCTCTAACAGTCGAAGCATAGAATGGGCAACATACCTGGGAGGATCATTTACTGATGAATCTACAGGAATTGCCCATGATTCTAATGGTAATATTTATGTAAGCGGATATACTTTAAGTCTTAATTTCCCTGCAACTGCGGGAGTTTTGCAAGAAAATTTAAATAATCAATATGATGCATTTGTAACAAAATTTGACACCAATGGTAATTTGGTTTGGTCAACTTATTATGGCGGCAGTGATCATGAATTTGCATATGGAGTAAAGGTAAATTCCAATAATAAACCAGTTATTGCAGGGTACACTGGAAGTAATGATTTGTATGTTAGTACTTCAGGGGTGTTTCAATCTAATTCAGGTGGAGGTTATGATGGATTTATTCTTCAGTTAAATTCAAATGGAACATTCGATTGGGCAAGCTATTTTGGAGGTTCTTCAGGTGATCCAGTTCTTTCTATGGATATTGATTATGCAGATAATATATTAATTGCTGGTTTTACTGTTAGTCAAAATATGCCAGTTACTCCTGGTTGTTTTCAGAGTACATTGGGAGGGCAAAAGGATGCTTTTGTTGCAAAGTTTAATTCTACCGGTAGTTTAATATGGTCAACTTATTATGGCGGAATCGGTGTAGAGGATGCACATGTAGTTAGTACAGATGTTGATGGCAACGTGCTTTTGTCCGGGGATACTGGAAGTTCAGATTTTCCAATAAGTACAGGCTGTTATCAATCCTTTTTAGCAGGGGGATTTGATATTTATCTTGTTAAATTCAGTCCTGCAGGTCTTCGTTTATGGGCAACTTACTTTGGAGGAACTTCTAATGAAGATTCATATGGTTTAATTACCGACCCTAATAAAAATATATATTTAACAGGTAATACCTCTAGTAATGACTTCCCTTTGGAAGGAAATTCTTATCAAAGCACAAAGAATGGAATTGGGTCATCCTATTTCGCTAAGTTTGATTTAGCTGGTCAGTTAAAATGGTCTACGTTTTATGGAGGGAATGGATCTGAAACAGGATTGGGACTGGCTATTCATCAAGGAAAATTTCTTTTTAGCTGTGGAAATACTACAAGTACCAATCTTCCATCAATTGGAAATAGTTTTCAGCCATTAAATGCTGGAGATATAGATGTTTTTTTGGTCCTGTTAGATACATTAGGTGATTTTCATTATTCATCTTATTTAGGAGGATCCTTAGATGATATGAGTCTTAATTTGGCGGTGAGTCAAGATTCGAAAGTTTTCCTAAGCGGATATACGTATAGTTCTGATTTTCCTGTAAGTAATGGAGCTTATGATGAAAGTTATGCAGGAGACGGAGATGCTTTTGTTACCAAAATTGACGCTATAAATTGGTTGCCTATTTCCGTTGGAAAAAATGAAATATATTCAGACGACTTTGCTTTTTTTCCTAATCCAGCTACAGAGAAAATTTATTTTTCGGGAAGTAATTTTTTTGAAAAAGGAAAAATTTCGGCCATCATTTATGATATTAATGGTCGTGCTGTAATAAGAAAGGCATTTCCTGCAGGATTAAAAATAATGGAGATTAGTGTAGTGGAATTAAAAAAAGGTTTTTATATTACACATTTAATAAATGAAGGCAACCATCTAAAAACTATCTCGTTTATTAAACAATAAGAAGAATATTAAATTTATTAAGATGAAAAAACTATTTTTTATATCCGCTTTCATCACTTTTGGGGCTTTGTTCTTTAATGTAGAACAAAGCTTTGGTTGTCATGCTACGCCTATTCAGAATATTACCACCACTACAACAACAACTTCATTTATATTAGGTGGTTCATCTAATGCGTCAAGCTGTGGTTGCGGAAATTATTTTATGGAAATTGAAGTAAAATGTCTTAATGAACCTTTTAATGGAGCGGTGAGTTTTAGTTCAACAATTGGCCAAAAGCCAAATTGTACTCTTGTGGCTTATCCTTCCATTACTGTTCCTTTTGCAAATTTATGTCCGGGAACTCAGTATAAATGGCGATCTAGGGAGAAAATTGAACCCTGTTGTGGATTGGGCAATCCAACCCAGCCACTTAGTGTTTGGTCAGCTCAACAATATTTTACAACCTCAGGTACAGCTCCAATATTGACTCTTGCTGTTTCTGCTTCACCTACTACAGTTTGTACTCCCGGCTCATCAACTTTAACAGCCTCAGCTACAGGAAATTGCGGAGGTTTAACTTATACATGGAGTAATGGATTAGGAACAGGGCCAACAAAAACAGTAGCGCCAACCACAACCACTACTTATACAGTTACCCTTACAGATAATTGTCATGGAGGTAACACTACTCAAAGTGTTACAGTTAATGTAGGAGCTAATCCTGTTGCAGGTACTGCTTCGGCTAATCCAACTTCTGTTTGTGCGGGAGATTATTCTACTCTAACTCTAGCAGGTTATAGCGGAAATCTTCAGTGGCAAACTTCGCCCAATGGAGGAGCCCCCTGGACTAATTTGCCAGGTGGAACTGTGACTCCTTTTCAATTAGGACCAATTACTGCAACTACCTTTGTGAGAGCAGTTGTTGAATCGTGTGGAAATTTTGCTAATTCAAACACCCTAATTATAATTCTTAGCCCACCTCCAACAATAACTGTTACAAATGATACCGTGATTTGCGCAAGTGATTCTGTTGTTTTAACTGCCTCACCAAGTTCCCCAGGAGGAACTTATCTTTGGACTCCTGGAAATTTTACAACCAGTTCTATAAATGTTTCACCCTCGGCTACTACAACATATACGGTTGTGTACTCTATTGGATCTTGTCAAAGCCCTCCTGTAGATGTAACAGTTAGTATTTCCGGAAATCCAACAGTTACTGTTAATGATGCTGTTATTTGTGAAGGTGATTCTGTTCTTCTCACTGCCGTTGGGTCAGAACCTGGTGGTGGTTTTCAGTGGTCTACAGGACAAACCTCTGCTTCTATTTGGGTTAGTCCAACAGTAACCACAGATTATACTGTTGTCTTTGCAGTAGGAAGTTGTGTGAGTTATCCTGATACAGCAACCGTTACAGTAAATCAAAGCCCATTAGTTAGTATTTTGGATGACGGAGTATGTATTGGAGAACAAGGGACATTAACCGCAGTTCCAAATGTTTCGGGAGGAACATATTTATGGAGTCCAGGAAATGAAACTACTGCCTCTATTTCTGATTCACCAAGTGTTACAAGTACATATACTGTTGAATATACTTTAAATGGGTGTTCAAATACAGCAAGTGGACAGATAATTGTTTCTCCTCTTCCTACTATATCAATTAGTAATGCCACTATTTGTGAAGGAGACTCTGTAACAATAACTTCAACGGTTTCTGAACCAAATGGAGATTACATATGGAGTACGGGATCTGCTAATCCATCTATACTTGTTTTTCCTGCTGTTACTACAACATATGAAGTGATGTACTCTGTTGATGGTTGCGAAAGTGATACTGCAACTGCCATAGTAACTGTTAACCCAAGGCCTGAAATCAGTGTTAACAATGAAACCATTTGTTATGGAGATACCACTACACTAACTGTTGTTTCTACTTTGGCAGGAGGAAATTATATTTGGAACCCCGGAACTTATGGTTCTGTAGCCCAAGTATGGCCAGATACAACAACAGAATATTCAATAATTCATGAAGTGAATGGATGCCTTAGCGATTCGGCATTTTCTACAGTAACAATTAATACAATTCCTGTAATTAATGCTGGTCCTGATCAATCAATATGTTTTGGTACTTCTGCTCAGCTTACTGCAAATGGGGCAACTACTTATGAATGGATGCCAGGAGGACAAACTACTCAGTCCATTACTGTTTATCCTCCTGATACTGCAGAATATATTGTAAGAGGATATTTAAACGGATGTTCATGGACAGACACAGTGGTAGTAAATGTGGCTCCTGTTTTAACTTTGGTAGCTGCATCAGTGGATGCAAATTGTTCTAACCTTTGTGATGGGAATTTAATGGTAATACCTTCAGGGGGAATGTCTCCTTACACATATAGTTGGAATCAAGGACAATATACAAATGCATATGAATCAACTGCCTGTGGAGGAAGTTATACAATAGAAGTAACAGATGCATTGGGATGTACAGCTGACACAACAGTTTCTGTTTTTCAACCCACTCCTATCTATGTTTCAACTTCAACAACAAATGCAACATGTAATAGTTATTGTGATGGGCAAGCCTCTGTAACTGCTTCAGGTGGAACTCCTGGTTATTCATACTCTTGGAATACAGTTCCTGCCACTGCAGTTTTTGGAGGAAATGTCAACTCGGTAAGTGATCTTTGTGCAGGAAATTATAGAGTTACCATTACAGATCAAAATAACTGCAGTACCTTTGCTAACTTTAGTATAACTGAACCAGACCCTGTAGTTGTACCAACAATTCCTAATATAACTATTTGCATTGGTCAAACTACAACTCTTACTGCAACTGCAATTCAAGGAACACCAGGCTATACTTTTTTATGGGGCGGTGGGGAAACTACTCAATCAATAAATGTTTCTCCAATTATTACTACAACTTATACTGTAGTTGCAGAAGATGTAAATAATTGCTCCTCTCTTCCACAATCTGTTACAGTTACTGTAAACCCACCTTTAAATGTTACTGCTTCTGGAATAGATTCCTTATGTTTAGGAGATAATACTACCCTAAGTGCAGTTGGCTCAGGTGGAAATGGTGGACCCTACACATATACATGGAGTTCTCCCAATGTAGGAAATTTTACAGGTGCTTCATATAATGTTAGTCCTTTTGACACCACAATTTATACTGTTACAGTTGAGGACTTTTGTACCAGTCCAAATGCTTCCGATAGTCATCTTATAAAAGTAATTCCCCTACCATTACCTGATTTTGTAACAGATACAATTGAAAATTGTACTCCTGCATGTATATTGTTTTCGGATAATTCTAATCCTGTAGCGGGTACTATTTCTTCTTATAACTGGACTGTTGGTGATCCAGGTATTGGAGTAATAAGCAATGCATCATTTTCTCATTGTTATACAGATCCAGGAAAGTATGATATTTATTTAAGAGTAACAACAGATAAAGGTTGTATAAACTCTATTACACGTCCTGGTTATATTACAGCTAATCCTGTTCCCGTAGCTGATTTTAGCTGTCATCCATATGAAACAAGCACAGATGATCCTTTAATCACCTTTAGAGACAGTTCTATCGGGGCAAGTAAATATCATTGGGACTTTGGTGATGGTACTGAAACCAGCAATTTAATAAACCCTTATCATATGTATAATGACACAGGTGGATTTAATATAACCTTAAGGGTGGAAAATCAATTTAATTGTGTTAGTACTACTTCAGATTATATTTATATAAGACAAGCACTTCAAGTATACATTCCTAATGCTTTTGCACCAAAGGGAACACATAATCCTGTATTTAATTTAAAAGGAATTGGTATAAGTCCGGTTGATTTTGAAATGTTTATCTTTAACAGATGGGGAGGGGAAGTTTTTTATACCACAAATCTTGAAGAAGGATGGAACGGTTATACAAAAAGTGGAGAATTGTCAAAAAATGATGTTTATGTTTATGTAATTAAACTAAAAGATCTTGCAGGTAAAAAATACGAATACAAAGGACGTGTAACACTTGTGAATTAAATCATTTTTAATTTCTTATTAATAGCCCGTGGACCCGAACAGTTCATCAAACACTTAGCAAGATAACATGGCCTACCCGATAGCTATCGGATCCATATGACATTAAAAATAAATTATCTACATATGAAAAGATTTCATCTTTTAATCTTTGCCTGCTTATTTGTGAATATTTCATTTGCACAAAACTCAGTAAAAAAGCATTTTGTAATTAACACTATTAATCCTAGTTTTAATATAGATAAATATGTTTTCGCTGCTGAAAATTGGGGGAGTATTGATGAATACAGACTTTATGACAAAAGAAGAGTTATAGCATTTAGAGATAAAGGTGTAACTATTGAATTATTTTCCGCAAAAGAATTACTAGAATTATACGGTAAACAAATACCTCCTAGAACCATCATGCCTAATGAGAGTTACCAGGATATATTTTTTGATGTAACAATAGATGGAAAAGGGCTTAAGCCACAATTAATAAAGAACAATTGACAGCACAATGAAAAAGATATTCCTGGTTTCTGTAATTTTACTTTCTTTCTTTTCCTTATACTCTCAGAACATCACAATGAGTTCGGGATCTACTATTACTTATTCATGTAGTGGGGGTAATTTTTATGATCCGGGAGGTACAGGCAATTATGCAAATAATTCAAATTTTACTCAAACAATATGCGCCCCTGCAGGACAATATTTAATTTTTAATTTCACTCAATTTAATACTGAAAGCAATTGGGATTTTTTAAATATTTATAATGGACCCTCAACAAGTTCTCCTTTGTTGGGAACTTATTCTGGTACTAGCAGTCCAGGAATAATTTCTACAACTTTCGAAGGATGTTTAACTTTTGTATTTACTTCAGATGGCTCTGTAAATTACTCAGGATGGACAGCTGGATTGTCATGTAGCACTTCACCACCACCGCCACCACCACCTAACCCGGGAACTTGTGCATCTGCCCAACCATTTTGCACCTCAACTGGTGTAACTTTTCCTGCTTCAACAAACACAACAGCACCTACAGGCCCTAATTATGGTTGTTTATTTTCTCAACCTAATCCAGCATGGTATTATTTAAATGTGGCAACAGCAGGCAATATTGATATTACTCTTACTAATAGTGCAAATGCAGATATTGATTTTATAGCTTGGGGCCCTTTTGCTAATCAGGGAGATATGTGCACTAGTATTTTTGGTGGTGCTGCTAGTTTTGACTGTAGCTATTCTTCAAGCTCTACTGAATATGTTAACATAGTAGGGGCATTGCCTGGTCAATGGTATATGGTGTTGATTACAAATTTTTCAAATCAAGCAACCAATGTGGTAGCTACTCAGTCTGGCGGTTCAGGAACCACAAATTGCAACATTTTATGTAACATGATCAGCTTAACTGCTAATCCTAACCCTTGTGACCCTTTAACTGGAGAGTATTCTGTTTCTGGTCAAATAAGTTTTCAATATCCACCAACCAGTGGTACTTTAACTGTATCAAGTTCATGCGGAAACAGTATAAATATTCCATCTCCCTGGACCAGTCCAATCAGTTATACTTTGCCTGGTATTACTGCAACAGGAGGGGGATGTAATTTAACAGCTGCTTTTTCTGCTGATCCTACTTGTACTTTGACTGTTCCCTACACATCTCCGGCTCCTTGTATTAGTTCTTGTACTCTTACTGCAGGCAATAATGGTCCCGTTTGTAGTGGTTCATTATTTAATTTAACTACAACTCCTGTTTCAGGTGCCACTTATAGTTGGACAGGACCTAATGGATTTACATCTAATTTACAGAATCCAACAGGTGTGGGAGCTGGATTTGTTTCTGGAACTTACACTTATTCTGTTACTGCAACTGATGGGATTTCCACTTGTACATCTTCAACAACTGTTACTGTCAATCCAACACCTACAGTTTTTGTAAATAACCAGAGTGTTTGTTCAGGTCAGAGTGCTACCTTAACAGCAGTGCCATCAATACTAGGAGGAACCTTTTTATGGAGTCCTGGAAATGAAACTACATCTTCAATTACAGACTCTCCACTTACAACAAGTACATATTCTGTTGTTTACACTTTGAATGGATGTTCAGGAACAACGAATGGAGAAATTATAGTTACTTCTCAGCCAACAATTACACTTAATGATACTACTATTTGTCAAGGGGATACTTTAGAATTAATTCCAATTGTGTCTGAACCAAATGGTAATTACAGCTGGAATACATCTGATATAACTCCTACAATTACTGTGTTTCCATCTACCACTACTGTATATGAAGTAATATATTCTATAAGTGGTTGTCTAAACGATACAGCAACAGCAATAGTTACTGTTAATCCAAAGC
>JALYPI010000198.1 GCA_030856445.1 Bacteroidota bacterium
AAGCTGTATCCCAGGTAGCGCCTTTCTTGAAGCAGTCAAGCCATTTTTTGTCTGTCATTTTCACAACATAATCACTTTGAGCCAACTTATCTTCATCTTGCCATTTATCATTCTGTAAATTGTAAAAAGTATAATGTTTTGATTTGTCAACCGGGTAATTTTGTGTGGATATTCTGGTAACAGAATCAATAAATCGGGAGGCATTTTCAATTAAAAAAGCTTCGCTGCAAACTTGCTTAACTGAAATAGCATCTCCCAGAGATCCTCCCTTTCCAAATCTAGTGTCTGCACGATCCCAAAGAGCAGCCAGAAAAAACGGGGCTCTTTCGGGTAAATAATCCCAATCATGGTAAAGTAGAAAAACTCTCAGATGGAGCTCGTTTTCCTTTTTTTTTTAATACTCTTAAGCCATTTAAATCTGTTGCCATTCCTTGTAAGTTAAAATCTTAAGTTTCATTCATTGGTTTAGGTGTACTTTATTTAACCGTTTCTGTAGAACGAGCAGCTAATTTAGTAGAAAATTCTGACTAAATTTAAAGTTGAATTATTTTTTAATGAATTAAAATAAATAGGAATTTAATGGTAAAATTATTCTCCGCAGCCGCAGGTGCCCTCACCTGTGGCACTTATGTTAAAGCGTCCCGCTTGGCTAAATTTTAAGTATCTTGATTTCGCTAAATTCATTTGCACTGCTATATAAATAATCTTCTGGCTTTGCTTAAGGTTTTTCATCAATTCATAAACATATTCCTTTCTTGTAAATATATCTATCCATCGTACTACTGTTAGCGTTACATAATATAATTTACCTTCAAATGTTTTTCTTGGTTCCGACATTTAGATGTAAAACTAAACAATTTTATCCTGTATTTTAATTTGATAAATCAAGCAGGATGCTTGTAAATAATTGCACCAGGCGAGGTCACCTGCGGCTGCGGTTCTATTTTTTCACAAACTCGCGAGTGCGGGGTAATAAATAAATTATCATAAAACAAACCATTTAAAAGCTGATTGACACCACCTTGTACAACAGATAACTGTTCAGGCAATTGGCTTAACGAAACAAGGCCATTTAAACGGGGATAAATTACATCAGACATTGGCTTGCAGATTTATGGATTTACACTTGGGATTGGGAAATCAGATAATAAAACAAAGAGGATATAAAATACAAAAACTATAAATATCACAATTAGGTGTAAAAAAGAGACTAAATAAGGCTTACCTTTATCATTTACTAAAAAAAATAAAGAAAAAAAAAGGAAAACTAAATAAATATAAAAAGTGCTATAAAAATTTATTATAATTTCATTTGTAACAGGTTTATAATGAAGTTTTATCCTATATGGATCGAAAAAATAATATGAAGGATCTTTAGTGTTTATCATATTAATCATTTGATAAAATAATAATACAAAGCAAATTATATGAACTGAAAATTTTCCTGATTTCAATTTTTTAGATTTTTATATATTTACTGAAGATTAACATAATTTTATGTGATACCTCTGATAATAGTATAAATTAAATATGCTACACAAATTAAAAAAATACTTCCGTAAATTATACTTATTAAATAAGGCTTTCCCTTGTATTTTACCAAAAAATTTAATGACAAAATGAAAAAAAACAAAAAAAGATAACCAGAAAACCACAAAATTAAATAATCATCGCCTGTGGGTCTTTTATCTATATTCATTAAATTAAATGAACTAATAAGATGCATTACTAATAAAGAAAAAAATAAAAGTGCACCACAATGAGCAATGAAAACTATTTTGTTTTTTATATTATTCATAATTTGTATTTATATTACATCAGACATAGGTTTGAATTATTTATGGGTTGATATTTGGAATGCCCCCAGAGGCAAGCCAAGAAATAAAAAGGATTACAATTAGAATAATAAACAGTCCAATATGAATTATTAGACCAAATAAATGTTTTTCACCTTTTAAAATTATTAAGATTAAGGAGATTATTAAAGAATAAACAGTTAATAAAGCAAACGCAATAACTGGGAATAGATATTTATAATATACAATGTGATCTAGCAATAAAAACAAAAATAAAGGATATAAAATATGAGTTAAATATCCCATAATTGGTAAAAACTTTTTCATAAAAATGTTACATTTTGATTTTCAGTCAATATTTTCGATTTAACAAATGGAAAAAAATATCAAATAAAACTATGTTTATAAGGCTGTCCCTTAAAACTACATCATTAATATTTTGAATTTTTTTCCATAAATCAGCAAGCGCCAAAGCATTCCGTGAAATTCTTAAACCAGTAGGTTCTTGGAATCGAGATGCATTATACCAAAATTCAGCAAAGTTAATCATTCTATCATTTAAAGCAACAAGAGTTTGCGTCCAATTAGGATCAGTAGGATAATCAGGAAGCCATTTATAAGTATTAGAGGAAACCTCTTCAACCAAATCCCATTCCTTTGCAAAATTGATCCATCTTTCCTGATAGGTATAATAGGTTAAACTTCCGCTTGGTGTTAATCCTGCCCGTAATTCATTGTTATAATAAAGTTTAAATATTTGGGACATTTTTTATTTTTTTGTGTTATGGGTTAATACCTGGAAAATGACCAAAAGATGATAACATAATTACCCGTACTCGCGAGCTTGCAAAAAAAACTGAACTGCAGCCGCAGGTGCCCTCACCTGTGGCACTTATGTTAAAGCGTCCCGCTTGGCTAAATTTTAAGTATCTTGATTTCGCTAAATTCATTTGCACTGCTATATAAATAATCTTCTGGCTATTCTACTATCCCCTGCTTTACAGGGTTGTTATATAAATATCTCAGCAATAGACATTTTGATTTAGGAATAGATTTTATTAGAAACCTTTCTTAATTTTATTACCTCAGCATTTGAACTTATTAAGTTTAGTTTTTAACAACTTTAATAGATTTCATTGCTGCATTATCCTGAATTATGAAAATGAAATAGATTCCTCGTGGAGCATCTATATTCATTGTTATTTCAGATTTATTATTATTTGATTCTTCATGTAGTATTTTGCCTAGAGGATCAACTAATCGGATAATGGTATTCTTGTGATTAAGTTTAATTATAAATTCTCCATTAGTAGGATTTGGAAAAAGTTCAAATTCATTGTTGAAATTTATTTCATTTAAGCTTACCTCTCCAATTAATTCAAACACCTTGGCAGTACCATAATATCCTAATTGATTCATAGTTGTCACATCACCAAAAGCCAATTCTTTTCCAGAACCACTTAAGCTTACATCAAACTCCAATCCTGTATCCATTGATCCACCGTTGATCCAACCACCACTCAAGTACCAGTCGTTACCATTCCAGTCATAAGTTGAAGCACTAACAGTATGGTCTGCTGCAGCAATTCTGTTTCCCGCAGCATTCATTGAAATTCGAGCACCGAATTGGTCAAAATTATCTAGCCCAGGTATCTCTGAGCCTTTTTGCTCCCAAGTCGCCCCATTATATTCATAAATTTTAACCATACCTGCTTTCGAATTTGAATTACAACATCCTACCGCACCAAATCCTATAATATTTCCATTATCACTGATAGCTACATCATGTCCAACTTCATCATAATTATCTTGTCCTTCAATTGTTTGTCCTTTTTGTTCCCATGCTGTTCCTGTCCAATTATAAACTTTTACTCCACCTCTAAATATATTGTAAAATTTCATTCCGATAATAAGATTGTTTCCATCACCAGTTAGTTCTATGGCATTTCCAAACCAATAAGATGCTATTCCGCTAATATTTCCACCTTTTTGAATCCAATCTAATCCATCCCAATCATAGACTCTTACTTGCCCAGCACCAATCGATCCAATCGCAATTACATTCCCATCATCATTCATGGATAATGAATATCCAAATCGATCACCGTTTGCATTTCCTGCAATAGTGCTACCTCTTTGAATCCATGCCGTGCCATTCCAAATATATACCTTCACATATCCGGGATCAGCTGAATTTCCAGCTAGGCTTGATGCACCAACTGCAATTATATTACCATCATCACTTATACAAACGGAGTGACCAAAACGATCATCAGCATTATTTCCTACAATGTCTGAGCCCTTCTGAATCCAATTATTTGAACCGTCCCATTTAAAGACACGTGCGACACCACTATTCGTTCCGTTATAATCCGCGTATTCACCACCTAGAATTACAGTTTGAGCATCATCACTCAAATTTAATGAAGCCCCAACTTTTTCTCCAGAGTTTACACTATTCATTGTATTGCCTAATTGAGTCCATTGAGCTTTTAATGAAAATCCGACAAATAAAAATAAAGCCAAGGTGAGGCTGAAAATATTAGTAGTAGTAAATTTCATAATCAATATTTTTGGTTTTAATATTCGTGACTAAGATAGTATTTTTGCAAATTCAAGAACAAGTAAATCATCAATAAATTAGCTTTACACAGATCAACCCCTCAGAGGTAAACTGTTAATCATAGGAGGCAATGTTGATAAAGGCACGATTGAAGCTTAATACTTCAGATCCCCGAATTGAAATCGTTACTACAGCATCTTTAATTCCTGATGATATTGGTGAAGAATATATTAAAGCTTTTAAAAGGCTAAATCAAAAGAAAATTGGATTACTCCATCCATTATCGCAAAGCGAAGCTGATTCACAGGAAATAACAGATCGATTAAAAAACAGCGATGCAATAATAATGTTCACTGGTGGCGATCAGTGCAGGTTAGAAGAGGTGTTTTCAGGCAGCATTTTTTTAGAAGTTCTTAAAGATAGACTCATGAAGGATGACAATTTTCTTGTTTCCGGTACCAGTGCCGGAGCTATGGTTTTTGGCAAAGAGATGATTTGCGGAGGCCAAACCAATGAAAAAATTATAAAGGGCGGTATTATTTTGGGAAAAGGATTTGTCTAAGCAGCAGGAATTATAATAGACACGCATTTTGTGAAAAGACAAAGATTCAGCAGGTTAATTGAAGCTGTAGCTACTTTCCCTAAGCTTATCGGAATTGGATTAGGTGAAGATACTGCTGTTTTAATAAAAAATGGTATTGAACTGGAGACCATAGGATCAGGGCTTGTGGTCATTATGGATGCAAGAGAAACAACAGAAAACAGTTTTAAGCATATTCAACCCGGTGAAAATATATGTCTGGAAAAAATTATCCTCAGCATTTTACCCAAAGAAAGAACATATAAGATAATTGGTTAAAGCTTATTAAGAAGAAACCTTCCTTTTTTAACGAAACTATAGTTTCAAAAGGAGTTTCGAATCTCATTCTTCCTGAAGATTACCGATACCCCTTTCTTGCGGAGGATTAAATTTTCTTTTCACCGCTGATTTTGTTTCAAACATTTTAATCCTTCTTACTTCAAGTTGTTAAAATACTTTCAACTGTATGACTGATGTCCTTCGCTCCACCTTCATTACAAAGGCTTCAACACTACTACTACACCATCCGACATCCTTGTTATCATTGCTATTCAGCCTTGTGAATACTCTTCACTTGTGCTTTTCACTTATCATCTAACAAGGACTTCCCGAGTCATCAATGGTTCATTTGCATTCATCTCTCTTATTCGTACTTGATGGTTATGATACCCAAGGCTAACGGAAACAAGCGCATGCTTGGCATTCCAACAGTAAGTGACCGTGTAGCACAACAAGTAATCAAGGCATATTTAGAGCCACGATTAGAGTCTGAGTTTCTTGATAATTCATATGGTTATCGTCCATTGAAAAGCGCCCATCAGGCAGTTGAGGCCGTGCGTGAAAACGTAAGGTATTATACTTGGGTGATTGATATGGACATCAAAAGTTTCTTTGATGAAGTTGACCATGAATTATTAATGAAAGCCTTAGATTGTCATGTAGAGGAGAAATGGGTAAAGATGTACATCAGGCGTTGGCTTGAATGCTCAAGTCAAACCAAGGATGGAAAATTAATACCTAAAGATGGAAAGGGGACACCGCAAGGGGGCGTAATAAGTCCATTGCTGTCCAATCTGTACCTACATTATGTACTTGATAAATGGCTTGCAAAACATTATCGACACTTGGCATTTGTACGCTATGCAGATGATGTTGTTATTCATTGTAAAACTGAAGAACAAGCCCAACAAACACTTGTGGCTATACGGCAAAGATTGAAAGAATGCAAGTTGCGGTTGAATGAAGAAAAGACAAAATTGGTGTATTGCCAAGATTATCGAAGAGAGAAGAAAAATTACAAGAAGAAATTCGATTTTTTAGGTTTTACCTTCAAGCCTCAAACACTTGTCTCCAAAAGAGGTGGGTTGTTTTTAGGGTTTGACTGTTCAATTAGTCAAACTGCCCAAACAAGGATTGTAAAGGGATGGAAGAAGCAAAACTTACATCGCCAAAGTACACTAACAATACAAGAAATAGCAACAAGGATAAATCCACAAATGATTGGGATTATCCGTTACTATGGAAAGTTTAAAAAGTGGGCATTGCAAAAACTGATGCGGCATTTTCATTATCGCTTGGCCAAATGGGTATTAAACAAGTACAAAGGTTTAAAGGGAAGTTTCGGGAAAGCCTACAGATGGATAAAAGCCATAAAAGAAAGCTACCCAAACATGTTCTATCATTGGACAATCTATAAATCAATTTGATTGTATGACAAGAGCCGTATGAAGTGAGAGCTTCACGTACGGTTCTGTGAGAGG
>JALYPI010000242.1 GCA_030856445.1 Bacteroidota bacterium
CCTGTTACCTGATATTTGTGTACCATTCAATTTTAATTTTAGATGTTAAATACTGTGGTACAAAATTCACAATAAGTTCGCGTTACTTTGTTGTGGAATTTTGGGTTTGATTTGTAACATTTAAAAATCTTCAATCTGCTTTCGTTTTTTTACTTTCAACTGCTTGAAAAAAGTAGGCGAAAATCCCGTGACTTTTTTGAATTGATTGCTTAAATAACCCACACTGCTATAATTGAGTTGGTAAGCAATTTCGCTCAAAGTCATTTCATCATACACCAATAATTCTTTTACCTTTTCTATTTTTTGAAGGATAAAATATTTTTCTATCGTAGTGTTTTCCACTTCCGAAAATAAGTTGCTTAATGTATTATAGTCTTGCAACAAATGCGTGGATAGATATTCGGACAGGTTGATGTTGATTTCATTGTTTTTGTCGTGTACCAAATCAATAATCAGGTTTTTTATTTTCTCAATGGTCCTGGTTTTTTTATCAACAATCAATTCAAAACCAAAGGTTTTTAAATGTGTTGCAATTTCTTTTTTCTGTGATTCGGTAATCGGTTCAATGGTTTCAACTTCGCCCAAATCAACATAAAGTAGTTGAAGCCCGAGTTTTTCCAACTCGGACCTCACTACCATTTTGCAACGGCTACACACCATGTTTTTGATGTATAGTTTCATTATTTTATTGTTTCTTTTACGCTACCGCAAGAAAGCATTTTTGAACCGTAGTAAGGGTTTTTTATAGTGCTTTCTTTGCTCAACCAATTTGCACCTTTACCGTCATTATACATTGGACAGTTTTGATAGTAGATAGGTGTTTCCATTTTTGAAATTTTCATCAACTCATACATGTTTTTTGAAAGTGTTGTAAAATGGTTTCTTTGGTGTCCTGGATCTTTGGTTTCAGCAATGTATTCGGCATCAAAAGCCAAATCTTTCATCACTTTCATCCAAACGGTATGTTCTTCCGCTTTTAAGGTTTCCATTTTTACGGCATTTATTGCTGTATGCAACTCTTTTGCTTTTGTAGAAGCTGTATTTCCATCAGTTTTTACTAAGGCATCTTTTACTGCAAAATAATTATCAAAAACACTTTTTAGTTGAGCTACTTCTTGCTTTTCAGCCATTGCTATGTCTGCATGGACTGCATGATTGGAGTGGTTGTGCGCATCCATTTTAGTTGTTTCAGATTTAGCTGCAACTTTCTTTACCCTTTCATATTGGCAACATCCGTGAAGATTATTGTAAACATCGTCCGGAGCAAGAAATTTGTCACTGTCGTAACCCGATAATGCAATACGTTTCAAGATTTCATCTTGATTGGTTTGTGTTGTATCGTAGGTAATTGTAGCCATTTTTGTGTCTGTATTCCATTCTACCTTGGCTATTTTTTTCACATTGCCTGCTTTTTCAATAGTTGTTTCACACATATCACAATTACCGTAAATTTTCAGGGTTTCTGTTCTGGCATTTTTTACCTGTGCTTGGCAACTTGTAAGCGAAAATGAGGCTATTGTAAGTAATAGCAATGTTTTTTTTATTGTGTTCATTTTTAAAATTTATTAATTTGAAATTTGAGAATTGATAGTGTCATAAAACACCAATGCCCGAAGCACTCAACGAGTGTCGGTTGATAATAGAAAGTAAATAGATCAAATTCTGAAAACCTGATTGAGAATGTAAAGTGGCTGCTTTAAATTATTTGGGGGGTGATGAGAGTTGTAAAGAACATTTTCAACAAATGTAGGTTGGTAATGAAATGCAAAAGTAGAAAGTAAAGCAGGTAGATAATCAAATGACTTTACAGTGTTTAATGAAAACTGCGGTTCTTTTTGTTGATTGTCCTTTAGTTTAAATGAGAAATTTTTGTTTTGACAACAATTCTTTTTCATTTTTTTACTGCCACAAACGCACTTATCGGTATTGCTTGAACCAAGAGAAACGGAAACAATTTCACCCCCGCAATAATGAACCGATATGTTTACACCAATTGCTGGTATAACATACAGGAAAAATAATATTATGGGAATCAATCTTTTCATTATTTTGGTGACGCAAAATTACGAAAAATATTGTATGTTATACTCGAATGCTCCATTATCCTCTTTTGAGCGGAGACAAAAAAATGGCTTTTGCTTTTGTCCAAGGGCTGGCTTTATTTCGTGGCAAAAGCAAATGTGCCATTTGGCATTAAAAAATAAATTATTTTCAGATGAAAACAGAAAAAAGAAAGGAGTGCTAAAGTGCAAGTCCTAGCGTCAGTCAACACCGAGTTACAAAGGCCAATTTAACCTTAGGAGGCCACTGAAATAGCATCTCGTTTTTTTAGTAATTTTTAAAAGCGATTAAGTTTTGTTACCAAGGCTGCCGTTATTATGCGCTCTTCGGTCATTGCTAAGTGCGTCTTGTAACCAAAGAATGAACTCTCTGCGGATTTATGACCTATTTGGCATCCTCATCTTTTGATAATGTGATGTTTTCTTGAATGTCTTCAACAGTTTCTTTTAATATATTTAATTTTTCTTGTACCGCAGGAATTGAACTGATGGATTGCTCTTTTTCAACAATTCGTTCTACCTCTTTACAATAAGCTAACTCTTTTTCTAAATCATTGTCAACATTCTTTTTGGGCATACGTTCCTTCCAGTCTTCATTGTACATTAAATAGTTTTCCGAAGTTGCTTTGAGCGTTCTCTTAACACATCGATGCTGAGAATGGATTTGATCTGGATAACGTATGGATAGCATCAAGAATGATTGATTTAGAACGGATTACTCCTTTTTCAACAGTAATGGTTACTGTTTTACTTATCAGGAGGTTCAACAAATCGGTATCTTTCAACCGGAGCTTTCTGAATTTTATTAGTGAACCTGGATTGATTACATCAACTTCAGGTGACAAATCTAAAAAACACTTGAACGACATGTCAAAACGTGAACGCTCAACTACATCAAAATCAGAATATTATAAATGGTCTTTAGCAATAAATACTTAAACATCCGAATTGGACTTTCAGCCTTACGGCCCTTATTGTGGCAATATTTATTTACCAATTCATCGTAAACAAAGGAAAAATCAATCAGGTCGTTAATCTTTCTGAGAAGATTCTGCTTTGGTACAATCAAATCATAAAGAGAGCTATACTCACTTAATTGAAATTCTTGTTGTTGTTTGCAACAGCATGTATATCAGGCTTTTGAATTTTATGCAAATTACAAAAAAGGGAGTAGATAAACTTGTGTTTCTACTCCCTTTTATTAACATTTAAGTCTTAAAAAGACTTTTTCAGTGGCCTCAAATAATTGAAACTGCTTTTTTGAAGAATACTAGATTTTACTAGTTTCTCTTCTTTTGATCTTCAACAGTACCTGTATTGCTACCTCTGTCTTTTTGTGCATCTACACCAGTTTTACCTGAACCTGCTCTATCTTTTTCAGCATCTTTCTTAGGCTCTTCAGTTTTAGTAGTGGTTGTAGTTGTTTTTGTTGTAGTTTTTGTCTTAGAGCTTGATTTCACTGAAGCAGCTTCTGCAGCAGCAATTGAATCAAGACGAGCTTGTTCCAATTCAGCTTCAAGTCTTGCCATTTCTTCTGCCAAGGCAATAGAATCTTGTCTTAATAATTCAACATTTGCAATTGAATCTTGAATTTCTTTTTCTCTGGCAGCTTGCTCTTCTGCACTTGGCCCACATGAGGTTAATGAAACAGCCGTTGCAACAGCTGCCATTATTAATAATTTTTTCATAATCAGTTTAGTTTTTAAATGATTTTAATTGTTTATTGTGCAAAGTTAACTATATTTTAATTTCTTTATTGTAAATTTATGTGTTTTTTAATAAAACAAGCATCTTTTTCTTCTAAAAACTTTAAATTTTTAAAAGATTGCTTCCCCAAAATCTAATCAGGACATAGATCCTGTAAAAGAAAATATATGTATTTTTACAAATGTTTGTTTAATTAGAATCACTACTTTTAACTTTTCATAAATCTTTAATAAGAATTTTACACATTTTCCCTTTGATTAAAAACACTTTTTTATATTTCATCGCAGTTGTTTTGTTAAGTTCTTGTTTTAAAGAAGACACTAGCGCTCCTGTTATTACATTATCAGGCAACAATGATTTTACTGTTATAATTGGCAGTGAATACACTGAACCTGGTTTTACTGCTAGGGATAATAAAGATGGAGATATTTCTTATCTGGTTAAAGTAACCGATTACCCTAATACAGATTTATCTGGAGTATATTATGTCCGGTATAATGTATCTGATGCCTCAGGCAATCAAGCAAAGGAAATAACACGTATAGTTTATGTTTCTCATAATAATGTCTCATTAAGTAATATTTATTCCGCAATTGGTTCCTGTGAGCTTTCTAATGTAAACAATGAGAATTATTTTATTTCTGTGGAAAAAGAAGACCAGGATAAAAAGACTTTGTACTTCAAAGGATTCAATAATTTACCTCAAGAAAATAAAATTACAGGTACGATTGTGAATAAAACTGGAGAAATTATAACTATTCCTTCCCAAACTATTCAAGATACTGTATATTCAGGAAGTGGAACAATTAACAATACCGGTTCTGAAATTGTTTTGAAAATAATCAAACAATCCAATACATTCAAAGATAGTTGTAATACAAATCTTGTAAGAGATTTACGATAATATTTTAATGAATGAACCATAAAGAACTGAAAGAGTTTCTGGATGAAAAATATTATTATTACAACCGCTCATTTTTTATTGAAACAGACCCAATAAGCATTCCTTATAAATTTTCCATTAAAGAAGACATAGAAATAGCTGGTTTTTTAGCCTCCATTATTGCCTGGGGACAAAGAAAAACAATAATCAACAATGCAGAAAAACTAATGGGATTTATGGGGAATTCTCCCTATGATTTCATTATGGAATTTAATGAAAAACACAATTCATTTAAACTCCTTCATAACTTTGTACATCGCACTTTTAACGGTATCGACTGTATCTATTTTATACACTCTCTTCAACACATTTATAAAAACAAAGGAGGACTTGAAACAATCTTCAATGCCAAAGCCAATGACAATAACATTATTAATAGCATTGTAAATGCTCGAAAGGCCTTTTTTGAAATTGATTTCCCTCAAAGGACTTTAAAACATTTCTCTGATCCTTTAACTGGATCAGCAGCTAAAAGAATTAACATGTTTTTACGATGGATGGTAAGAAAAGACAAAGTTGATTTTGGAATTTGGAAATCCATAAAGCCTAAACAGTTAATTTGCCCTTTGGATATCCATACTGGAAATGTTTCTAGAAAACTTGGCTTGCTACATCGAAAACAAAATGATTGGAAAGCTGCAGAAGAATTAACTAATGCACTTATATGTTTTGATCCAATTGATCCTGTAAAATACGATTTTGCTTTATTTGGACTAGGAGCTTTTGAGAATTTTTAAATAATAAAGCTAATAAGGATGAGTTATAAATGAGTAATAATAAATGATTGCAATGTGGGACTTCCTTAATTGCAGGCCTTAAACTTAAGATTTATTAACTTTTACTGATTCTGATTAAACAATTATCTTTGCAAGAATAAAAACAGTTTTTTTAGACTAAATAAATGAAATTCCTTTTTCCTACATTTTTATTCGCTCTGTTAGCAATTGCAATTCCTGTAATCATACATTTATTTAATTTTAGAAAGTTCAAAAAAATATATTTTACCAATGTTAAATTTTTAAAGGAGGTTAAACAGGAAACTCAATCCAAATCGAAATTAAAACATTTACTGGTATTATTTAGCAGGATACTTGCAATATTCTTTCTTGTCTTAGCCTTTGCTCAGCCCTATATTCCCTCCAATAATAAAAAAGCAGTAACAGGTGATAAAGTAATAAGCATTTTTCTTGACAACTCTTTTAGCATGCAGGCTTTGAGTACGGAAGGAAACATATTTGAACAAGCAAGAAAAAAGGCAAGGGAAATTGCAGATGCTTATAAACCTACGGACAGATTTCAACTTTTAACCAATGATTTTGAAGCCCGTCATCAACGCATTGTGAATAAAGAAGAATTTCTAGAATTAATTGACGAAGTAAATATCAGCCCATCAGTAAAGAAGTTTTCGGAAATAATTTCTCGTCAGCAAGACTTACTTTTAAATCAGCAGGAAACCAATAAATTTGCATTTATAATTTCTGATTTTCAACGCTCTATAATTGATGTTGAATCTATTAAAAACGACACTGCTGTTGAATTTAAAATTGTTCCTGTTACAGCCGAGCAAAGCAATAATCTATATATTGATTCACTTTGGTTTAAGTCTCCTTCCAGACGTTTGGGTCAAAGCGAAGAATTGGTGGTGAGGGTGAAAAATGTTTCAAACATTCCATATGAAGATGTTCCTGTTAAACTCTTTATTAACGGACAACAAAAAGCACCTGCCAGTTTAAGTATTGAATCAAATGCAAGCAAAGAACTTACAATGGTATTTACAGTAAATGAAATAGGATTAAATCAAGGAATGGTGAAAATTACTGATTATCCTATTACTTATGATGATGATTTTTATTTTTCATTTAATGTAGCTCAAAATATACCCGTCTTAGCAATTAACAACAGTAAGGAAAGCCCATATCTTAATTCAATATTTGGGAAAGATAATTTTATCGTTTTTACTAATATGGACGATAAAAACATAGATTATTCATTATTGACAAAAAATAAATTAATCATATTAAATCAGTTAAAAACTATAAGTACCGGGCTTGATCAGGAATTAAAAAAATATGTTAAAAATGGTGGAAATGTATTTGTAATACCTGCCAAAGATATGGATTACCAATCATTTCAGCATTTTTTATCAAATCAGCAAAGCAACTATTATACTGGAATTGATACCAATGATGTAAAAGCAGGCAGGATCAACTTAGATCATATTATATTTAAAAATGTATTTGAAAAAATTCCTGAAAACATGGATTTACCTGTTGTTTCTTCTTATTTCACTATTTCAAAATCTACCAGGGTTGATGAACAAGAATTGATAAAGCTTCAAAACGGGAATATTTTGCTTTCAAGATATTCATCCGGTAAGGGTTCTATTTATTTAAGTGCTGTTCCTTTTTTGAATGAGTACAGTAATTTTCATAAACATGCTCTTTTTGTTCCTGTTTTATATAATATTGCATTATATAGCGAGCCTTATCTTCCTATTTTCTATACCATAGGAGAAGATGAAATTGTTGAGACTAACCAAAGTATTCAATCTGATGAAGTTTTTAGATTAATTTCAGAGGAAAACAATTTTGATATAATTCCAGAAAACAAAATAATTAATGGAAATCATCAGCTTATCCTTCATGATCAGTTAAATGCAGCGGGAAATTATAATTTAAAATCTGGGAATAAAAATGTTGGTAGTGTATCCTTTAATTATAACCGATTAGAGTCTGATTTAAGTTATTTTTCTTTTTCAGAACTATTTGCTCAGTTTGAAGATTCAGGGCTTTCTAATTTTTTAATCCTTGATTCTAACAATAAAAATTTAACCATAGCCTTGAAAGAATTAGATTTAGGTAAAAGACTGTGGAAACTTTGTATTATATTCGCCCTGTTATTTTTATTTACAGAAATCGTTTTATTGAGATTCTTAAAAAAATAAATTCTTAAAAGCCCAATGAATATCATTATCCGGTCAGCCAGAATAATTGACTCAAATTCAGCAGACAATGGCAAAACAAAAGATATTTGGATAGAAAATGGCATTATTAAAGAAATCGGAACTGATCTTAAAGCCGATAATGCTACCCTAATTGAATCAGAAAATTTATATGTATCACCAGGCTGGTTTGATATGCGAGCAAATTTCAGAGATCCTGGATTTGAATACAAAGAAGATTTAATTTCAGGAATGGACGCTGCAATTACTGGTGGATTTACAGGTGTAGCTTGTATGCCCTCTACTCATCCCCCTGTTCATTCTAAATCAGAAGTGGAATACATTCTAAATAAAACAAAAGGTGCATTGGTGAATGTCTATCCTGTTGGTACAGTTTCACATAAACATGAGGGGAAAGACCTCTCTGAGATGTATGATATGTATTTATCTGGAGCCATTGCTTTTTCAGATGATAAAAAACCACTTTCCGATCCTGGTTTATTACAAAGGGCTTTACTTTATGTAAAATCTTTTAACGGGCTTATTATTAGTTATCCTGAGGACAAAAACATTTCTTTAGATGGCAAAATTAATGAAGGTGTAATAAGTACTTCAACCGGTCTGAAAGGAATACCAGGACTTGCTGAAGAATTAATGGTTCAGCGTGATATCTTCCTTACAGAATATACTGAATCAAGAATTCATTTTGCTACCATATCTACTGCTAAATCAGTAGAATTAATACGTAGTTCAAGAAAAAAAGGAATAAACATAAGTGCTGAAGTTGCTGTAAGCAATTTGGTTCTTGATGAAACTTATTTAACCGAATTTGATACAAATTATAAAACAAAGCCCCCTTTAAGGACAGCTAATGATGTAAAAGCCTTAATAGAGGGTCTAATAGATGGTACTATTGATGTTATTTGTTCTGATCACTGCCCTGAGGACGAAGAAATGAAGAAGAGGGAATTTGATCATGCAGCTTTTGGAATTATCGCCCTTGAAACTGCTTTTGCGGCTGTTAACACTGCTCTTGAAGGGAAGCTTTCTCTTGAAAAAATAATTGAAAAGATTTCTATTAATCCACGAAACATATTAAATCTTAAAATACCTAGTATAAAAGTGGGTGAAGTAGCAAATTTAACCGTCTTCAATCCTAAGCAAGAATGGACATTTGAAAAAAAGCACATCAAATCAAAATCTATAAATACACCTTTTATTGGTAAGCAATTTATAGGAAAGCCTTTTGCTGTTATAAATAATAATTTGATGTCTTTTTGTCATTGATCTTTTAATAAATTCAACAAGGTTTAGTCAAACACCGTTCTTTCTATTGTTATTTATTAAGATATACTAGATATTGATTCTCCCTATTTCAATAAACAATCATTCTTCTGTTAATTACAGTAGTCCCTGTTTGTAATTGGTACATATATATCCCGCTTTGAAGATGCTTGACATTGATATTTACTTTATGAGTACCTATGGTATGAACCCCCTTTGCAAGAGATGAAATTTTCTTTCCATGCAAATCAAATAAATCAAGTTGAACATACGTATTTTCTTTTATTTCAAAAGAAATTGTAGTATTATTCCTTGCCGGATTAGGGTAATTTTGGTCAAGTACATCTTTATTATAATAAGTTTGTTCTGTTATGCTTACATCTAAAAATGCTGGTCCGGTTAAATCATCAAAATAGAAAGTATCGGCTTTTAAAGTTTGTGGATCAGGGTTAATTAATAATGTGATTCTGTCAATAGAAGTTGCTGGTGTAGCGCTTCCAAAGGGAGTTTCCCAAAAATCAAAAACTAGTACTTCCCATTCATTTTGTACTGAAGTTTGAGTTACATAAACACTATGAACTCCTGAAGGATAACTATCATTAATAAAGGATCCTAATTGAAGTTCAATTGGCGTACCTACCGGGGCTTCAGTGTACATTTTCATTTTGATTTTAAGCGCTGAAAAACTAGAGGAGTAATTAGACACATCTGATAATTTTTCAAGCAACCTCATGTGTATTATATCATAAATTGCATTATCGCTCCTAACATAACGTGCACATCTTACACTATTATTGATTCCTGTGTCATCCATATTTATAAAAGTAGTATCCAGGCTACCATGTCTGAAACCAAAAACATGTTCTCTAACACCATTTACTTCGAAGTCATTGTATAATTGTTGTCCATAATTAAATAGGGGGAAAAGTGCCAGAATGATAATTAAATTTTTTTTCATATAAATGAGATTTATATATTTATTTTAATTCTTTGGGGGTTTATACATTTTTAGTTTCATTATTTTTTGATCTAAAAATAGGGGTCCGGTAAGGTCATCAAAATAAAATGTCTCTTTTTCTTTTACACCAGGGGCAAAAAGTATGATTATCTGATTTACTTCAACAGATTTCACCCTGCTTCCCTTAGGAATTTGTGAAAAACTAAATTCCAATTCTTCCCACTCATTTTCTTTGGTTGTTTTAACTTGATATTGGCTATGTATACAGGCTGGATATTCTTGTCCTGTTTTTTTTCCCAGTTGAATTTCAATTAAAGTTCCGGGAGGTGATGATGAATATACTTTCATTTTAATTTTAGGTGAATCTGTACTATAATTTGCATAAACAGATACATCTTCGAGTTTTCTTTTTAACAATAGTTTTATATTATCAAAGGTTTCAGAAGAAGCTCGGGAATATTTTGCGCAATATTTACTATTGTTGATTGTGTCTTTTTCAGGATTCTTCGCTTTCGAGTTCAACCTGCCACTTTTGTAATCTAATATATAATGACAATTCCCCTCAAAATCGTTATAATTTTGTTGAGCACTAGCAACCCTAACTGCCATTGTCAAAAAAAGAATCAAAAAAACTTTCATATGCAGATAATTGTTTTTTTAATGTCATATGGAATACTCCATGTTATCTTCATAATTGTATGTGCATGGCTATTTCATATTATAATATTACACAAGGTTCAATACCCATCGCTACTAATCTGATTTTCAGTAGTCAAAAACCCAGGGCCGGTTAAATCATCGTAAAAAAACACATTATTAATCTGACTTTGCGGGGCAAATAAAATAGTAATTTGATCTACTTCCATTGCATCAACTTTGCTTCCCTGAGGTATCTGTGCAAATAAGAATGTTAATTCCTCCCATTCATTCTGTTTACTTGTTTTGGCCTGATATTGACTATGTACTCCATCAGGATAAGCTATTTCGCTTACTTTACCCAGTTGAAGTTCAATTTGAGTACCAATTGGAGCGGTCGAAAAAACCTTTATTGTTATTTTTGGAGGATCTCCCTCATAAGTCGCATATGATTCCACCTCATTAAGTTTAGCATGTAATTGTAATTTAATGTTATCATAAATCTCTTCTTTATTTCTTCTGTATTTAGCACAATATTCACTATTATTAACATGATTTGGTCCAGGGTTTACTGCTGCCGAATCCAGAATTCCATTGCAAAAACCAAAATAATGAAAAGCAGTTCCCTCATGCCCATTGTAGTTCTGTTGAGATAATACAATTTGGGAAGGCAAAATCAATAGAAAGAAAATGGAAATATATTTTAACATGAATTTTTCTTTTAATTGCTAAAGCCGGGAGAAAAACTTCACCCGGCTTTAGGATTGTTTATTCTTTGGATTTTACAATTGCAATTAATTTTGGACCAATCATATCACTAAAATAAAAATCATTGCTTAGTGTTGAGTTGGGTGAAAAAAGAATAACCATCTCATCCACTTCAGAAGGATTTACCTTGCTTCCCTCTGGCCAGTTTACAAAATCAAAAGTAAGTTCCTCCCACTCATTTTGCTTTTTTGTTTTACTCTGGAATTGGCTATGTACTCCTGTTGGATATTCATTTATTCCTTTTTTTGCAAATTGTATTTCTATTATTGTTCCAACAGGTGCAGTGGAATAAACTTTCATTTTTATCTTGTTAGCAGTGCTATCAAATTTTGCGAAAGTAGTTACATCTTCAAATTTTCCTTTAGGATGTATTTTGACATTATCAAATTTAGATTCCGAGCGCTTGTATTGTATGCATTTAGTGTTTTTATAGACATTGTTAACTTTAGGATTTGCAAAAGAGGAATCCAGTTTTCCATCTCTATAGCCATATTCTATCAGATTAATTGATTCATTGCTGAAATATTTTTGTTGGCCATAAGATAATCCTGCAGTTAATAACATAACAGAGATCAGTAAACATATTTTTTTCATATTTCCCATTTTTAAATTAATGTTTGTTTAAATTTTATCCTGAAACAGACTAAAATAATTACTAAAAAATACTGCCACATTTAAATCAAATGAAAACAATATATTTTCCTGCTATTATATGATTAACTATTAGTTGTTTAACATTTATTAATAAAATGACAAAATGAATCTCTGAGGAGAATTTTCTACAAATTGAGTAAGTAACACCATTTTACAAATACAGTATTATCAATCCTTTTTATTATAATCCATTGTACTTTAAATCCATTTATATCAATTTTTATTCATAATTTCCTTAAATAAACCTTTACACTGTTTTATTTTTTTTACTTTTAACTTCGATAGTTAAAGTAATTTTTAGGTAAAATGGATCTTATAAACAGAAAAGACTTTTCTAAAGCCATAAAGCTAAAAAAGCTAAAATTGGAAGTCCTCTCCCCTCCATTAATGCGTTTACTGAAAATATCTGACGTTAACCAATTGTATTCACGTTATGGACATTTGGATGGCATTGATTTTATTGGAGCAGTTCTGGATGATATTGGAATAAAGTATGAAGTAGAGGGTATCGATAATATTCCTTCGGAAGGAGCTTTTATTGCAATTGCAAATCATCCTTACGGAGGTATCGATGGCTTAATATTAATGAAGATTTTTTGTGAGAGAAGGCCGGATTTCAAAATCATGGCTAACTTTTTACTTCAAAAAATAAAAAACCTGGAGAAAATTATATTGCCAGTAAATCCCTTTGATAATGATTCAACTCCTCAATCCAGTCTAAAAGGTATAAAACAAACTCTTTCCAGTCTTCAACAAGGCAGTCCTGTTGGCATTTTTCCTGCTGGGGAAGTTTCCTCTTTTCAAACTGAATCAAAAAAAATTGAAGATAAAGCATGGAAACCAATAGTTGCAAAATTAGCCTCAAAATCAGGGGTACCAGTTGTACCGGTTTTCTTTAGTGGTTCAAACAGCTATCTTTTCAACTTACTTGGACTAATTCATCCTAATTTTAGAACAGCGAAACTGGCTTCAGAAATATTTAACAAAAAAGGTTCTGTGATTAAAGTAAAAATAGGAAGGCCTATAAGTCAGAAAACTATTGCAAACTTTGATGAAAACGACAAGTTACTTCGTTATTTAAGAGCCAGGACTTATGCTATTGGAACACCACTTGAAATAAAGAGTTTTTATAGAAATCCATTTATAGTTCATAAAAAAGTGGAAGAAATAATTCCTGAAACTCCCTGTGAGATTATTGAAAGGGAAATAAAGGAGCTTTACAATACGGAAAACCATTTATTCTCCCATGAAAACTTTGATGCTTTTATTTCCTTTCATTCCAAAATCCCTAATATACTAACAGAAATAGGAAGATTAAGAGAAATAACATTCAGAGAAGTTGGTGAAGGAACTAATAAGAGCATTGATACTGATGAATTTGATCTTTACTACCATCATTTGTTTTTATGGGATAAAGAAAATAAAAAAATTGTAGGAGCATACCGTGTAGGAAAAGGAAATAATATATATCGCAAGTATAGAAAAGATGGATTTTATATTAGTACCTTATTTAAAATAAAATCAGGTTTTATTCCTATTATGCGGCAGTCAATGGAATTGGGCCGCTCTTTTATACGTAAAGAATATCAGCAAAAACATTTGCCCCTGTTTCTACTTTGGAGAGGGATTTTAATATTTGTTCAACAAAATAAATTCTACCGCTATTTAATAGGCCCGGTGAGTATTAGTAATAATTTTTCAAATGTTTCTAAAGTCCTCATGATTGAATTTATCAAAAAACATTACTTTAATCATGAACTGGCAAAATTTATAGAACCTAAAAAAGAATTTATTTTCAATACTTCTGATATAGATTCAGAAATTCTTGTGAATAGCGGAAAAAATGGGATTAAGGACTTGGATCAATTAATCTCAGAAATTGAACCTTTTAATTATCGGGTGCCAGTTTTGATGAAAAAATACCTTAAACAGGATGCTCAAATTCTTGGTTTTAATATCGATCCTAAATTTGGTAATGCATTAGACGGGTTTATGATTATGGATATTAAAAATGTGCCTGAGGATACTATTAATATGCTAAAATGAAAAAGGCCACTCTTTTATGAATAGCCTTTTATGATACCTAAATTCTCAAAATTAAGTTTACTCTAAAAATTTATTAATATTTACCTCTACCCTTTCAAGTATATTATCTAGTTCAGACCTGTTAAATTGCTCTCCAGTAATTTTTTCATACAGTTCAATATATCTTTCTGAAACCTCTAATACAAAATCATCAGTCATAATTGGCATTTGCTGTCCTTGCTTTCCTTGAAAACCGTTTGCAATAAGCCACTGCCTTACAAATTCTTTTGAAAGTTGTTTCTGCTCCTCTCCCTTTTCTTGTCTTTGTTGGTACCCTTCTTTATAAAAATACCTGGAAGAATCCGGAGTATGAATTTCATCTATTAAATATATAACACCTTCTGCTTTTCCAAATTCATATTTGGTATCAACTAAAATCAAACCACGCTCTGCAGCCATTTCAGTGCCTTTTTTGTATAAAGCCCTGGTATAATTTTCAAGTTGAAGATAATCTTGTTCTGAAACAATTTTTTGCTCTAAAATAGCCTCTCTGGAAATGTCCTCATCATGTCCAACTGCTGCCTTGGTAGTTGGGGTAATTATGGGTTCGGGGAATTTATCATTTTCCTTCATTCCCTCAGGCATATTTACCCCGCAAATTACTCTTTTCCCAAGTTTATATTCCCGCCATGCATGTCCGGAAAGATATCCCCTAATAACCATTTCAACTTTAAATGGTAAACAAAAACGGCCAACAGTAACTACCGGATCAGGTACAGCTATCATCCAATTAGGAACAATATCTTTTGTAGCTTGCAAAAATTTAGCAGCTATTTGATTTAATACTTGCCCTTTATAAGGTATTGCTTTAGGTAAAACAACATCAAAAGCTGATATTCTATCAGTGGCAATCATGATTAACATTTGATTGTTGATGTTATAAACATCCCTTACTTTCCCATGATAAATTTCACCTGACTGACCTTTTAAATGAAAATTGGTTTGAGTAATTGTTGGCAGCATTTTTTCTGATTTTTAGAGGGCAAATATAGATAATAAAGTATAGAGTACTCTATAAAGTATAATGAAATTATCGTCTAAAAAAATCAAGGGGTTATCAAATTCTATCCTGTGAAAATTCACTAGTAAAATACTCAAAAGTCCTGTATTTTCTTGGTCTTATGAATTATAAAAAAAATCTAAAAAAAATGATTTCCTTCTTTAGAAAGTTAAGCCTTTTTCTCGGGTTCCTCTGATTCATAAGCATTAATAATCGCTCTGACCAATTTATGCCTTAATACATCTCTATTATCCAGAAAAACAAAATCAATCCCTTCTAAACCCTGTAATAGTTTATGGGCATGAACAAGCCCGGATTTTTGATTCCGGGGTAAGTCTACCTGAGTAAGATCTCCTGTTATATAAAACTTTGCCGTTTTTCCCATTCGGGTTAAAAACATTTTAAGTTGACTCTCTGTAGCATTTTGAGCCTCATCAAGAATTACAAACGCATTATCAAGTGTACGGCCACGCATAAAAGCAAGAGGAGCAATTTGAATTATTCCTGTTTCTATATAACTGGCAAGCTTTTCAGATGGAATCATATCCCGAAGAGCATCATATAATGGTTGAAGATAAGGATCAAGTTTTTCTTTTAAGTCTCCTGGCAAAAACCCAAGATTTTCTCCAGCCTCTACAGCCGGACGTGTAAGAATGATTTTTCTTACTTCTTTATTTTTTAATGCTCTTACTGCCAAAGCCACAGCAGTATATGTTTTTCCCGTTCCTGCTGGCCCAATTGCAAAAACCATGTCATTTTTGGCATAGGAGTCAACCATCCTGCGCTGATTTACAGTCTTGGCTTTAATTAGCAGTCCTGAATTACCAAATACTAAAACATCTCCAGCTTCTTCAGATGTTTTGGCAGTCTCTCCGGCAGAAGTTTCCAGTATTCTTTCAATGTTATTTTCATTAATATTTCCATATTTATGAAAATGTTCAAGCATACGGTTTAATTTTTCTTCAAACTGTTCAATTTCTGTTTCATCACCAAGCACTTTTATGGTATCTCCCCTGGCAATTACTTTTAGTTTTGGAAAAGAACTTTTCAGCATTTCCAGCTTATTATCATTAATTCCGTATAAATCAATTGGATTAACGGCTTCTAGTTGAATTATTTTTTCGCTCACGTAATTAGTTTTGTGTGAAGTTACAGAATTATGAAATAACTTTCAAATGACTCTGCTTTTTTATCAGAATTCATCAAAAAAATCAAACAGGTACAAGAAATTCTTTTTATAATTTTTTTCAAGTTATGAAAAGAAATAAAAAGCCCGAATAATTTGTTTTATAATAACTTTGTAAAAAAAGCCCTGAAAAGGTATAATTCATTACTTTTGGAGTTGCCAAAATAATCTATTGATTTTTAATAAAAACAGTTTTCGGCATTATGCCTGTTATCACACTTACTACAGATTTAGGATTAAAAGATCATTATGTTGCAGCCATTAAAGGTGCTGTTTACTCTTTGATTCCAAGTGCTATAATTGTTGATATTTCTCATCAGGTAATTAAATTTGACACAGGAAGTGCTGCTTTTCTAATAAAAAATGCTTTCAAATCATTTCCAGAAGGCTCTGTTCATATTATAGGTGTAAATGATGAAGCTTCTTTAGATCATCCATATTTGGCAGTTAAGGCAGAAAATCATTTTTTTATTGGAAAAGACAACGGTGTTTTTTCTCTAATATTAGAAGACATTCCCTCACAAATAGCAGTGATAGAAACTGAAAATAAATTTCCAAAGTTTCCTGTAAAAGAAATTTTTGTAAATGCTGCATGTCATTTAATAAACGGAGGTAAAATTGAGGACTTGGGAAGAGAATATGATAAATTCGAACAAAAAATGGAACTAATGGCCTTTGTTGAAAAAGACACAATTAGAGGGGCAATTATTTATATTGATAGTTATGGCAATGCAATTACCAACATTAAAAGAGAGCATTTTTTAAAAATGGAAGAAAGCAGGCCTTTTTTAATAGATTTTGGAATGAACCATACTATTAATATCATTAGTAAAACATACAGTGAAATGCCAGAAGGGGACATTGTTGCCGTTTTTAATTCATCTGGAAACCTGGAAATTGCAATCAATAAAGGTCCTGCAGATACATTACTGGGATTAAAACAGCGTTCAACAATCAGAATTGAGTTTCAATGATTACACGATTTGTAAAAATGACCTTTAAGCAAGGTAAGGAAGAAGATTTTTTAAAAATTTTCCATGCATCTTTTGAAAAAATAAGAAGTTTCAAAGGATGTAAATACCTTGAATTGCTTGAGGATGTGAATCAAAAAAACATATTTTTCACACATAGCATTTGGGAAAACGAAGAACTTCTTAATTCCTACCGGAAATCCGAGCTTTTTAAAAAAACATGGAAAGCTACTAAAGCTCTGTTTTCAGATAAACCCTGTGCATGGAGTTTAATAAATAAATCCAATGATGAATAAACTTTTTCTTTTTACACTTAGCGCACTTTTTTTATTTTCCTTAGGTGCCTGCAATGACCCAAATCAGGAATCCATAAATAAAATGAAATGGCTTGAAGGGGAATGGATTAAGGAGGAAGAGGGTGAATCAGCTATAGAAATATGGAAATTTGATAGTCCTTCTAAACTACAAGGAGATGGTAGTATTCTTTTAAATGGTGATACTGTTTTTTCAGAAAGAATGTATATTGAAACATTAAATTCTGAAATTGTATATACTGCTATTCCCTCCGGTAAGAAGGCAACGGAGTTCAAACTTGTTTTACAGGAAGATAAACGCCTGGAGTTTGAAAATCTTGAACATGATTTTCCTCAACGCATAATTTACTGGCAGGAAAATGAGAATACACTTAATGCACGTATTACAGGACTAGTAAATAATTCAACCAAGAGTTTTGACTTTTCCTGGAAAAAAAGAAGTATTGAATAAGCAGCAATTCCTTGATCTTATCATAAAACAGCAATTTTGAATAAAGTAGAAGATCTTTCAGGGAAAGCACTTTATGATTTTTATAAGCAACAATCCCATTCTGATTTACTCCTCGAAACTTCCTATGGAGAAACAGAAACAGTGCCTTTAGAACTGTTCTTAAAAACACCGGAGCAGTTTTCTGCTATTGAACAGTTTTCAATGGATTTATGTAAGGGAAAAATATTGGATGTTGGAGCAGGTTCCGGAAGTCAGGCGCTTTATTTACAAAAGAAAAAAAAAGATGTAACGGTACTTGAAATTTCACCCACATTAATTAAATTAATGAAGGAGCGTGGAATTATAAATACTTTAAATTGTGATATTTTTAAATATAATGTGAAACAGTTTGATACTCTGTTATTTTTAATGAATGGAATTGGCATAGCAGGAACAGTTCAAAAACTGGAAAGCCTGCTGGTAAAATTAAAAAGTATACTTGCTCCTGGAGGGCAAATACTTTTTGATTCATCTGATGTTGATTACTTGTATGAGGATACTATTTATCCTACTGATCATTATTATGGTCAAATTAAATACCGTTACATTTATAATGGAAACAAAGGTAAATGGTTTAATTGGCTATACATTGATCAACAGCTAATGAGTACAATTGCAAAGAAATTATCTATGAATTTTCAGGTAATTTATGAAGATGATTCAGGACAGTATTTGGGAAGATTAACTTTAAAATGATTTAGTACTGCTCCTCTTCATTTGGAAAATCAACTGACTTTACATCTTCAATGTATTTTTGAACAGCTCCATTAATTTCCTCTGAAAGACTTAAATACCTTCTAAGAAATCTTGGAGAGAATTCCTGAGTTAATCCTAGCATGTCATGCAAAACCAATACCTGGCCATCAACTCCACTTCCTGCCCCAATTCCAATAATTGGTATACTGACCTCTTTTGCCACTTTTGCAGCTAAATTGGCAGGAATTTTTTCAAGAACTATAGCAAAACAACCAATTCCTTCAAGTAAACGTGCATCTTCAATTAATCTGATTGCTTCTTCCTCTTCTGTGGCTCTAACTGTATATGTTCCAAACTTGTAAATTGATTGGGGTGTTAATCCTAAGTGTCCCATCACAGGAATTCCTGCTGAGAGAATTCTAATAACTGATTCTTGAATTTCTCTTCCTCCCTCCAATTTTACTGCATGAGCTCCTGATTCTTTCATAATTCTGATTGCAGAGGTTAATGCTTCTTTTGAATTACCCTGATAAGAACCAAAAGGCAGATCAACAACAACAAGTGCCCTGTTTATAGCCCTAATTACAGAAGTTGCATGATAAATCATCTGATCCAGAGTAATAGGAAGTGTTGTTTCATTTCCTGCCATAACATTTGATGCAGAGTCTCCAACAAGAATGACATCAATACCAGCAGCGTCAATTATTTTAGCAAGAGTAAAATCATAAGCAGTAAGCATTGAGATTTTTTCTCCCCTTTTCTTCATTTCCTGAAGAACGTTTGTAGTGATTTTTCTTGGAGTATTTGCCTTGGCAGTTGACATAAAAATTTTTTTTAGTGCTAAATGTTATAATTTAAACGTTTACTGGAATAAATTAAAGAGCAAAGCTACTAAAATGTGTTTGTTCATATTAAAAATAAAGATAAATTTGTACCTGAAGCCTTAAAATCTATATGAAAAATTTATTTACAACTCCAAACACCCTAATTATATTAAGCTTAATTGCTTTTTTTTCATCTTGTAGTTCTGATCTTGATGTAAATGCACCTTATAAAGAAATACCTGTGGTTTATGGTCTTTTAAATCAGAATGACTCTGTTCACTATGTAAAAATAACCAAAGCTTTCCTTGGAAAAGCTGATGCATATGACATGGCAATGGTAAGGGACTCATCAGAATATAGAGATATTTTGGATGTAAAAATAAATGAAATCATAAATGGAAATGTTTCAAGAACATTTAATCTTGAAAGAACACTGATCAAAAATAAACGTCCTGGGGTATTTTATAGTCCTGATCATTATGTTTATGCTTTTACTACACCAACTCAAGCTCTCAATGCAAGTGCTAAATATAAACTTATTGCAAAAAATAAAGAACTTGATACTGAAGTTTCATCTATAACTGACCTTGTTAATTCATTTACCATTTCCAGACCCTCAACATCAGATCTGGCAACTATAAGTTATTCAGCAAACAATAATTTAACAGATCTGACAATTGCCTGGGTATCTGCAATAAATGCTCGCAGGTACAATATTTTCGTGGTATTTAAATATTTTGACGTGGATAAAAGCAGTGGTGACCCCTCAACTTATGATACTATTCCAAGAACAATCGATTGGTCTTATGATTTCAAATCAAAAAGTTCAAGAGGTGGAGAAGAAATGGCTTTTAAAATGACAGGAACTGAATTTTTCAGTAAAGTAGCAGAAAAAGTTCCCAATGCAACACCCAATACAGAACGACTAGCGCATACAATAGATTTTAATTTTTCAGTAGCTGGTGAAGAACTAAATACGTACATGGAGGTAAATGAACCTATTACAGGCGTTGTACAGGAAAAACCAGAATATACTAATATTGAAAACGGTATAGGTATTTTCTCTTCCAGGCTTGATCAATCAATTCCAAACAAGGGCTTGAGTTCGGGGACAGCCAAATATTTGAAAAACAATTCACTTACTATAGAAAAAGGATTTGTAAAATATTGGGATGTTATAAAGAACCAATATTTATGCATAGACTTTGATCCTGTTACTGCCACTTGTAACTAAACAATCCTGTCTTTTTGTCACTCTTCAGACAACTATTTTCAATATAATATGGTAAATAAATGCCATAATTTCCATATTTAGATATAAAAATCCAATGGCATAGTCATTGAGATTAAGGTTTTAATAAAAAAATATAAAACTTTAATTAATATCGAAATGGCTAAAATTATTGGAATTGATTTAGGTACAACTAACTCCTGTGTATCGGTAATGGAGGGCAATGAGCCTGTTGTAATTCCTAACAGCGAAGGTAAAAGAACAACACCTTCAATTGTTGCATTTTTAAAAGACGGAGAACGAAAAGTTGGTGATCCTGCTAAGCGACAAGCAATTACAAATCCTCAAAAAACATTGTCTTCTATAAAGAGATTTATGGGAAATAACTTTGATGAAGTACAAAATGAAATCAAAAGAGTTCCTTATGAAGTTGTAAGGGGAGAAAACAATTCTCCAAGGGTAAAAATTGACGATCGTCAATACACGCCTCAGGAAATATCAGCAATGATCTTACAGAAAATGAAGAAAACTGCTGAAGATTATCTAGGACACGAGGTTACAGAAGCTGTAATTACTGTTCCTGCTTATTTTAATGATTCTCAAAGACATGCTACAAAAGAGGCTGGAGAAATTGCAGGTTTAAAAGTTAAAAGGATTATCAATGAACCAACTGCTGCTGCTTTAGCTTACGGGCTTGATAAAAAGCACAAAGACATGAAAATTGTTGTTTTTGATTGTGGTGGTGGTACTCATGATGTTTCTATTTTAGATCTTGGAGAAGGTGTTTTTGAAGTAAAAGCAACAGATGGAGACACACATTTAGGTGGAGATGATTTTGACCAGGTACTTATTGACTGGTTGGCAGATGAATTCAAAAATGATGAAGGTGTGGATTTAAGAAAAGATCCAATGGCTTTGCAAAGACTTAAAGAAGCAGCTGAAAAAGCGAAGATTGAATTATCAAGTGCTACCACAACTGAGATTAATCTTCCTTATATCATGCCTGTGGATGGTGTTCCAAAACATCTTGTTAAAACACTAACCAGAGCTAAGTTTGAACAATTAGCTGACTCTTTGATCAAAAGAACAATTGAACCTTGCAAAAAAGCAATGAAAAATGCAGGTTACTCAAATGCTGATATAGATGAAATTATACTTGTTGGTGGTTCAACTCGTATTCCAGCTATACAGGAAGCAGTTGAAAAGTTTTTCGGTAAGGCTCCATCCAAAGGTGTAAATCCCGATGAAGTAGTGGCAATTGGTGCTGCTATTCAAGGAGGTGTTCTTACAGGAGAGGTTAAAGATGTATTGCTTTTGGATGTTACTCCACTTTCTTTAGGAATTGAAACTATGGGTGGTGTATCAACAAAGTTAATTGAAGCAAACACAACCATACCAACTAAAAAATCAGAAACATTTTCAACGGCTTCAGATAATCAGCCTTCTGTAGAAATTCATATTCTTCAAGGAGAAAGACCAATGGCTAAAGATAACCGCACAATCGGTCGTTTTCATCTTGATGGTTTACCACCTGCACCAAGAGGGGTTCCTCAAATTGAAGTAACTTTTGATATTGATGCAAATGGTATTTTAAATGTATCTGCAAAAGATAAAGCTACTGGAAAATCACAGCAAATCAGAATTGAAGCTTCCTCAGGTTTAACTGATGAGGAAATCAAAAAAATGAAAGCTGAAGCAGAAGCGAATGCTGAAAGTGATAGAAAATTGAAAGAGGAAGTTGAAAAAATTAATGCTGCTGATGGACTTATTTTCCAAACAGAAAAACAACTAAAAGAGTTTGGAGAAAAACTTCCTGCAGATAAAAAACAACCTATAGAAGAAGCATTCGAAGAACTTAAAAAAGCACATGCTGATAAGAATATTGAAGCTATTGACTCTTCAATGGAAAAGTTGAATTCAGCATGGCAAGCAGCTTCTGAAGAAATGTACAAAGCAACTCAAGGACAACCAGGTGCCGAAGGAGCTGAACAAGCTCATGATTCATCTTCAAATGGTGAATCAGAAGTAACTGACGTTGACTTTGAAGAAGTTGAAGAAGACAAAGACAAAAAGAAAGATTAAGTCGCAAGATTAGCCTTTTGAAAATCAGGTGAACAAAAAAAGCCGCTTTAGCTAAAAACTAAAGCGGCTTTTTTTTAAGTTTTTTTCTTTTAATTATCAAAACTTAATAGAGATTAGTGAAAAAAAGCAATAATAATCCTTATTATGCTTCCTCTTTATTTTGTTTTGCTTGAAATTCCTTAATTAACTCTTCATCAGATTTGCCCAAATTTTGAATAGAAAATTCTGCATCCTTTACCATTGGGTGGTTCGGGTATTTTTCAATGAAACTTCTGTAAACCTCTCCAGCCTGCCTGTCATTAATATAGTTATCCAATACGTAAGCTTGTAAAAACAAACTAAAAGATGCTTTTTCAGCCTCTGGATATTTATCACATACTTTTTTAAAATAATGTAATGATCTTTCGGCCTGATTTAAACCCATGGAAACCTCCCCTGCTTTAAATAAATAATCAGCAGACAAAGAATCTTCAGGATAAGTATCAGCATATTCATTGTAAAGTTCCACAACAGCAATTGCTGCAGAATCATTGAACATTTTACTGCCACTGTACAGCTCTTTCTCAAGATCAGTTATTTGTGATTGGCTTTGCTCCTTAGTAAAAGCTGATTTCTTCTCTTCACCACAACTAAATAAAATTGCAGAAGAAAAAATTAAGAAAAAAACATTTTTTATCATACTATTTAAGATTGGTTTAACGTCCTTTTTTTAATGGGAAATTCATTTTATAATGCACATCAACAAAGCCTTTTGAAATGTTGGCCAGTTTGTTTTTTATTAATCGTTTTTTTAGTCCATTTATTTTATCAGTAAAAAGAATACCTTCAATATGGTCGTATTCATGTTGAATTATTCTTGCTTTAAGTCCGTCAAATTCTTCTTCATGAAATTCAAAATTTTCATCATAATAAGTAATCGTAATATTTGGCTTTCTATAAATATCCTCACGTATTGTAGGAATACTCAAACATCCTTCATTAAAAGACCACTCTTTTCCTTCTTCTTGAATAATTTCAGGATTGATAAATACACATTTCCAGTTTTCCATTCCCGGCTCATCATCCTCGGCAAAGGGAGTTCCATCAACAATAAAAAGTCTTATTGATTTTCCGATTTGAGGAGCGGCAAGTCCTACGCCTTTTGCATTATACATAGTTTCAAACATATCCTTAAGAAGTTCCTCCAATTCAGGGTAGTTTTCGTTTATATTTTCTGCAGGCTGCTTTAAAACTGGATCGCCATAAGCTACAATTGGTAGTATCATAATCAATTAATGAATTCAAAACATATTGTAATGAAGATTTCCTATGGAATCAGCATTAACAGTTGTCATATTTATATTAAATGTTTTTTAGTCTAATTTATTGTTTGTTTACTTATTCTGAAAATCTTTTATTTTATACTATCTTCTGCTCTCCAAATAGGATTGAAGAATAATTGTTGCACTAATTTCGTCAACCAATGCTTTATTTTGCCTGGCTTTTTTTTTCAGACCGGAATCAATCATAGTTTGAAATGCCATTTTGCTGGTAAATCTTTCGTCCATACGCTCAATCCTGACTCCCGGAAAATTTTTCCTGAAATTTTTAACAAAGGCTTCAACCTGTCCTGCAATATCTGAAGGAGTATTGTCTAATTTTTTTGGGTCACCTATAACAACACAATCAATAGTTTCTTTTTTAAAATACTCCTTCAAATAAATTATTACATCCTTTGAATGAACGGTTGTAAGACCTGTTGCAATTATCTGCAAGGTATCAGTAACTGCCAAACCAACCCGCTTACTTCCAAAATCAATTGCCAGAACTCTACCCATTATCTTTAAATTTAAGGGGGCAAAGATAATCATATTGACCAAACCTTTAAAAACTAAATCTATGGTTTTTAACTGATAAATATATCTTTGCAAAAACTTATATGAAATAACCATTCAATATAACATGGGGTACCCGATAGCTATCGGGTCTATATGTCAATTAAATATCAAAATATACAAATGAAAGAACTGAGAGAAATTATAGAATTGGCCTGGGAAAACAGAGAACAATTAAAACAAGCAGAAACACAAAATGCAATTAATGAGGTAATAGAAAAACTTGACAAAGGAATTTTGAGAGTTTCTGAACCCCTGGGCGATTCATGGAATGTAAATGAATGGGTTAAGAAAGCCGTAGTTATGTATTTTCCAATTCGAAAAATGGAAGTAATTGAAGTTGGACCATTTGAATTTCATGATAAAATGAAGTTAAAAAGCAATTATGAATCATTGGGAGTGCGAGTTGTTCCTCCTGCAGTTGCAAGATACGGTTCATATTTGGCAAAAGGGGTTATTATGATGCCTTCCTATGTAAATATAGGTGCCTATGTTGACAGTGGAACCATGGTAGATACTTGGGCTACGGTTGGCTCTTGTGCCCAAATTGGAAAAAATGTTCATTTAAGCGGGGGAGTTGGAATTGGTGGCGTTCTTGAACCTCTTCAGGCCTCACCGGTTATTATAGAAGATGATTGTTTTATCGGATCTCGGTGTATTGTGGTTGAGGGAGTTCATGTTAGGAAAGAAGCTGTGCTTGGGGCAAATGTGGTATTAACAAAATCAACAAAAATTATTGATGTATCTGGCCCTGAACCAATAGAATATAAAGGGGAAGTACCAGAAAGAAGTGTAGTTATTCCTGGTAGCTATACTAAAAAGTTTGCTGCTGGAGAATATCAGGTTCCATGTGCACTCGTCATTGGAAAAAGAAAATCAAGCACTGATCTTAAAACTTCTTTAAATGATGCTTTAAGAGAGCATAATGTGGCAGTTTAGTAATAAAAAGAACTCTGCTATTTCTGTAAAATAATTACTCTTTTATTATCCGTAAAAACAGGACTGAGATTATATTCTGTGCATATGTAATCAAAAACACTTAAATTATAAAAGCAAACATGGGAAGGGTCTCTGGTATAATACCAGTTCTTAAAGTGATCCTTCCCCTGGTGAAATTCAGTCATTATTATCAGAAAACCTTTATTTTTTAACATTTCTTTTAATTTTGTCAACTCTAAAGCTGGATTATAGAAGTGCTCAAATGCCTCAGTTGAAAAAATAAAATCATAGGCAGAAGAAGTAGCAGAAGTAGAAGAAGGATAAAAATAAGGGTCATAAGAAGCACAGGCAATGTTATTTTTTTCTAATATATGTTGTAGTGCTAAAACAGGCCCACATCCGTAATCAAGCCCCTGCATGGTCGGATTTAAAAAAGATAAAGCAGGAACAACGGCTTTTGATAAAAAATCAAGGTAATTTTGATCCAGTAAGGAATTATCATGATTCAGATACCTTGCTTTTTCCTGAATAGCGTTAAGGTGGTGCTTTTTATCAGAAAATATTAAAGAGCAGGTTGAACAAGTATAAAAAATTCTGTCATCTGCTCCTTTAATCGTGTTTTCAACTAATGAATGGCATAATAAACATTCAGCCATTGTTGTTATTATTTATGTTCTGAAGTAAAATGAAATTCAATTTCCGGATTGTTTTCAATGGTCATGTTAAGCGCCCATTCTGAATCTGCCAGAAACACATAATTGTTATCCTTATCTTTTACTATATTCCTGTGTTTAAACTCGCACAAGTCATTTAATTTTGATTTATTGTCTGATGTTATCCAACATGCTTTATAAAAAGGCATTTGATCAAAACGGCAGGAAGCCCCATATTCATGCAGCAATCTGAATTGAATAACATCAAATTGAAGTTCTCCTACAGTGCCTATGATTTTCCTGTTTCCGGGTTGCTGAGTAAATAACTGAGCAACTCCCTCATCTGTTAACTGATTTATGCCCTTTTCCAATTGTTTGCTTTTCATAGGATCAGTATTTATCAGTTCTCTGAAAATTTCCGGGGAAAAACTAGGTATCCCTTTAAATGTAAAGGTTTCCCCTTCTGTAAGGGTATCACCTATTTTGAAATTACCTGTATCATACAAGCCAACTATATCTCCAGGAAAAGCTTCATCAATAACTGATTTATCCTGAGCCATAAAGCTTGTAGGGTTATAGAACTTTAGTTGTTTGTTAAGTCTTACATGCTGGTAATTTTTATTTCGTTCAAATTTACCGGAACATATTCTCAAAAAAGCAATTCTGTCCCGGTGTCGGGGATCAAGGTTAGCATGTATTTTAAAAACGAACCCGGCAAAACTTGCTTCCTCAGGATCAATCATTCGCACATCTGTTTCTCTTTCTCTTGGGAATGGTGCTATTTCAATAAAAGTATCTAATAATTCTTTTACGCCAAAGTTATTAATGGCGCTTCCAAAGAAAACAGGAGCAATATTTCCAGCTGCATATTCTTTTTTGGAAAATGGTTCATATACTCCTTCAATCAATTCTACTTCTTCACGAAGTAAAGCTGCATGTTTGCCAACTTCCTGATCTAGTACCTTATCAGAAAGGTCTTTAATCGCTACAATGTCTTTTTCTATTTTTTGTTTATTGGGATTAAATAAATAAAGACTTTTGTCAAAAAGATTATAAACGCCTTTAAAACTTTGTCCCATACCTATTGGCCAGCTTAAAGGCCTTACTTTTATAGACAATTTTTCTTCTATCTCATCTAAAAGGTCGAAAGGTGGTTGTCCTTCACGGTCAACTTTATTTACAAATACAATTACAGGTGTTTTTCTCATCCTGCAAACCTCCATAAGCCTTTCTGTTTGAGGCTCTACTCCTTTTACACAGTCTATAACCAAAATCACACTATCAACAGCTGTAAGGGTTCTATAAGTGTCTTCAGCAAAATCCTTGTGACCTGGTGTATCCAACAAATTTATTTTTACACCCTTATATTCAAAGCCCATAACAGATGTAGCAACTGAGATACCTCTTTGTTTCTCAATTTCCATAAAATCCGAAGTAGCTGTTTTATTGATTTTATTTGATTTTACAGCCCCCGCAGTTTGTATTGCTCCTCCAAATAACAGAAATTTTTCAGTTAATGTGGTTTTTCCTGCATCGGGGTGACTTATAATGGCAAATGTTCTTCTTTTTTTTATTTGTTCTGATATACTCATACTTATTTTACCCTCTCTAATTATTCTCTTATATATTAACGGCAAAAGTAAAAAACATTATCCCATAAAAGTGTAATTTTCTTTTTATAAATTTAATTAGAATAAGATGAATCAGACTAATGAAAATTGGCAAACTTGAAATAAGTAGGAGTTTCTTTGGATTAGAAAGTTTATTTATTCTTTTAATTAAAAAAGAATCTGTTTATAGCATATAATCTAGAAAAAATTATCTTTGACTCCGTTTTTTAGTCCTAATTTTTAATTCTTTAGCTTAAATAATGGGAAACTCAAAAAGTTTTTTTTAAATTTAATAGAATATCACAATTTAACATGGAAGATAATTCTGTTCGCATTTACACTATCATTCCACCGGCCATTCCCACCGGCAGTGTGTATTATTTTACAACTGATAATGGTGTTCAATATGAAGTTAGATTTGGACGAAAGCAAGACAACTTTTTAAATGCTACCATTGTTTTTGGCGTTTTAAATGAAGAGTATGAAGGCGAAGAATACGTGGTAACTAATAAGGGTGAAATATACAAAGTAATGGCAACCATTGTTGAAGTGGTAAAAATGTATATAGATCAACATCCCAATATTAACTCTTTTGAATACACCGGTGAACCAAACAAAGAAATTGCTGACGGTGAACCAAGCACAAGAATCAGGCTTTATGAACGCTATCTTAAAAAAATCTTTAACCACAACTGGTCTCATAAGATAATAGGTAATAAAACCATTATTACTAAAACTAAAAAATAAGAAGAACCCAATCCTTCCTATGGAAGCAATCATTTTTTGCGGTATTCAAGGGAGCGGTAAAACAAGTTTTTATAAAGAACAGTTTTTAAAAACTCATATCCGGATTTCTCTTGATATGCTTAAAACCCGCAATAAAGAAGAACAATTCTTAGCTCTTTGCTTATCCAGCAAACAGCGTTTTGTTATAGATAATACCAATCCAACAAAAGAGGAGAGAAAAAAATACATTCTTCTTGCCAGGGAGCATAAATTTAAAGTTGTTGGTTATTATTTTCATTCAGATCTTTTTGATGCTCTAAACAGAAATAGCCAAAGACAAGGAAAAGAAAATATTCCGGAAGTTGGAGTAAGAGGAACTTTTAACAAATTAGAAATCCCTTTAATTGATGAAGGTTTTGATGAATTATTTATTGTTGAGTTAAAAAATAATGCATTTGTCATAAATAAAATAGACGAATAGATCCATTATTTCAATTAAAAAAAAATTCACAAACTACTGAACAACAATCTTTTTGCTATACAATCCGCCTTCAGTAGAAATAAGCTGAAGAAAGTAAATGCCTTTTTGAAAGTGTTCAAATGAAATATTTATTGAATCATTGTAAACCTCAAGTAAAACAAAATGGACATATCTCCTATTGGTGATATGTCCATTTCTATAAATGTAAGTAAGCTTAATCTATTAACTCAACACTTCTTTTCACAAATTTAGTCAGTTCTTCTCCTTTTAGCATATTTTGAGATAAAAGGGCTAGATCAGTAACTTGTTTTGAAAGTTTCTTTTGAATTTCTTCGTCTTTTTCATTTAAAATACGTGAAATCAAAGGATGATTAGCATTTACTATTAGATTGAACATGTCGGGCAT
>JALYPI010000253.1 GCA_030856445.1 Bacteroidota bacterium
CTCATTGAGTCTTTTTAGATAATCAAGTCTAATGGAGTTTTCATATTCCCGTCCACGCTTTTGAATTTGATGAACAAGTGTTGGCACAGATGCTCTTAAATAGATAAGCAAATCGGGAGCCTGGATATATTTATCGAGCAATGAAAAAAGAGAAAAATAATTTTCAAAGTCGCGAGTGGTCATTAAATTCATTGCATGCAAGTTGGGAGCAAAAATGTATGCATCTTCAAAAATTGTTCTGTCTTGGATTACATTTTTCCCTTTTTCCCTGATTTCTCTGACTTGATTAAAGCGAGAGTTGATAAAATAAATTTGCAGGTTAAAAGACCACCTTTGCATTTCATTATAAAAATCATTCAGATATGGATTCTCATCTACATCTTCAAAATGGGATTCCCAATTGTAATGTTTTGCAAGTAAGGTTGTAAGTGTTGTTTTCCCTGAACCTATATTGCCTGCTATTGCTACATGCATTTTCTAATAAATTTACCGCCAAAGTACAAATAATAGTGCTTTAAACCGCCCTAAAATTTACTTTTTTCGCTTGAAAGACATTTATTTGATAAATAAGGAGGACTTAAACAGTTAAAAATGCTGAAAAACTAATGGAAAAGTACATTGAATTTAGTGATGTTAATTTAATCCATTGCATAAATAATTAGATGATCAGGATTTAAAACATATATCCTCTTTTTTTCAAATCGTACCTGCAAAGGAGATTGATCTGGAAAGTCTATCTTAGATTCTTCCAGGGTTTTTAAATTATAGCTTCTGAATTCCTTGTTCTGAAAATAAAAAATTTTATTTTCAATAACTTGGAAACTATCCAGCTCCTTTATTGGAATGGTTTTATAATAAGTACCGTAAATGTCAAAAAGGAGTATGCCTGTTTCTGGATTGTTTATATATAGCATATTATTTGTTTCCATCATAAAATTTGGTTTTAAAGGAATATCCAGTAGTTGCATTAGATTTCCTGTTTGATGGCTAATATTTAAGTTTTGATCAAGTCTTATTGCCTGAAAAGAAACTTGTTCAAATATCCATATTCCATTATTATGAGAAGATGCAGCAATTATAGCCTGATCCAGATTCATGTTCTGCAAGTGAATAGGGGATCGGGTAGGGGCAAGCATATTATCAAGAAACGCGATTTTTGAAAAATCACCATAAAAAAGCAACAGTTTTAAAAAATTAGTGGCATCAACAGAAGTTATTTTGCCTAGGGATTTATCACTGAAATTATTCTGGAAAACTCCATTTTTATCGTACTTTCTTACTTCTTCTTTTTTTAACAAATAAACATTTCCTAAATTATCCGTTGTAATGCTGTTTGCTTTTATTTCTATCCTGCTAATTTCCTTGATAGTTGTTGATTGAGGACTAACTAGCAAAGAAAACAGGGTGATGAATATTAAAAAATTTGACATAGTTTTAAGTGTATGATTCTTTGCTTTTAATGGTAACAATTATAGGTTTAAAAATTAAACTTTCTCATTATTTAATTGTAAAATCTCCTCAATGTACTTTCTGTCATTTGCAAGGCGTGGAACTTTATTCTGCCCTCCTAATTTGTCTTTACTTTTTAACCAGTTATAAAAAGTGTTTTGCTCCATTTTATAAACTAAGGGCATTTTAAGCACAAAATCATTGAATCTTTTAGCTTCATAATCTGAATTCACAGCTTTAAGAGCATTGTCAAGGTAAGTTGTAAATTTCTCCAGGTCTTCCGGTTCCTTTTCAAATTCAATCAGCCATTGGTGTCCACCTGTATTTCCTTCATTCATGAATATGGGCCCTGCAGTATAATCTTTTATCAGGGCGCTGGTTTTTTCACAAGCTATACTTAATGCTTTTTCTGCATTTTCAATCATTAATTCTTCTCCAAAGGCATTTATGAAATGCTTTGTTCTTCCTGTGATTTTTATTCGAAAAGGATTTAATGAAGTAAATTTAATTGTGTCCCCAATAATGTATCTCCAAAGACCGGAATTGGTTGAAATAACAAGAGCGTAATTTTCATCTAATCTAATTTCTTCTAAAGTTAAAGCTTTTGCATCCTTTTGACCAAATTCACTCATGGGAATAAATTCATAATAGATACCATAATCAAGCATCAATAAAATATCGTCTGAACCGGGAATGTCACTTATGCCAAAAAATCCTTCTGAGGCATTGTATGTTTCCAAATAATTCATTTTAGATGAAGGGATCAGTTTTTGAAATTGTTCTTTATATGGAGTGAAACTAACACCGCCATGCATAAAAAGTTCAAGGTTAGGCCAAACCTCGAGCAGGTTTTTTTTACCCGACTCCTCAAGTATTCTTTTTAACAGAACTAATGTCCAGGAAGGCACGCCAGCTATATTGGTAATGTCTTCATTCATGGTTGCCTTTACCATTTTTTCAATTTTCTCTTCCCAGTTATCCATAAGGGCAATGGAGCGATCGGGTGTACGTAAGAACTGTGCCCAAAGTGGCATGTTTTCCATTAATACAGCAGATAAATCACCATAATAAGATGCTTTGTTCATTTCATTTATTTGATGGCTGCCACCCATCATCAAACTTTTTCCTGAAAAAATCTGAGTGTCTTCATAGTTATTGCAGTAAATAGATAGCATGTCTTTTCCACATTTATAATGACATTCTTCTAATGATTCTTCGGTAACTGGTATGAATTTACTTTTGTCACTGGTAGTTCCTGATGATTTGGCAAACCATTTTACCTCTCCAGGCCATAAAAGATTCTGTTCGCCTTTCATTGCCCTTTCAATAAAGGGTTTTATGCTTTCGTAATCCTGAAGTGGAACCCTATGACGAAAATCATCTGCATTATTAATGGAATTGTAATTGTATTTTTTACCCCAGGTTGTGTTTTTTGCTGAAAAAATTAATTGTTTAAAATGATCATTTTGTACTTCAAGGGGATATTTTCTAAAAAGATCTATTTGGTGGATCCTTTTTTTTATCATCCAGGAAGCTATTGAATTTATTATTGTCATACCCTAAATCCTTATTCTTTTAATTAATACTTTAAATACTAAGCATTCTTTTTTAAACGAAAAAAAGCTTCTGTTTCTGATAATGACATAGTATTAAATGTCATTGCTTTAGTTAATCCTCCTTTTCTAGCTGCACAAACGCCAAAATACATATCAGAATAAGATTCTTTTTGATGTGAATCCGGATTTATTGCTATTTTAACTCCTTTGCTTATTGCATAAGGGATTTTTCTCCAATCCATATCAAGTCGGTATGGATGAGCATTTAATTCAATAATTACATTGTTTGCCGCGCAGGCATCTATAATTTTTTCATAATTAACAGGATATCCTTCCCTTGATAAAAGAAGCCTTCCAGTCATATGCCCAAGAATGGTTGTATAGGGGTTTTCAATTGCTTTTAATAATCTTAAAGTGGCTTTTTCTTCATCCATTTTTAAATTGCTGTGTACCGAAGCTACAATAAAATCAAAGGATTTAAGAATTTCTTCTGGATAGTCCAACTCGCCTGTATTTAAAATATCAGATTCAATTCCTTTGAATATTTTAAAAGGGAAAAACTTTTGGTTTAGTAAATCAATTTCTTTTTGTTGGGCTAATATTCTTTCGGTCTTTAAACCATTTGCATAAAAAGCCGATTGGGAGTGATCGCAAATACCAAGATATTCAAAACCCATATTTTTACAGTGCAAAGCCATTTCTTCCAGTGAATGCATGCCGTCACTATAAGTAGTATGCACGTGTAAAACCCCTTTTAAATCATTATAAGAAATTAAATCATCGGCTTTATTCTCTTTAATCCAATCAAATTCAAATTTACCTTCTCTTAATTCGGGAACAATATAAGGCAGGTCTACTTTTGTATAGATATCCTGTTCATTGTTGTAAACCTGCTTTTCAATAGAATTCCATTTTGGGCTTTCCTGTATTTTTTTTAAATGATCAGAAGCGGCAGTTGTTTTAAATAATTCCATGTAAAAGTCATCTGTTTTACAAAGGATAAAATTTACTGGAATAGAAGAAGGGTTGTGGTTTTCATTGAATCCGGAAATATCTGGCAAATCTTCAGTTACAATTATAATATCAATGCATTTTATGATTTCACATTTTCTTCTAATTTCTCCTGTTAAGGAAAGCAGTTCAATTTTTAAAGACGTTTTTAAAAAATCAATTAATTCTGTGGCAACAAGAGATGCAGCGGCATAATGAAATTTGCCAGAGTTGGAAATTTTATATTCTATGGCTTGTTTTATCAATAACTGCGTTTTTAAACCAAATCCTTTTAAATCAACAAGGCGATTTTCATTGCAGGCATAAAGCAATTCTCCAGGAGATTCAATTTCTAAATTCTTCCAGATAACAGCTATTTTTTTGGGTCCCACACCTTTTATTGAAAGCATTTCAATTACTCCTATAGGAGTGTTCTCAACAATACGGCTTAGCTCAGAAAAATTACCTGAAGAAAGTAATTCAGTAATACAGGCGGAAATTGTTTTGCCAATCCCGTCTATTTTTGAAATTTCTTCAATTTCATATTCATTTAGTTGCCTAGGTAACCTGTCAATTTTGAATGCAGCATTGGAATAGGATTTTATTTTAAAAGGATTTTCCTCATGCAGCTCCATGAGTTGGGCAGTAAGTTTAAATGTTTTAGAAATTTCCTTGTTTGTAAGCATTTTTAATTTTTATGTTTTATTGATAGCTGAGTTTCATTTTAAATAATCAGCTATAAATTTAAATAAAAAAGAGCCATGATGTTAAATCAGGCTCTTTTTTATAATAATGAATTTTTAAACTGTGTTTACTTCAGAATTTGTATTATTCAAAGAAATGAATTAATGAATTTCTAATTCATATTCCATTCTCGCCTGAATTCCGCTTTGATTCATTACAGTTTTTAACTGTTTGTAATATTTGTAGTTCTCCCCTAATTCACCTTTTATAAGAGATGCTTTAGCTTCTCCGGTAAGTTGAGTCATAACTTTAGTAAATGGGTCTTCCTGTTCAGGTAAGGAAACTGTTCTGTATTTCTCAATACCTGCTTTATTTGCAGCAATTTCTATTGCAGTTTCTAATCCACCCAATACATCAACAAGGCCTATCCTTTTAGCATCAACCCCACTCCATACTCTTCCTTGTCCTATCTCATCAACCATTTCCTTTGTTATTCCTCTACCCTCAGCAACTCTGCTAATAAATACATCATAAACCTGTTCAACACTTTTTTGAATAATACTTCTTTCAAAAGCAGTAAGTGGTCTGTAAAAAGCACCAAGGTCAGCATGAGTATTTGTTTTTACAGTGTCAATATTAACACCCAGCTTGTTGTTAAGGAAGTTTTTTCCATTAAACATTACTCCGAATACACCAATAGAACCGGTAATAGTATTAGGACTTGCAACAATAGTATCGGCCATACAAGCTATGTAATAACCTCCCGAGGCTGCATAATTACCCATTGAAACTATAAAAGGCTTTGCTTGTTTTGCTAAATGAGCCTCTCTCCACATTACCTCTGAGGCAAGTGCACTTCCTCCTGGTGAATTAACTCTTAAAACAATTGCTTTTACATTCTCATCGAGTCTTGCATCTCTGATTGCTTTAGATATTCTTTCAGAACCTATGGTTTCATTGTCGCCTTCTCCACCTTCAATACTTCCTACTGCATAAATTACTGCAATTTTATCTTTTGTAATTTCAAGTTTAGAATTTCCTGATGATTTGCCATATTTCTTAAGAGGTACAAAATTAATTTTCTTAATACTTTCCGCACTTGATTTCTCTTTTAATATTTCAAGAATCTCATCTCTGTAAGCGAGTTGGTCAACAAGCTTGTATGTTACTGCGTCTTCTGCTTTTTGAATCAAAAATTCGTCTGCAATCCTGTTGAGTTCATCAACAGTAGTGCTTCTGCTTTTAGCTATTCCGTTTAAAGTGTGATTCCAGATTGAGCCGATAAAAGTTGTAGTTTGTTCCCTGTTGGATTCACTCATTTCATTTAACATAAAAGGTTCTACCGCACTTTTGAACTTTCCGTGCCTGATGATTTGTGGCTCAATTTCAAGTTTGTCAAGTGCGTTCTTAAAGAATACTACCTGGGCACCTAAGCCTTTAAAATCTATTGCTCCCTGAGGATTCATATAAATTTTATCCGCAATGCTTGCAAGGTAATAAGCAGATTGAGTATAATATTCACTATAAGCAAGAATATATTTACCTGATTCTTTAAAATCAATTAATTTATTTCTAATCTCTTCAATTATGGCTGTTCCTCCTTGAATTGTACCTGCATCAATAAAAATACCTGTAATATTATCATCGGTTTTTGCTTTTTCTATACTTTCTAGAATTTCATTTAGGCCTAATTTAGGCTGTGATGAAAAGGAAGCGATTTCAAAATCTTCAAGTGGGTTTTTAGAACCTCTGTCAATTAATTCTTCTTCGAATTTAAGATGTAAAATTGAGTTGGCCTCAACTTTAACCTTGTCATCACCGGCAGATGCAACTATTGCAGCAACCCCGCCAATAAGTATTATAAATGCTAAGAATAAAGATAAAAACACCCCTAGCATTGAAGCAAACATAAATTTAAAAAACTGTTTCATGTATATTGTTTTTGTTTAAGAATAGAATTTTAATTTAGCTGTAAACAGTTAATTGTGTTCAAAAGCAAATTCTAAATTGGTTAAATTAATAACACAAATTTATTCCTAAAGTTTTAGTCTTAGTATAGAATTACATAAAAGGTTCATATCAGGTATAAAAGGAAAAGTCATAGTTTTTGCTTTAAATTTGATTTTTATCTTTGCCCAAGTTTAATAAAAAATGGAAAAAGTAGTTTTATTATTGGGTAGTAATTTGGGGATTTCTCAGGAAATTTTACAAAAAGCTATTAAACTTATTAATGATAGGGTGGGAGTAGTAGAAAAAGCTTCTGGTATTTATCAATCAAAACCATGGGGTTTTGAGCACAGTAATGATTTTTTAAATCAGGTTGTACTGGTGAATACTCAGAAGAGTCCTGAGAAATTACTGGATACAATTCTAGGGATTGAAGGTGATCTTGGAAGGGTTAGAGAAGGTGGTACTTATCAAGCAAGGATTATCGATATTGATATTTTATATTATAATGAAATGGTGTTTGATGTTGAACATTTAAAAATCCCTCACCCGCTTTTACAACAAAGGAAATTTACTTTGATACCCTTGGTGGAAATTTTGCCAGATTATATTCATCCTGTTTTTAATAAAACAAATCGAGAATTATTGGAGCAGTGTTCTGATAATTCAGAAGTAATAAAAAGAAATGAGTCATAAGTTCATTGCAATAGAAGGGAACATTGGTGCTGGGAAGTCTTCCCTGGCTTCAATGTTAGCTAAAGATTTTGATGCTAACCTTATTCTGGAACAATTTAATGATAATCCCTTTTTACCCAAATTTTATGCTAATCCAGGTCAATATGCTTTTTCTTTGGAATTGTCTTTTCTGGCAGAAAGATATCATCAACTTAAGCAGTTTTTCCCGCTTCAGGAATTGTTTCGTACTTATACTGTTTCTGATTATTATATTTATAAATCGTTGATTTTCGCAAAAGCCAACCTTGATCAAGATGAATATAAGCTTTATTATCAGTTGTTTAATATAATGCACGAAAAGCTTCCCAAACCTGATTTATTGGTTTACCTTCACTTGGACTTGCCTAATTTGAAAAAAAACATAAAAAAAAGAGGTAGGATTTATGAACAAAACATTGAGGATTCATATTTAATTAAGATACAGGAGACATATATGGGCTTTTTAAAAGTGCAAAAAGATTTTCCTGTTTTAATAATTGATACCAATAATATTGATTTTATTAAAGAAAAAAAAGATTTCCATACAATAAAAGAAAAGATGGATTGTTTATATCCTGCCGGTATAACAAGGATTGTCATTTAAAAACCAAAAAATTATTTAATAGTTTTTTAAAAGTTTAAAATGAATTTAAATTTTATTAATTTCAATTATTATTTAAGAATTAGTTAAAAATCAGGGTAGAATATTTCATTTGTAAAAAACATTGATTAATATTGTACCTTTCAAAATGAACATTAAAAGAAAAACAAATTAAAAATGAAAAATAAAAGTGTAAAATTAGTTTTAACAACCGTTTCAACTGCAATAGTTCTTGCAGGTTGCGGTGGATTGGGGAAAATGGTAAAGAATTCCAACCAAGTTACATATGAAGTAGCACCTAAGCCACTAGAAATGCATGGCGATAGCGTTGTTATTACTATTAATGGCAAATACCCACCAAAATTTTTTGCTAAAAAAGCTCAGGTAAAAGTAACTCCTACTCTTAAATATGGCGAATCAGAAAAAGAATTTAAATCTGTAAACTATAAAGGCGAAAAGTCTGAAGGAGAAGGTACTGTTATAAATAATGCAAATGGCGGTTCTATCACTTATACTGACAAAATTCCTTATAGCCCGGAAATGAGAGTTTCTGAATTGATGTTAAAATCATCAGCGTCTATAAAAACAAAATCAAAAGAGTTTCCGGCTGTTAAAATCGCTGATGGTGTAATTGCAACGCCAGCATTAGTAATGAATGACGATAAGCCTTCATTAGGAGCTGATAAATTCACTAAAACTGTTCCTAGAGTTGCCGATGCAAAAATTCAGTTTGTTATTCAGCAATCTCAGGTTAGATCAACAGAGCTTTCAAAGCCTGATGTTAAAGCTTTAAACGATTTTGTTAAAAATGGTAAAAACAAAGGGTTTATCTTTAACAATGTAGAAATTTCTTCTTACGCTTCCCCAGATGGAGAAGAACGTTTGAATGAAGGTCTTGCAGGAAGAAGAGCTGATGAAACAGCTACTTATGTTTTAAAAGAATTAAAAAAACAAAAAGTAGAAGCTGCTAATTCTAATGATTTTATAAAGAAAACTTCAACTCCTGAGGATTGGGAAGGATTTAAAAATCTTATTGAGAAATCAGACATTCAGGATAAAGATTTAATTTTACGTGTTCTTACTATGTACTCTGATCCAATTCAAAGAGAACAAGAAATTAAGAATATGGCTAAAACTTATACTGTAATAGCGGATAAAATTTTACCTGAACTAAGAAGATCTAAAATCAGAATTAATGCTGAAGAAAAAAGCAGATCAGACGAGCAAATCTCTAAATTGGTAAATACTGCTCCTGATTCACTTTCTGTAGAAGAAATTCTTTATTCTGCTACGTTAACCAATGATATGGATGCAAAATTAAATATATACAAAACTGCTGAGCGTATCTATCCTGAAGACTGGAGAGGAGTTAACAATGTTGGTTATATATTAATGCTACAAAACAAATTGAATGATGCTAAGTCTCAGTTTGAAAAAGCAGATAAAATGTCAGCTAATAATGCTCAGATTAAAAATAATTTAGGTGTTATTGCTCATTTACAAGGAGACAGAAAAAAAGCTGAAGGTTTATACAAAGAGGCTTCTGCATCTGATAACAATGCAAAATACAATCTTGGAATTGTGAACATTAAAAACGGTAATTATACAATGGCCGTTACTAATATGAGCGGTTCTAATACATTTAATGCTGCACTTGCTAATACACTTTCTGGCAATCATGATGCTGCTGCAAAAGCTGTTGAGGCTTCTGCCGACAAAGATTCTGCTATGGGTCATTACCTTAGAGCTGTAATCGCTGCAAGAGCTGGTGAAGCTTCACAAGTTTCAAAAAGCTTAAAGTTAGCAGTTGCTAAGGATGCATCTTTAAAAGAGAAAGCTAAAACAGACCTTGAATTTGCTAAGTACAAAACTTCAGCTGAATTCACTTCTGCTGTAAACTAATTAAATAATAAGTTTTTCTTTAAAGGGTGCTTTGTTTTCAAAGCGCCCTTTTTTTATTTAATGTTTATTAGTTTTAAATTCCAGCTATATTAATTAGCCTTATTCAAAGAAAGGTTACAAGTTATTCTTAGTAATAAAATTAAGACTTTGGTCTTTTTTTAAGAAGAAAAGAGGGAAGTAAATGAGTTTTATTGTAAATTACTTTTGAAATTTCCTGTAAAATTCCCACAATACTATTCCAGTGCTTACTGCAATATTTAAAGAGTGTTTTGTTCCACCCTGTGGGATTTCAATACATCCTGTGCATTGGTTGATAATTTGCTGATCTACTCCTTTTACTTCATTTCCAAATACCAAGGCATATTCCTTTGATTTTTCTATCGGAAAATCATTTAAATACACACTCTGTTTAACTTGTTCAACTGCCCATATTTCTGTTTGTGTAGCAATAAGCTCAGTAATTGCCTGAGAAGTATGGTCAAAGTATTTCCATTCTACGCTTTTGGTTGCTCCCAGTGCTGTTTTTTCAATTTCTTTATTGGGAGGATATGCACTAATTCCACAAATGTAAACTGCTTTAATCAAAAAAGCGTCAGCTGTTCTAAAAACAGAGCCTATATTATGAGCACTTCTAATATTATCCAGTACTATAATAACAGGTGTTTTATTTGCAATTTTAAATGCTTCTGGAGATTTTCTTTCTAATTCAACAGCAGTCAGTTTTGTCTTTTGCATTCTCAGATTCTCCTTTATTTGGTGTTTTTGCCCATGATCCTGGCAAACATTTTCTTTTCAATGTTCCAGAAAAAGGTAAATTGCCCACATATTGTTCCAAAAATGATAAGTAGCACCTGATAGACAGGAAAAGTTGCTAAAATTCTTAAAGGCCAGTATATAATTGGTTTTAGCGTGTCATGAATCCCAAGTAGTTCTAATAAAGGAGCAGCGAGTTTTACTGATGTTGATCCTGTGAGTGCAAATACAAAACAGATTACAAAGATTTGCCAATTGCTGCTTATTCCCCATTTCTCTTTTAATCTTAAAATAAATTTATTCTCAGGCATATCAAAAGTTTTCAATACAATTTTAGTTGCAAAGTTAATCTGATTAATTCTTTTTCTGTAATGAATTTAATTTTTTTTAAAAAACACCTTGTGTTTAACTAATCAAATTGTCATTCTTACATTTGATAATATGCCAAAAGTACTGAAAAAGGAATGTTTGGAGCCTATATGCATGGAATAATCGATGATTATTAATGGTTAAAGGAAAATAAATGCACTTGCTTTTAATCAGTTTAAGTTTTAAAAAATAATTAAATGTAAATTTGGCAAATAGAAACTTAAAAATTATGACTATGAAATCTACAAAAATGATTGCTCTGGCTACTTTATTCCTAGCTGGTTTAACTTTTACTTCATGTAAAAAATGTGCTACTTGTAAATATGATAAAGACGGTGAAACTGGTGAAATCGAGGAATTCTGTCAAAAATCTCGTGCAATGAAAGATTCTGTAAAGGAATTAGAAGATGCTGGCTGGGTATGTACTTATAAATAAAATTTTTTTTGTTTTTAAATAAAAAGCCGTCTTTTTTAGACGGTTTTTTTGTTTTTTTAATTGCTAAAAATAAAATTTAATGTATTTTTGAACTTATATTAACCCTTAATATTTAAATTATGAAAATGACAACTACAAAATTAATTGCGGTAGTAGCAATATTTGTTGCTGGTTTAACTTTTACTTCTTGTAAAAAATGTATTGAGTGCACCGTTTCTTATGGTGGGTTTTCAGGTACAGATACAGAATGTTATGAAAATAACAAAGAAATGAAAGCTGAGAAAGCACAGGTTGATAAAGATTGTAAAGAAATTAATGATAACGGTGGTACTTGTAAATGTAAGGC
>JALYPI010000260.1 GCA_030856445.1 Bacteroidota bacterium
GCCCGTATACAGTGCAGGAGGAAGAAAACACAAGTTTGTTTATTTTGTTTTCTTTCATGGCTTCCAATATATTTACCAAAGAAAAGATATTGTTTTTATAGTAGAGTAGGGGATTCTCAACTGATTCTCCTACTGCTTTAAAGGCAGCAAAATGAATAACTGCTTTGATGTCTTGATTTTTTTTAAAAAGAGCTAAGGTTTCTTCCCTGTCACAAAGCTCTGTCTTTTCAAACTCAGGTCGTATTCCTGATATCTTTTCAATAGCATCTAAAACACTTTCAGAAGAATTTGAAAGATTATCTGCTATTATAACTTTATAACCTTTTTTTTGCAGTTCAACAATGGTATGGGAACCAATATAACCTGTTCCTCCTGTAACTAAAATTTTTATGTCTTTTTCCATTGTTTGAATTTAGCAAAAAAAATTAAAGACTCCAATAATTAAGGTCTTTGATCTTATTGCGATACATCCCTTTTACATCTACAATTATTCCTTTGTCAGAACTAATGGATTTAAAATAATTCTCATCAAGACCAAGGTATTCCTTATGGTTTACAGCAACAATTACTGCATCATATTTTTTATCTGCTTTTTCAACTAGTCCAAATCCATATTCATCAAATAGCTCCTCTGATGAGGCATGAGGATCAACAATTTCAACAGCTACACCAAATGATTTTAATTCTTTTACAATATCTGCTACTTTAGAATTACGTATATCGCTTACATCTTCTTTAAAAGTTGCCCCCATTAAAAGTACAACGGCCTGGTTAAGGTCTTTTTTTGCTGCAATTATTTTCTTAACTGTTTGTTTTGCGATATAAAACCCCATGGAATCATTCACATACCTTCCAGAGTTGATTACTCTTGCATGATATCCTAATGATTCTGCTTTATAAGTTAAGTAATAAGGATCAACTCCAATACAATGTCCTCCAACCAATCCAGGAGAAAATCTTAAAAAATTCCATTTTGTACCAGCTGCTTCAAGCACTTCATAAGTGTTTATTCCCATCTTGTTAAAGATAATGGAAAGCTCATTCATTAAGGCAATGTTTACATCTCGCTGAGTGTTTTCAATAATCTTAGCTGCTTCTGCAACTCTTATTGAAGAAGCTTTATGCACTCCTGGTTCCACAATTATTTCATAAACCTTTGAAATAACATCTAAAGATTCCTGGCAACAACCAGAAACTACTTTAAGTATTTTAGTAATAGTATGCTCTTTATCTCCCGGGTTAATTCTCTCTGGCGAATATCCAACTTTAAAATCTTCTTTAAATTTTAAGCCTGATATTTTTTCAAGCACAGGTACACAATCCTCTTCAGTACATCCTGGATATACGGTGGATTCATAAACTACATAATCCCCTTTTTTTAAAGCTGCACCTACAGATTCCGATGATTTAATTAATGGATTTAAATCAGGTAAATTATGCTCATTGATAGGAGTAGGAACAGCTACAATAAAAAAGTTGGCTTCTCTTAATACATCAATTGAAGAAGTAAAAGTAATGTCACAACCTTGAAAAGCTTCACTTGGCAATTCCTGACTTGGGTCAATATTATTACGCATCATCTCAAGGCGTTCATCATTGATGTCAAAACCAATAACGGATGTTTTTTTAGCAAATTCAAGGGCAATAGGAAGCCCTACATATCCAAGCCCAATAACTGCAATCTTGGCTTCTTTATTTAAGATCTTATTATACATTGTTGTTTTTTATATTATTATTTCGAAGTGCATAAATTCTTTCAATTATATCAACCACTTTAAGTCCTTCGAGTGCATTTGTGGTTGCAATAGTTCTTCCTTTTAATGTATCTACTACATTTTCTATTACAAAGTGATGATTTGCTGCTGATCCTTTATAATAACCGTAATCATTAGCAGGACTTGCTTCAGAGAGTTCAGGCATCTTATAACCTTGAATATGACAGTACTCAACCTCATTCATATACTGTCCACCTATTTTTATACTTCCTTTGCTCCCAATAATAGTAATGCTGCTCTCCAGGTTTGTATCCCAAACAGCGGTTGAATAATTAATACAGCCCATTCCACCATTAATAAAATTAAAATTAACAAATCCGGAATCTTCAAAATCAGTTAGCTCCTTATGGCTAAAATCCTCGAATTTTGCCTGAATGTCTTTTATATCTCCAAAAAGCCAATACATTATATCAATAAAATGGGAGAACTGTGTAAATAATGTACCTCCATCCAGATCATTTTTACCTTTCCAACTGTCTTTTTTGTAATAACGATCATCCCTGTTCCAGTAACAGTTAAGTTGCACCATGAAAATATCTCCCAGCAACCTTTTTTCTACAACATCTTTTATCCAAACAGAAGGAGGAGAGTACCTGTTTTGCATTACACAAAAAATATGTTTGGATACTTGAAGGGATTTAAAAATCACTGTCTCGCATTCATTTTTGTTTAAACCCATTGGCTTCTCACAAACTACATGCTTTTTATAATCCAAAGCTTTTAGTGATTGCTTTGCATGCAAGCCATTAGGGGAGCATATGTTTACAACATCAAAAGCAATTCCTGAATCCAGTAGTTCTTCAATTGAATGAAAAAAAGGTGTTTTAAATTCAGTAGCTCCGCATTCTTCAGCAGAGCGTATATCACAAAGTGCAACAAGTTCTGCTTCTGGGTGCCTGAGAATCATTTCTGCATGGCGTTTTCCTATATGTCCGGTGCCTACAATGGCAAATTTTATTTTTCTATCTTCTTGGATTAACATTTCTGTAAGGGATCAATAACTGGCAAAATTAATTTTTCTAAGCTAACTTAGAAACAATACCTTCTTTTATTTTATATTTTTCTTTGCTTTCAAGGCATTCAGCAATCCCGTCAACATTAAATTCAAGACGATGCCCGTATTCGCTCATCCATCCCTTCTGTCTTGCTGGATTCCCTAAAACTAAAGCATAAGGAGGTACATTTTTTGTAACTACAGAACCAGCTCCTATAAATGCATAATCCCCTATATCATGTCCACAAACAATAGTAGCATTTGCACCTATAGATACACCCTTGCCAACATGAGTTTTAGAATACTGGCTTTTTCGGTTTACCGCACTTCTTGGATTTGTAACATTCGTAAAGACCATTGAAGGCCCCAGAAAGACATCGTCATCACAAGTAACTCCAGTATAAATAGAGACATTATTTTGAACCTTTACATTATTTCCTAAAATAACTTCAGGAGATACCACAACATTTTGCCCCAAATTACATTTTTTTCCAATTTTGCATCCTGGCATTATATGGGAAAAATGCCATATTTTTGTGCCCTCTCCAATTTCACAGCCCTCATCTATTACAGCTGTTTCATGGGCGAAGAAATCTTTATTTGTTTCCATTTTTAATTTTAATTGAATCTGTGTTCAGTTTTATATAATTCCTCTTCAGGTAAGTTTTTGAAATACTCATACGTTATTTTTAATCCATCAGCACGATTAACCTTAGGCTGCCATCCAAGTATATTGATGGCCTTTGTAATGTCAGGCTTTCTTTGCTTTGGATCATCAGTTGGCAGGTTTTTGTATATCATTTTCTGATTAGTATTAGTGAGTTTTATAATTTCCTCACCAAACTCTTTAATAGTAATTTCATCCGGATTGCCAATGTTAACAGGCTGAGCATGATCACTCAATAATAGGCGGTAAATGCCTTCAATTAAATCATCTACATAACAAAATGACCTTGTTTGACTTCCATCCCCAAAAACGGTAAGGTCTTCTCCTCGAATAGCCTGACCTATGAATGCGGGCAACACTCTACCATCATTCAAGCGCATCCTCGGTCCGTATGTATTAAAAATCCTTACTATTCTGGTTTCAACATTATGATAAGTATGATAAGCCATAGTAATAGCTTCTTGAAATCTTTTGGCCTCATCATAAACACCACGTGGACCTACTGGATTTACATTTCCCCAATAGTCCTCATTTTGAGGATGTACAAGAGGATCTCCATAAACTTCTGAAGTTGAAGCTACAAGAATGCGGGCTCCTTTAGCTTTTGCTAAACCCAATAAATTATGTGTTCCCAGAGAACTTACTTTTAAAGTTTGAATAGGGATTTTTAAATAATCAATGGGGCTTGCAGGGGAAGCAAAATGTAAAATATATTCTAATTCACCAGGCACATGCACATATTTGGATACATCATGATTATAAAATTCAAATTGTTCTAATTTAAAAAGATGTTCTATGTTTTGCATATCACCTGTAATTAAATTGTCCATTCCAATCACATGATAACCTTCATTTATAAATCTGTCGCACAAATGAGAGCCTAGAAATCCTGCTGCTCCGGTTATTAAAACCCTTTTTCTTTTAGTCATATTAGTTTTATTATGAAACAAATTTACATCTTCCATAGTATTTACGGTATTATTTATTGTGATATTTTTAATTTTTCTCCTTTTTAATATTGTTTTTGCTTTTAATATTAATCTCAAAAATAGATTATTCTATATTCTCTTTATTTGTTTTTCTCTGATAGTCCTATTCCTTTTCTTTATTCTTTTAATTACTTTTTTAAGCATTTCTGAAGTAATAATATATTGTCTGTTATGATAAAATCTGGATGTTTATTTATAGCCTCAATTGTACCCGCTCTGGTTTTTACATTAAATAGAATAACATTTAAACCTACTGAATGGGCTTGTTTTACTTCTTCATATGAAATAGAATTATTGGAAGAAACTATTCCATAAAAATTTTTAGATTTTGCCATTTCAATTGTTTCTTTTCCATTGCCTCCTTCAAGTATTAAATGTATTTCAGTATTAGATTGTTGCAAAATATTTAAAAAGTCAATGGAAGTGGATTGTACCTTAATCCATTTTTTAGCATTGTGTTTTAGAATAATTTCACTTATGTTTTTTGCAAAAAGCATCCTATTTTTAAAATCATTATCACATTTATTGAACATTTTTATATCCAAAAACAGAATTGGTTTTATTTTTCGTGCTGATAATCTCTCTATAACCAACTCTAAATCAATTACATTTTCGTCTTCTAATACATTTGTTGAAAAATTATTTTTGTATTTGCACTTTAAAATATCAGATGAAACATTATTGCTTATACAGTCATGGCAATTTGTCATTGATTGTAAAGTGCGGTCATGATATAGTATCAATTGCTCATCCTTACTCATTTGAACATCCAGTTCAACTCCATCTGCCTGATTGCCTTCAATGGCTTTTATAATACTGCCGAAAGAATTATGTGGCAGATGATTTAGTTCTGACTGAAAACCATTGCCTCCATGACCCACTATTCCAATTTTGCCATTGTTTAAATTTACAATCTTAGAATCTGACTTTGAACAACCCGAAAGTGTATTCACAATTATGATAGAGATAAAAAGGATGTCGGTATTAAAATTCATATTGAATAAATAATTTAAACAAATTGCCGTATCCTTGATAAATAACTTTTCTGTTTTCAACTGTATCATGATAAAATTCCAAATATCTTCCAAAACCTATTGAGTTTCCAATATGGAATTTTTTGAAAAAGTTATAATTGATTCCGTAAGAAAAATTAAATTCATGTATACTATTGAATTTCACCTTGTCTGTTGCCCTGTTTGTTCTATATAAAGTGTTTTGATAATCAATATTAAAATAGCAGTTTACACGCCCGGCATTAACAAAATTATGCCTAATGCCGCCATTTATTCCCCATAATGAATATAAGGGCAGATAATAATTAGAAAGGGAAACTTTAGGTCCAAGATATAGTGAATTTTTTCTCTTTTTAATTAAAAAAGCAAAGGATTGATTAAAACCTGTATAAGATAAGGATGGAGAGCATTCTATACCTAATCTTAAAGTAGTATCTCTTTGAGCATTAGCTTTTACATCAATTAAGATGAACAAAGCAATTAAGAGTTTAGCATAAAAAAATCCCATACATTAAGTTACTTAATGTATGGGGATTTATCAAGAGTGCTAAAAAGGCCCTTCTACCTTTGATAAATAAACTTTAATAGTATTGCAGGATTATTTTCAGGGATGATTTTAATAAAATAAATTCCTTCTGCCATATTTTCTTTATACAAATTAAGTTGATATTCACAATTTCCTTTTGGCATTATATGTTCCTTATTTCCAATTTCCTTACCAATACTATTCAAAAGAATAAATTTAATTTTTTGAGTTGCAGGATTGTAAAAAGTTGCCTGAGCTGTATTTGAAGTTGGATTTGGATGAATTTTTGCGTTTAAAATAATATTGTTCTCTGCAATTAAGGCAGTTGTAATATCAACAGTTTGCCCATCAGAACTGCTAATAGGGGAGAGCAGCCCCGCCCAATTTTCAGCTTGAATGCTAAAATAATAAGTTTGTCCATTAATCAAACTAAGGCCTGAATGCGTAACTGAAGTATTTATACTGTTATCAGTCCAGTTTACAACATCAGCTAGCCCTGCAGAGGTACCTATTGTATACCAATATTTTGCTATGTTCGAATGTGGATCAGATGCTGCCACCCAATTAGCAGATAATTCTGTTAAGGATGTTGTGATATTAATATCAACCCCTGTTCCGTCATTTACCATGCTTACCATGTTAGGAACAGTCCAGTCTACATTCACATACATGTTGGCAACAGAAGAAATATTTCCAGCACTATCACTCACTGCAGACCTAATAAGCCCTGTTGGAGTCAATGGATTGATATTTTGAAACCTCAAATCATCACTGTTGCTTGAGCCTGTATTTATTGTTACACTAGGATTTCTGGTTCTTAAAACATTTAAGCTGTCAACAGCCCAGTTACAATTACCGCTTCTAAAGGAAATATGTGTTCCGTTTTGAAAAGGGGAAGAATCAATCCATGAAATTACAAGCACATTATCAACCCATATTTGTACTTTTCCAGTAATCCTGTCATAAGCAACTTTATAGTCATACCATTGGGCATCATTAAGAGTATAAGGTACATCTTCAATAAGGGTGAAAACATCGTTTACCACTTTATAAAATTGAACTTTATTATTGTCAGTCCTAAACCAGGCAAAATAGGAATTACCTCTGTTAGGCAAAGTAGGATTGTCGCAAAAGAAATGCATTCCTGCTCTTTTATTTATTCCTGTGCCATCAATTTTTCCTTTCCAATTATATAAGTATCTGTTAGAAAGATTTTGAGCAAGAGGTGCAGAAATATTACTGTTGCCTTCTGTTTCATCAGATTGAACAAGTGTATTAGCATTTATGTTCCAGGTTCCTAAATGGTTTGTCCAATCGGGATGAATGGAAGTATTAAAATTATCAGTAAAAAATCCTCTTGAAGAATTGGAACGCCATTCATTGCCATTAAAATCAGCTACATTATAAAAACGTTTATCAATTCCGCTTCCTCCTATATTATCTTCATCTATAAAGGATACCTGAAAATCTTCTGTAATCCAGTTTGAAACCGGGTTTATTTGTGTGGTTGGAGGAACATTATCAATTATGCAATTCCATGTTGCTTGCCAACCTGTGGATAATCCAGATGAATTGGATTTAAAATTTAAAGTTAAAGTATTTCCTAGTGAACTTATTGAAGTAGGCCCATTTATTCCCGTATAATTTCCTATAGGGCTCGAGCCAGTAGAGTTCCCATTGTATATTTTAAGAGTGTCACCTGTTCCTAATGAAAATGAACTGAAATTAAGGTTGATTTGGGATGCTCCCGAAGGAGATATAATATAAGTAAAATCTTCACTATTGTAATAATCCCCTAAAGGTCCTCCCATATCATAAATAGTGTCATTGCAGGCAACAATTGAACAGTCAGTAAATTTGTTTTCTATTTTGTTCCATAAATCCATATACCCATCATCTCCTCCTAATGACCAAATGCCAATTCCTCCAATGTTCCTCTGATTTACCATATCATACCTTTTTCCTAAAGTAAATTCATCATTAATAAAACATTGCCTCCAGCTTGTTCCTGAATGGTAAACATGATAATTGGTCATGCTTTTTAAATAAAAAGTAGAGTTTGTATAATTTCCGTTAACGTTATCCCTTGTATATTTATAGGTTCTGGCTGCAACATGGGAAGTCGCACTTGAGGGAACAAGGTCTGTGGTAGTGTTCCATTCTCTTCCATAATAAGGTAAACCTAAGATTAATTTTGAATTAGGAATTCCTTTATTTAAATAAGTATTAATACTTCTTGATATGTTTTGCGAAGATACTGTTGGGTCAAAGGTATATAATGGATCTGTCGGTCCTGCCTGAGTACTGCCTCCCCAATAATAATCATATCCCATAATTATAAAAAGATCAATATAGGAACTCATTGCAGCAACATCAAAGGAATTTCCCCAATCTACAGCTGGTAAAGCAATAGAAATTTGTGAACTGGGAATTGCAGCATGCATTTGATTGCAAAGATTAATTATAAAGGCAGTTAAATTGCTTGCTTGTGCAGATGGCATTTCCTCAAAATCTATGTTCACCCCATGGGCTCCTCTTGCCTGCACAAGATTGATGAGATTAGTTATAAGTGTTTGTTGAGATGTTGTATTAGTTAAAAATGTAGTATGATTCGAACTTCCAAAAAGGGTAACACATAAATTTACTCGTACTCCATTGGTAAGGGCATCAGTTACAGATTGAGCACTAGACCAATTATTAGTAGTATAAGCTTGGCCGTTATTTGGATTAACATCATATGAAAAATAAGAAAAATCACTTAATAGATCCCATTGGTAATTGCTTTGTAAACCATTCATCCAATAGGGGTGCCAGCCAAAAACGATTTTATTTAATTGACAATTTCTTTTTCTTTGAAAGGGCATTACAGCTGCTTGGTTCAAATGCTCATAATCCAAAGCGGAAATCTGCAGGTCCTTGTGTTTTTCATGCAGTTCCTTATGAAGGGATTTTGTCTCAAAATTTTGTGAAAAAACCAATAATGGAGCAATAACGGTTGCTAATAAAATAAATTTTTTTCTCATTGTCTTACTTATTTCCTGTCTAATTCGTTCTAATAATTTTTATTTGCTTGGTTACTTCCGGAGTAACAATTTGTATAACATAAACACCATTAGAAATAGCAGTTCCATTAATGTCCAATTCATAATTACCCTTTTGTTGTAGTTCAGTGTCATACAGTACTAGTGCTTTTTATAACATATCTATTATTTGTATTTTTAAAGGCTGAGGTTTTATTTTTGCCGAAGAAAATATTCCTTCATTTTTATGTTTTTCTATGCAAAAATAAAGTCAAGAGTACAAATTTAAAAAAAGGTAAAGATTTTTCATGGAGAGATTTTTATAGTTATCAAAAATGTTAAAACAAATTTAAACTATAAAATTACTTTAAGGAAAAAAACAAGAAGAAACTTATATTCCAAATCCAATTCCCATTCTTATAATAGGATTTCTATAAGGCGAATGTATTGATTCATTTACATTCCATAATGCCAAAAGATTGATGTAAGTTCTGCCTCCAAGATGTTGTCGGTAACCTGCTCCAATTAATATGTTTGTTACATTTATTCTTCTTATTCCTTGTTCAAAAATTTCAAGGTTTAGCACTTCATATTCAGCATGTACAAATAGGTTCTCATAAAAAATATGCCTTGCAAATAAGCGACCACCATAGATACTTGTACTGAAATCAAAACCAGGGGATCGTAATCTATAATACATATATGTTATTCCTGTCCCTGCTGATAGTTTTTCAGTTAATCTATATCCAATTAATGGAGAAACATCAATAACTGTTACGTTTCCAAATTGAATACCGAAATTTCCTCCAAAAAAAATTCTTTCCGAAAAAGATTGTTCATTTAAAGGCAATTCATCCTGTTGAGAATAAACTTCACTTATTGCTGAGGAAAGCAAAGTAACTAAAAGCAATAAAACCTTTAATTTCATATTGTATAGTATCTTTTTTACAAAAGTAATAAATTATAACTTATTTTTGGAAAGAATTATACTTGTTTTAATATATATGAATGTTATTGTAACCGGTGCCAGTAGCGGAATAGGATATGAAACTGTTAAAGCTTTAGCCAAAACTGGGGAGAACAACATTATTGCAATTGCACGAAGAAAAGATTTGTTAAATAAGCTAGTTAAAGAATGTACAGCATTTCAATCTTCAAAGGTTTATTCCTTACCCTTTGATCTTAACTCAGATGATTATTCTGAAATCACATCCCTTATAAAAGAGAAATTCCATTCAATAGATATTCTACTTAATAATGCAGGCATACTAAAGAGCAAACCATTTCAAGAACTAACTAAGAGTGACTGCGAAAATTTGTTTAATACTAATTTTTATAATACTGTGAAGCTAATTCAGACTTGTTTGCCAATGTTTAATTCACCCTCACATATTGTAAACATAAGCAGTATGGGTGGTTTTCAAGGCAGCGTGAAATTTCCTGGACTTTCCGTTTACAGTGCCACTAAATCTGCTGTATGTTCCCTTACTGAAGCAATTGCCGAAGAATTCAAGCCTCTTAACATTCATGTAAATTGCCTGGCAATTGGAGCTGTTCAAACTGAAATGCTTAAAAAGGCATTCCCAGATTATAAAGCTGTTGTAACTGCAGCTGAAATTAGTTCCTTTATTTCTGATTTTTGTATGAATGGGCATAAGTATTTTAATGGAAAAATACTTCCTGTCTCACTTTCCACACCCTAACTGAAAAATTTATATCCTAATAGTCAATAATATAAGAAATATATTCGAGTTATACTAAAATAACTTTTGGAAACAGCGTTTTTCCTATTACATTTGCAGCCCCTTAAAAGAAAGGGGATTGATTTGAAATAAGTAATTGGGCATTTATAAAGATATTATTTAAGTGTTTTTATTGATTATAAAAGGATTGATTTAAAGGATCATTAATAAAGAGTATAGAAACAGAAGTAACATTGTTTCGAACTTTTGAACAATCCCTTTTTTTTCTGTCTATTTTGAAAGATGCAATATCGAAATGTTATTTTAGTTTTATTATTTAGATAACTTTCAAAGCATTTTGAAATAGATTTTACTTCGCCTTTTAGATACCGAGAAATACAATATCTAAATGTTATTTTAGTTTTTTAGAAAATATTGAAACAGTAGGAAATAAATTATTTGAATTACATAATAATTTTCTTTTTCGTTTGTTTTAATAGTTCTTTATAAAGTAGGTGAGTTAGGAATTTTTCTTTCCTGATTCTTTTCAGAAATCTCGAAAAGTGATTTGTTTGAAACTGAATGATCGGACCTTGTTAAATTAAAGTGTCTGATATTATGTTACTTCAGTAGAAAGCTTGGTTTTTTTTAACAAATCGATAAAATAACGTTGCTGAATGTAAAATTTCATTTACCTTTGCAT
>JALYPI010000273.1 GCA_030856445.1 Bacteroidota bacterium
GGAAAGAAAATTTTGGTGTTTTTTTAGATTCCATGCCGGATACCTGGGGACGAACATTAATGAAAAGGCGGGCTGCCAACAAAGCCAGGGAAGAAGGTAAATCCGCTTCTGCTTTATATGATGGTGACTTTTTATTGGGTGTATATGACCAAAACAGAATGGGGGCTTTACGTTTTAAACTGGAGGAAAACGGCCCGTTTTTAGATGATAACAAGGAGTTTCCAACTCCTCCCTGGTCTTCCATCGGTGAATTGCAACACGGAGCGGACATAATAGAATCTGTTGATGATGACAATGCTGATGAGGAAAAAAAATGGCTGGCTATTTTAATGGCCCCGGGTTCTTCACTGGGTGGGGCAAGACCAAAAGCAAATATATTGGATAAGGAGGCACACCCCTGGATTGCTAAATTCCCATCTAAAAATGATACCAATGATAAAGGGTTATGGGAGTACCTGGCATACAAGCTGGCTATTAAAGCCGGGATTAATATGGCTGAATCCACAGTTCAGAAAATAGCTGGAAACTATCATACTTTCTTTACACGGAGATTTGACAGGGTAAATGGCCAACGCATACATTTTGCCTCCGCTATGACCATGACCGGGAACAGCGAAGATACAATAAGAGATAATGCCCCAAGCTACCTGGATCTGGCTGAATTTATTAAATTCTCAGGATCAGAGAATGAAGCAGACATGCATCAGTTATGGAGGCGGATGGTTTTTAATATTGCCATTTCAAATACGGATGATCATTTGCGGAATCACGGTTTTATTCTAAATAAAGCAGGTTGGCGCTTATCTCCGGCTTACGATATTAATCCTTTGATTGACAAAAACGGTTTAGCTATGAATATTGATGCAAATAACAATGCCCTTGATTTTGATCTTGCAAAGAGCGTGGGGGAATATTTTCAGTTGACCGGTAAACAAATGGATAAAATCATTAGTGAAATCAAAACAGTTACAGGGAAATGGAAAACACAGGCACATGAAATTGGTATTTCCAGATCCGAGCAAATTATAATGGAACCGGCATTTCGATATTGAAATCAAAATTTCAAATTAAAGGTCATCCCGATTTATCGGGATAGCCAGGTTATATTCATTGCTATTTGTGTATGTTTTGTGCATGGCCCCTTACCCCCGTACGCTAAGCTGTCGGGCAAGCCAGAGTGGAGGGCTTAGTGTGGAACCTATCCTGTAACTTTTAGTTACACTTGCAGCGGATCCAAAGATTCCAAAATCCTTATTGGAAATTCGCAATAAAAATTGTGAGAATGACACCAAAAGTGAGTTGCAAAATAGAAGCTCTGCTTCAGGCTTAAATGCTCATTTTCTATTTTATATCATTATTTTTTCTATTTTTAGTTAGGTTCAAACAATAAAATATGAAACAGGTTTTAAAGGAGAAAAAACAAAATCAACAACAGGGTAATGAACATTTATTGCAATTTATAAATGAAGCTCCGGTTGGTTTATTTGAGGTTGATATAAATGGAAAATTTCTATTTATAAATAAATGGTTTCAGGAAATATCTGGTTTTTCCGAAGATAAAGTTTTGAGCTTTAATTTTACTGATTTAATTTTTGAACCAGATAAGGAAAGAGTATCCATAGAATTAGCTGTTTCAGCAAATAATAAAAGTCAGTTTAAATCTGAATTTCGTCTTTTAAGTTATGATGGTTTAATAATCTGGGTAAGTGGTATAGCGAATACACAAGTGGATAAAAACAAAAAGTTCAAAGGATTTTCAGGAGCTATTGTTGAAATGTCTTCTGAGAAAAAAGCAAAAGAGCCTAAAGAAGAAAATGAATTGTTTGAAAAAATAAAGGAAAGCGAACGTAAATTAGCTGAAGCCCAGCACATTGCCAACATTGGCAGCTGGGAATGGAACATTGAAGAGAACAGTATTACCTGGACTGATCAATTATACAGAATTTTTGAGCTGAAGCCCGGAACAGAAATTTCTTTAGATTCCTATTTGAATTGTATTCATCCAAAGGAACTGGATTTTGTAAAGAATACAATATTCGAAGCAAGAGAGAAAAAAAAGAACTTTGTCTTTCAACACAGCATTTTATTGTCGAATAATAAAGTAAAATATTTGTTTTGCAGGGGAGGGGTAACCGTGAATGATCACAATAAAATTTTAATAGAAGGTACGGCTGAGGATATTACCGAAAAACAGGTTGCAGAAGAAATTGAGCTAAAGAAACAATTACAAACAATTGAATTTCAATCAGCATTATTGAAATTGACCCAAACTAAATATATATCTTTAATAAAAACGTATGAAAACATCACTAAAATAAGCGCAAACCAAATTGATACAGCACGTGTAGGAATATGGTTATTTAATGAGGACAGAACTGCACTAATTTGTTACTGCCTGTTTATGAAAAACATCAAAAAATACTGTTTTGATATTGTATTATTAAAAAGAGATGCACCCAATTACTTTAAAGCCCTTGAACAAAACAGGGCAGTAGTAATTACAGATGAAGATGACGATCCTCTCACTATAGAACTCAACGAGTTATATTTGAAACCCTCAGGCATTTCAACTTTGCTTGATGTACCAATTCGATCGCAGGGCAGATTATTGGGAGTTGTTTGTCATGACCATATTGGAACTAAGAGGGAATGGACTTTGGAGGAGCAAACCTTTGCTTCATCTGTGGCAGATTTAGTTGCAATTGCAATTGAAGGCCATAATAAGGAAAAAGCGGAAAAGGAATTACAATTACTTAATGAAAAACTTGTAATGGTAAATGAACATAAAAACCAGTTTATTTCAGTAATATCTCATGATTTGAGAAACCCAATTTCCAGCATAATTAGTGCTTCCAGTTTACTTATTGAGCAATATGATGAATTAAAAGATAAGGACAAACAACGCTTGTTGCAAATTATAAACAATGCCTCAAAAACATCCCTTAACCATTTTGATGAACTTATAAGAATTGCTAAAATGGAAAATCAAGCGGACTTATTTTATCCGGAAAGATTATTATTAAATAAAGAAGTAGGTGAGGATATTAAACTTATTTCACAAATTGCAGAACAAAAGAATATTACTATAAATAATAAAATAAAAAAAAATGTATTTGTACATGCAGATAAGATCATGCTAAAATCTATTATACAAAATATACTCACAAATGCCATTAAATATTCATTTGAAGGAGGTAAAGTAGATATCTTTTCAACTTCTTTTAATAAGATGGAACAAATCACTATCCGAGATAAAGGAATAGGAATGAGTAAAGAAATACAGGACGATCTTTTTGGGTATGATACTGTTAAAAGCAAAAAAGGAACTGTGGGAGAAAAAGGGTCAGGCTTGGGTTTAAGAATCGTAAAGGATTTTGTGGAAAAACACCATGGAGAAATATCAGTTGAGAGTAAAAAGGGAAAAGGAACTTCTATTTCTTTTACTTTACCTGAAGCACCTTAATTACGAGGAGAGATAACAAAGAGCCATAGAGATTCCCTGAACTTTATTATCAAAAAAAACTGACCAGCTCACTGTTTTTTAAATCGAACTCAGGTTAATAAATTGAACATAAAAAAGCGACCATCCAAAATGAATGGCCGCTTAAAAATGGGGTTAAAAAAGTTAAACGAACTTTAATTGTAAAGCTAGAGAGGTTTTAATTGTTTCTTTTAAACAATTAATTCCTTTAAGAAGATCCTCACCTATATCAATCTTAATTACTCTTCTATTATGTTCTTGCAGTGCCTTAAAATCGCCATTAGCCTGCGCATTTTTTAGCATTCCGAATGTATATGGTTTTCCTGGAATTTCAACATCAGTAGAATTTCCTCCGGTTAATATTATAAATAAACCATTATTTATGCCTCCTTTATGCAATTGTCCCGTAGAATGTAAATATCTAGGACCAAAACCATAGGTAGTTGCTAAATGTAAATTTTCCTCCAGGTATTTTCTTAGCTTTTCAAGCTCATTAGTAACTTTAGGAGATTCTGGTAAATATGCTTGAATAGATATAAAATCTCCTGCTTTACCAAGTGAAAAGAAGTCATCTAAAAATGCTTCACCAGTAATAGAACCGTTGGTGGTTCCCATATATCGCAGTCCCCTATCATTGAATAAAGGTTTATCTTCTTTAACTTTTCCTTTAGATTCAATATTTTGTAATATTTTCTCAGTGTTTGCTTTATTCTCCTGAACATTTGGCTGATCAAATGGATTAATTTCAAGTATAGCTCCTGATATAGCAGTAGCAATTTGCCATCTGAAAAATTCTTTACCAAAATCCAATATATCATCCAGTTCAATTATAATTACAGGATGACCTTCTTGTTCAAGAGAATTTATTTTTTCTATCCAATCCTGTTTGAATGACCCAGAATAATTTATAAATACAAAGGTTCTATCGTTGCTATAGAATGTATTCCCACTATTTATATCACCTGTAACTGGAATTATTCCGGTCCCTTTTTTTCCTGTACTTTCAGCAATTAACTGCTCAAGCCACATTTTCACTACTGATACTGAATCTGGAACAAAAAAAGTGAGTTTATTTTTACCTAGCTTTGCTAACTCACCAATTACAGCTCCTAAAACAACACCAGAGTTTTTTCTAATTGGCACACCAGCCGAGCAATCATGAACCATTAATAAAGTTCGCTCTAATAAATCCCCAACATTAACTCCCATTAAAATGGCAGGAACGATTCCAAAATAAGTAAATATTGAATATCTGCCTCCAACATCTGAAAAATTCAGAAAAACATGTTTAAAATTATATTTTGAAGCTAAGCTTACCAAGGGTGTTCCAGAATCTGTAATAGCTACAAAATTTTCACCTGCTGATTCTCCTTTAATAGCTTTTATTTTTTCATAAAAATATTCAAATAGCGCTAATGGCTCCACTGTATTACCTGATTTACTGGCAAGAATAAATAATGTATTTCCTAAAGGAAGAAGTTTTTCTGCTTCAAGAATTGTATCTGGATCAGTAGTATCTATAACTGTAAGAGGGAGGCCCTGACTACCTGGATCCACGAGTTTTTTGAAAACAGAAGAAGAAAGACTACTTCCACCCATTCCTAAAACAACAACATGTTTAAATCCAGAAGTTTTAATCTCATATTCAAATTTCCATAGCATAGGAAGAGCAGCAATCATTTTCTCAACTACATTTAACCATCCTAATGAATTTGAAATTTCTTTATTAACTTTATTTTCACTCCATAAGCTTGCATCTTTACTCCATAATCTAAGAACAAATTGCATCTCTTCCATCTGCTTTAGCCTTAAATCAATTTTATCTTGAAATTTTCCAAGTTTAAATTTTGGCATAAAGCGACCAATTTCGCTTACTTGATTGTAAAATTCATGAATCATTGTTTCCTCCTTATTAATTTTGTTAGATATTTTTTTAATTTTTTAGTGCTCTTTGTACTCAAACAACCTGCTTTCTAAATTACTTGTTAAGCAAATTCAAGCTCAAGTTCATGAGGAATAACCGATAACTTTTCCTTTCTGGTGTTTTTCACTCGGGTTTCAAAATCACAAAACACATTCATAAAATAAATGTAAGCATCATAAGGAGAATCATAAGGGCTAAAGTATTTATGAACATCTCCATCATTCCAGAATTTTGTACACATATAATAAAAATGATCAGAGGTTTGTAGTTTTTCCCAAATATTTAAAAGATCTTGATCATCTTTTTCTTTTACAATTTGTTCAAGGGAAAAAATTCTATTCATTGCTTCTTGCTGTAAAGAGTTACTCAACCATGCTGAAAGATCCCTTTCTGTATCAGCCCAAGAAACAAAATCATGGGCATCATAGATTTCTCTAGCCGGGTAAGCTTTTATTACTTCAGAGGGAGTTTTAAAATCAAAATCAGGATGCTTTAAAATAAACTCTGGCATATAGTTCAAAAAGTCAAACACTCCTGTGGATTCCCATTGATGTTCACCAAATGTTTCATAATCCATAAATAGATTTATAACCTCGCCATTTCCTGCAACAGAATGAGCCCAATTACTAAATTTTTCAGCAGTCAACGGAAATTCACTCCAATTTTTATCAGAGAATCGAAAAGCTATATCATCCGAGAGTTTATAATTTTTTAATAATGCTTTAATTTTACTTGTTCCAACTGGCTGATAAATAAAATTTGGAGTTCTCCCATTTAATAATCTGTCTACCCCCTCACAAACAATACCTTTATAACCCATATTTTCAATGTCTACAGCAAGTGCATTATTATAAATCAGCTCAGTATTTCTAAAAACTTTTGGTGTTTGGCCAAAATATTTTTTTATTTTTTTTTCATGTTTTTTAACCTGTCTTATAAACTCTTCCTTTGAAAACAAATAGCTAAGGGAATGATTATATGTTTCAGCCAAAAATTCAACACAACCAGTTTTTGCTAAAGCGATAAATGAATCCAAAACATCGGGCCTGTATCTTTCAAATTGTTCTATTGCCATTCCACTAATGGAATAACTAATTCTAAATTTACCATTATGACGCTCAATTAGTTCAAGCATTTTCTGGTTTGTCTTTAGGTAGCATTTAGCTGAAACTTTATCAAGTACCTCTTTGTTTAATTTATCATCTTCATACATTGGATCATGTCCAATGTTAAAAAATGAATACCTTTTTAATCTGAATGGTTGGTGAACCTGAAAGTAAAAACATACTGATGGCATAGTTGTAATTTTTTAAAATTAGATTAGATTTTTTTAATTGTGATAAATTTTATAGTCACGGTAGGCATCAACCACTTTTTGTGCGGAAAATTTCCAACTTATATTTTTAAGATTTTGATTTGCATCATCAACTACTTTTTTGTTTAATACTGGATTTTCAAGTAGGTTAATAACATAATTTGCAGCTCTATCAACATCCCAAAAATCAAATTTTAAGGATCCTGCTAAAACTTCAGCAACTCCCGATTGTTTAGATATTACACAAGGAACTTGAAATTGTGCTGCCTCAACAGCGGAGAGACCAAAAGGTTCAGAAACAGAAGGCATTAAATACACATCCGTTATTGATAATAATTTTTTTATTTCCTCTTGATTAATAAATCCTGTTAAATGAAACCTGTTCCCAATCTTATTATAGGAACTATCCATTAACATTTTTTTAAAATTTTCCCCTGCTCCTGCTACTACAAAACGAACATCAGGATAATGTTTTAAAATTTTAGAAGCAATTTTGAGAAAAAACTCAGGTCCCTTCTGTCTTGTAAGTCTACCAATAAACAAGACCGTTTTTTCTTTGTAAGGCCTTATAGATTTAAAAGGAGTCACAGGTCTTATCCCATTATGGACCGGAACAATTTTAGCAGGGTCTATTCCGTAAAACTTTATAATGTTTTCACCAGTATATCTGCTTACAGGCAGAAGCAAATCTGCCGCTTCCATACCTTGTTTTTCAATATTATACAACCACCCTCTGCTTTCCGGTCCACTCCTGTCTACTTCAAGGGAATGAATATGCATAACAAGGGGCTTTCCAGTACGTGCTTTAATTTCCATTCCTGCAACCATTGTCATCCAGTCATGGGCATGAATTACATCAAACTTCAGTCTTTCAGATAATTTTGCTGCAATATTGCCAAACTGAATAACCTTTTGAATTACATCTCCACCGTATAGGTTATCAATATCAAATATGTTGTATTTTTTTCCCTGTATTATTACTTGGTTAATATACCCTGATTTCTTCTCCCCCATATGGTCCGTGGAGTAATAGGGATTTAGATCCATAGGTATATTATAAACCTGATTTAAGGAAGAATATTCATCTTGCCTAGAAACATCCTCTAGCGAATTCACATCTATATTATTTAATCCGATTAGATTAAGCTTTCCGGTTTTAAATCCAGGCGCTGCCTTAGGTATAATCATCGTTACGTTTGCAAATTCAGCCATTGCAACGGATAAGTCATGACAAGCAATTCCTAAACCGCCATTAATCACAGGTGGAAACTCCCACCCCAACATCAATACATCAGGTATTTTCATTCTTTTAAATTTAAAGCAGCTATTTATATTAATTAATCAGTTGTTTCTTAAACTATTTTCGCTTCAAAGTCAATACCTTCCCACTTGCTACTTTCTGGCCAATAAAAAGTAAAGATGATTTTAGTACCTCTTGGTAATTCTCTTGTTTCCAAGTCGACAACATGAACCTTAAGTCCTGTGTCATAGGAATTTGTTTCCTTGATATTTATCCAGTTATCTGTGGTCCATCTGACCTGCATTCTTACAAGTGATTCAATTCTAAAGTCTTTACCTGATGGAATTCTCTTACATTTACTATTGAATTTAAAAACTACGAACTTTGAATTTATTTTTTCTTCAATATATCTTTCCATTGTTTGGGGAGGCATATCAAAAACTTTTTTCATCTTTACCGAACGGCATAGTTTAATGTATTCGGCATGAGCCCATGCAAGGGGCATGGCCGAGCCTGTGGCTTTTCCAAAATAAAGTTCTTTAGAAGGAATGTCATCAGTATCCCAAATTTGTTCAGGAAGCATACCTCCTTCATTGGCAAAAGACTCCATCGTTTTTAATAATTTATATGCTCCTTCATAATTTCCTGCTGCCACTTCATAGTGCCCTCTTTCACCTGATAACAAAGGCCATGGACGACCTATTCCAGTACCGTTAAATGGAGAACCATCACTTTGCTCACCATATCCATCATTATTATACCTGTACCAGCAAGGACCATTTGAAGTTTCCATTTTTAATAATGAATCAATTACTTTTATGGTGTTTAATATCCTTGGATCTTTTGCATCTCTTAATCCGAATCTTACCAAGGCAAGGGCATCAACACTTATAAGATCTTTTGCATTTATTTTATTTTCACCTATAGGGCGATTAGTAATAGTAACTATGTCTTCTTTAGGAAATTTGCCATCTGCACCTTCAGATGCAGCTACACGAATATAATACCCCTCAACTCCTACTCTTCTTGCTAAAGGAGTATCAGTAACATAAGTCCATCTTTCAATATTTTCATTCCAATAATCCGCTGTTTCACGTAAATATTTAGCTATTTCAGGATGGTGATTAACTTCTGCACAATCTGCAGCAATTAGTAAAGCTGCTATTTCAACAGCAAGAGTATAGGGAGTATAACCAGCATTTTCTTCCCATCTGCACTGATCAGTAGCAGGACCATTGCAAACTAAATAGGAAGCCGCCTTTTTAATCATAGGCCAAAGACTTTTTAAATCCCCTAATTCAAGAGCGCCTTCTCTAATAGAGAGATCTATAAGCAAGATAGGACTGGCAGCTTGGTCCATCTGCACTCCCGTCCAATACGGAAATCCATCCATCCACATATTCTGCGGCCAGTGCCCGTCCTCCTCCTGCGTAACCATTAAATAAGTTAAAACTCTTCTTGCATCGGTATCGGCTTGTGCAGCTAAAAGACCTCCTGCTGTATGAACTAAATCTCTTGGCCATACCAAATGATAGCCTCCTAAATCATCGTCACCTCTTGAATATCCCCAAGGGATAGATAGGCTTGCTATAAATCCTCCTGGATGCCTTTTTGATTCATGAGTTCTTAAAACAGAAGTACTAACTCTATATAAATCTCTGGAAGATATTTTTGCTGTCTTAAAATTAAAGAGGTCTTTTTGCCAATTTAGCCACTCTTCAATATAAACTTGTTTGGCACCATCAAAACCTTCTAAAATACTTGTTCTTGCTCTTTGTCCTGCTTCGGCACTATTCCTTCCAAATCCCACAGCAATTATAATTTCGTTTTCACTTCTCTCGGATTCTTTTAGATCGATTTCAGCAATCATTGCAATGTTTCCATTCTCTGCTCTTTTATATATCCATTTCATATATTTATGACTTCTCAAGTCTTGCCATCCATCTGATGTTCCTACAAAACCAACAGAAGAATTCAACCATGGAATGGAACATGCAAGAGCAAGAGCATTACTTCTTTCTGCGAACAACATTGGCATACCCTTATAATTCCCAGTCCATCCTGTATTTCCTGAACCATAATTACCAATATGGGGAGCCAATAAGATAAAAAGTTTATAATCTGAAATATCCTTTTTTAGAGGAACGAATTTAATTCGCTGAAGGAAAGTATCTCTAAAAGGATCTGTTATTATTTCTTTTTCTATTCTATAATTTCCTTCAAGACAAGTATTCACTAAACGAAAACCAGGAACACCCTCAGCCAAATATTCAATATGATGGCGTGTATTTCTTTTTTCTTCTGAAAAGAATTTTTTTCCATCAGTTACTATAAATTCCATATCTCTTGTGCAGGCCTGATCAACTTGAGGATAATAAATTTCATTTATAGTCCCATGACTCATGGTAAACCAAACCTTACTTGCTACATTTAATGCTGTCCCAACACCGTTTTTATCAGCCGATGTCCATCTTGGAGCAATTCCTGGCCAACCTGGAGCGTGAATTTTTTCTTTTTTTAATGAAGTTATTGCATTTTTTGCAATAATTTTTTCTGAAACTTCAACAATGCTTTCTTCTTGTATTCTTTCAAGAATAATTTCTTTATTCATTTTCTTTCCTCCTTAGGGTTTAAAACCATTTTAATTTTTCTTTTAACCAAGATCATTTTTATTAAAATTCTATGCCTTTTATTCTTTTATTCTTATTCCTATTGATAAAATTCATAACAATAAGTAGTTACATTTTAAAAAAAAATTAACTGAATATTACTTTTATGAATTCACTGTGGAAATAACTCTACAAAATGAGTAAAACAAGAATCATGTGAAAAAATTAAAAATTCAATTTCACTCCTTGTTTTTCAAGTTATATTAAGCCTTTATTAAGACTTTTTACTTTTTGAGATATTTGCTTTTCTCTAGGAATTGTGAAAGAAAATTTCCCTCCTTTTCCAGGTTCACTTTCAGCCCATATTCTCCCCCCTTGTATTTCAATCAACTCTTTGCATAAAATAAGCCCAAGTCCTGTCCCTGGCTCATTAGATGTCCCTTTAATACTGCTTTTTTTATCTATTCTAAATAAATTTGTTAAGGTTTTTGTATCTAAACCTTCGCCTGTGTCTAATACACTTATTTCTGTTGTTTTCTCTTTTTCTATGGCATTTATATACACTTCTCCACCTTGTGAGGTGAATTTTATTGCATTAGTTAGTAAATTTTGAATTACAGATTCCAGCATATTTCTATCAGCAAAAACAGTAGTTTTATTATCTATAGAAGATTTTATTTTTATTTTCTTATTTTCTGCATAATGTTGAAGCAAATTTGTAGTATCAGATATTAAAGCACTGAGATTGATGGTTACTGGCTGATAATCTAATTTGCCAAATTGAATTACAGACCATTTTAATAAATTATTAAGTAAACAATAAATTTTATTGGCAGTAAGGTCAAGTTTTTGATTAATATCCAGAACCTGTTGGGTTTCCATTTTCTCAAAATCATTTATAAGAATATTGGTTAGTCCAAGCATTACAGAAAAAGGGTTTCTTAAATCATGAGCTATAATTGCAAAGAATTTGTCCTTATTTATATTTAATTCCCTTAAGTCTCTTTCAGACTTAGCTAATTGTATAAATACCTGTGCTAGCTCAAGAGATTTATGCTCCAGTAGTTTTTTATTAAAAAGTAACTCCTGTGTGTTTTTTTGCAGTGCCTGTTCAGCTATTTTTCGATCTGTAATATTTATTAAAGCTGTTCTATAAAAAACTTGTTGATTCTCATGTTCCTGTACTTTTATCCCTTCTAGTTGTGCATAAAAAATCTCCCCATCTTTATTTTTCATTTGAATTTCACAAGTTTGTTTTTCATCAAATTGCATTAGTTTTTTGAAAAACTCATTAAAAATATCCCAATAATCAGGAACAATGTAAATGTGAAACATTTTATGAATTAAAAAATCACGTTTAACATTTAGTATTTTAGTAGCTGATAGATTAACTTCCTGAATAAATCCTTCACCATCAAAAGTAAAATAACCAATAGGTGAAAAATCATATAGATCTGCATATTTATTTCTAGAAACTTCAATTTCCCTTTTAGCTATTTTAAGCTCTTCATTTTGGATTTCAAGTTCTACCTGATACGAATGTAATTCATGCAACAGCATATCTAAATTACCATTGCTGACTTTTTCCATCATTTCTGCTTTCTTTTTATTTACCAAACGTTCAGTAGGATTTGATAACTTAAAGGGTTCAGGGAAATATTTTTTCATTGTTTTCATCAGGCCTCTATTTTTTTCTTCCGTTCATTATTTAATTCTCACAAAATTTCTATTCTTTTTAATAGCAAGTAAATATTACAAACCAAGAGTGAGAGTTTTTGAGAATTTTAGAAAGTCAATTTTTATTCCTTTATGTCACACCACAACAATAATAACTCAACTATTTGATATAGTGTTAATTAAAATAAATTGAATTATTTTAAAACAGATAAATAAATTCAAAAAAGTGCGGAATTAATTCCACGAAGTGCGGATTTTTTTCCTCCATCATCAATTATTACACGATTAAAAATTGCTTTATAAGTTGTTCTTCTATTATACTATTGCTTAATAAAGATTTAGCACTGCTTTTGTATACTTTTTAAAAAATCATGTTATGGAAAAGGAAAAAAACCAACATTGTAAAAAGTTAATACGATTTGAAATTGATAATGCCGATGGTCAATTAGATGATATAAAAGTGAACGATATAATATCAGATTTTTCAGTATTTACTAATAATTTGCATATAAAATATAGCATTCCTGGAGAAAGATTCAAAATTACGATAGGTAAAAATATTTTAGATGCTTTTTTTTAAAGATTAATTATTCTTGCAGATAAAACAACTATACATAATTTACTAAATAATAAATTCTATGGTTATAAATCACAGCTCCAGCTTTTTTATTTTTTCTATGAAAATTGCACAATTAAATTTATCTCTTGAAACAATATTTTTAATGCTGGGATTTATTATTTTGGCTTTGGTTATAGCCACAATAATTACCATGAGTAAAGAAGGCTATTTAGGAAGAATAAGACCAAAAATCACCGCCACTTTATGGAGACAAAAAAACATGAAAGCGCTGCAGGAAATAACACAAACTAAAGATCAATTAAATTTATTAGCAGAGCAATTTAAAGAGAAAGCAATTCAAAGGGTTAAAAAAGAAAAGAAATACAATTCCCTGAATAATAAGTTACTAGAGTTATCATCAAAGATAAAACATATTCAAGAAGAGGATAGGCTAAATTCTTCCAGAGAAATTCATGATCAATTTAACCAACAATTATCAGATATACAACAGGATCTATCATTTATCAAAAAAAAATATTCAAAAGATAATACTGAGTTAACCAATAAAATTGAATTGCTTATAAGATTAGTTGACAGAGAATCTTAAAAAAACAATTAGAAAGCAATTATTTGAATTTTTTATTTTATTTATATCTTCTGACTAATTCATTCTTTTCATTTTTTTTCTTTATGTAAATTAAAGTTATCTTTAGGATTTTACTTGAGGTCTTAAATTTATATTAGTCAATCAATACATAAAAAAATGAAGTTTATTTTTTCAAATACTTCTTTAGGAAGATTCCGTTTAATCGCTATGTTGGAAGGAATATCTTTTCTACTGCTTTTATTTATAGCAATGCCCTTAAAATATTTTGCGGAAATACCTATAGCTGTAAAATATACAGGATGGATTCATGGCTTATTATTTATTTTATACATTCTCTCCTTAATTCATGTATTTATTGCTCTTAAATGGTCATTATGGAAGCTTTCATTGGCTTTTCTTGCCTCTTTATTCCCATTTGGCCCATTTTTATTAGATTCTTATCATCGAAAAGAAGAAGTAATAATTCTTGGGCAGAATTAAATAATAAACAGTTTTTATTAAATTTGCTTTTATTCAAAAAGAAACCATTACATTAATATAAATATATATCTACTCTTATGAAGAAATTGCTTTTAATTTTATTGACAATATCTTTTTTCTCTTGTTCAACTGAACCCTTAGATCAAACTAAATCAGAGGAAGCAATAGAAAGTCTTTTGCAAAAAATTAGTATGGAAGAATATGACAAAATCTCTGATTATTACACCGACTCATTTAATTCTGGGGAACCCATAGAAACTCGTACAGAAAAATTCAAAGCACTTAGAAATGCAATGGGTGCTAAGCAATCTCATGAATTAATAGAAGCAGTGCATGAGGCAAACTTTGCAGAACAAGCAAAACTTAACTTAACTTATAAAATAAAATACAGCAGAGTTACTGCAATTGAAAAATTTTCAGTTGTAAATGAAGACGGAGCCTATAAAGTTGCAAGGCATGATATTAAAACAGAAAATCTTTAAAATAAAAATCTATTGTAATATGTTTATTTCCAGAATTCAATATTTTTAAATAGTCTGGATTAAGGAAGTGAATTAATAAAAAGTAAAATATTTTATACCTTCTTTATTTTAAAAGGCAATATCAAGCATATGCAATTTGAGAAAGCAACTTAAGAAAAATTAATGTTGTTCTTAAGCTGTTTCGTATTTGATAAAAGTAGGAACATTATAAAGGTTGGTTATTTAATTTAATATAGAAATATTAAATTAAACATGGGCGAATCAACATCTGAAATACAATTACCTTTTTAATATTTTATGATTATTCCATTTTTTTTGTAATTTAAAGCTTCCAAAATAATTCCATTAGTGGATGCGGAGATGGATTTATTAATTTTCCCCGAACTTTCATACCTCCCCGCATACCATCCTCTTTTAGAATCATATAAATCTTTTACTCCTGAGAATAATATATCTACATATTGATCTTCATATAAAACATACCAGGCAAATCCTGTTTTTGTACTAAGCATTCTTAAATCATTTCTTTTATTTCCTTTTTGATCATAACATACCCATTTATTAAAATTTGCGTAAATAGAATAATAAATATAATTTGCAGGATCATCAGTAAAATCCTCTCCTGTTGCTGTTAATATACCAGTTTCTACATATCTTGCTTTTTGTGCCAAAAAAACTCGATAACCAAGCTCTTTTGAGTTTAAATCCCATCCATATTCTAGGCCGTCTAGATAATAAGGATCACTTAAAATATAATTATTAGAATTTTGATTTCTTGTTTCCCGAGCATCTACTCCTATCCTACAACCATAAACATCAATAAATTTGATAAAATCATTATAATTAATGGTTTCTGTAACATCAAAACCAGCTCTGTACAAGCTTTTTCCAGAGAATTCCTCATAACCTAATCGACCTTCTTGGGTTAATTCAAATTTCTTTTTTTTACTTTGATAAACCATTCCTTGAAGAAAACCATTCTTAATCATTTCATTCATTTTCCAGCGCTTTAGCAATCTTCTTAAGGCTGGTTGGTATTGTGGATAATGAAAGTTTATTTTATTAACAAAACAAAAAAAACGACCTAAATCCAGAGCTGACCATCCAATTCCTTCTGGAAATTCCTTTCCATCTAAATCAAGCATTTTCAATGATACTGCATGATATTTTATATTTGGTAGTTTATTTTCATAGAGTTCAATTTTTTCAAGAGTTCCAAATAATTTATTAATTCTCTTTTCAACTTCAACAGAGCCAATAATACCAATTTCATATGCAGATAACATTCCCATTAAATAACAGGTAAGATCTCCAAAAGTAAATTCCGGACATTTATCTTTACCATTTACTAAACCCGTATTTTCATTGTAATTATTCACAAAATAATTCCAAGCAATATTGGCATAATAAATTTCCTCATCTGACAAAGCCCCTTTAGCTGGCTTAATAGGATAATTTTTTGATTTTAATATTAAATTATCTTTAATGAATAAACCTTGGAATGCTTTTAAATCTGATGGCTTGAGTTTTTCGACATATAAAACTATATAAGTAGCAAAGAGCAATGCAAAAACGAAAAATATGGGTTTAATAAGAAATTTCATATGTATATAATTTGTTTTTTAATTGTCATATGGAATACGCCATGTTATATTCATTAGTGTTTGTGCACGGTTGCTGCATGGCTATTTCATATGTATATAATTTGTTTTTTAAAGGTCATA
>JALYPI010000297.1 GCA_030856445.1 Bacteroidota bacterium
CCCTGTTTTGTTATAAACAAAAATTCACCCAAAGGTCTGTTTTTTGAAATTCCAGGACAAAACCGGTTAACAAAACACCAGAAATTGTTAATAAACTACCAACTTTGGATTTGAACTGAATAGTTACAAATTATTTTTCATGTTAAAAGAAACAGGAGAATCTCTTAGTTTTTAATTATCTTTTTAACATAAACGTTTTCATTATTCATAAATGTAAGAAAATAAATTCCCGCCTTTAAGTTTGATACATCTATTTCTTGATTGCTCATTTCTGAAGATATTATTTTCCTTACTTCTTTACCTTCGATATTCCTTATGGTAATGTGTTTAGGAGAACTTATTACAGTATTCTCAAAGGATACAGTAATCTTATCATTAACAGGGTTAGGATATACAGTAAATATTTTGTCAGTATCTGTACTAGCTATATAAGTGGAAATATTCTCTTGTATAGTTAAAGTTGAAGTATATATTTCATCGCCTGATGTTTGAGAGTTATTATTGGCAGCATTAAAAGCACCATAAAAAGTAACATCTCCTGTTCCCGAAGATGGGGCAATCCAATTAAAAGTCCAGGATTTAGTATTTGAGGTTCCTGTAGTACCACCGGAATTGTGGGTGATATATTTTCCTAAACCAGTTAACTGTGTTTCAGTTGTATTTATAACTATAAGTGTGCCCAATAAATTCCCGTTTATATTTTGAGGTGAAACCTGAAAACCGAATTTATTAAAAGTAGGATGACTTACTGTTGCAGTAATGGAATAAGTTGAATCTGCTTTATAACCATCAATTGGTATATTGGAGGTAATAAGGTTTTGTTGCAATGTTGAAGTTCCTGCATGGCAATTGGTGCAATTTTTTCCATCAGCAGGAGAACCTGTATTCCCGGCAGGGGCAGAACCTGAATTGGATATTGCCTGGTTACTTACCAGGTCATTAATCATTATTACACCGAATAATAAGCATATTGAAAATGTAATCTTCTTTTTCATAATATAAGTTTTTAATTATAATTAGAGTTATATAGGAGTGTAATGATATTACTAAAACATATATTTATTTGCTCAAAATAAGTGTTTTTTTAAAACAAACTCTTTGAAATCAAAACAATGTGCATTTATTTTATTAAGTTATACAAATAGATCTCCTTTTTTAATTTTTATCTCATTAACAAAAGTCTTTATTTGCTGTTCATCATCTTTTTTGCAAATAAGGAGAATGTTATCAGATTCTACTACAATATAATTTTCTAATCCTTGAATTACTACAAGTTTGTCTTTAGGCACATTTACAATGCAATGGGAAGTGTCATATAGCATTACATTTTTTCCAACTACAGCATTTCTGTTTTTATCTTTTTTGGTATTAGCATAAAGCGAGCCCCAGGTGCCAAGATCAGACCAGCCAATTGCAGATGCCCTAACATAAACATTGTCTGCTTTTTCCATAATTGCATAATCAATGGAAATACTTGGGCACTGACCATAGGCCTGTTCAATAAAAGCCTTTTCTGCAGGTGTATTGTATTTATCCATTCCATCTTTAAAAATTAAAGCAGTTTCAGGCAAATGTTTTTCTAATGCATTTTCGAAACTTTTAAAGTTCCAGATAAATATCCCAGAATTCCATAGGAAATCACCACTTTCTATAAAAAATTTAGCCATTTCCAAATTAGGCTTTTCTGTAAATGTTTTTACTTTTTTAAGTCTTTCATCATACTTCCATTCCAATTCATGAAATTGAATATACCCATAACCAGTATCTGGCCTGGTAGGCTTAATGCCTAAAGTTACAAGGCAGTCTTCTTCTCTTGTTTTAATAACACAGGACTTAATTGCTTTAACAAAAGTATCCTCTTTAGTTATCAAATGATCAGAAGGGGCAATTATAATACTGGCATTGGGATTTATACTTCCTATTTTATAACTGGCGTAAGCGGCACAAGGAGCTGTATTTTTTCTGGCAGGTTCTGATAATATTTGGTCATCATTTAAATCAGGAAGCTGTTGTTTAACTAAATCAGTATAATCATCATTGGTTACAACATAAATGTTTTCTTTCGGACATAAATTTAAAAACCTGTCATAGGTTTGCTGAAGCAAAGTCCTCCCGGTACCAAGTATGTCAAGAAACTGTTTAGGATGAACAGTTCTGCTCATTGGCCAAAACCTGCTCCCTATACCACCGGCCATTATTACACAATAAGTGTTTTCCATTTTTTTAATTATTTACAGATAGTCTTTTTTAAGACCATTAAATATAAGACTGCTTTTAATGCAAGATTTCTTTATAGAAAAAATGCAATAAGATTACTTTTTAAGATTAATTAAAACATTTCTTAAATTGCTAATCACTCCTTCTATGTCTTGAATAGCAGTTGTGCCTACAGAAATCCTGTACCAAGTTGAATCTTCTGAAGCTCCAAAAGCAGAAAAAGGAACAATTGCTATTTTGGCCTCATCCAGAATATACTTTGTAATATCCCTGGTAGTTGCTAATACCTTGTTTTCAGAAGTAGAATAGCCATGTAAATTTAATTGAACAGTAAGGTAAATAGCAGCTTGTGGAGCAATAGCATCTACTTCGAAGCCATCTTCTTTAAGTTTTAAAAAACCAGCGTAATATCCTTCTAATCTTTGCTGCAATTGAGCCCGGAATGAAGTTAAAAATTCTTCCGATTTCTCTATATTATTAAGGTAATTTGCAGATGCAATTTGCTCTGCTTTTGGAGCCCAGGCGCCAACATGTCCTAATATAGATTTCATTTTATCAATTATCCTTTGTGGACCAAATGCCCATCCAACCCGAACCCCAGTTCCTGCAAAAGCTTTGGATAATCCATCTATAAAAATAGTATAATCTCTTAATTCAGGATATAGACTAACTGGGTCAAAGTGTTTTGTGTTTCCATAAGTTAGAGCCCAATAGATTTGATCATAAAGAATATATAAAGGCTTCTCTCCAGAACTTCTTCTTTTATTTTCTTCAATTACCAATTCGCAAATTTCTTTTAATCCCTCTTTGCTAAAAGTAGTACCAGTTGGATTAAGTGGAGAACATAAGGCAAGCATTTGTGCCTTGCCAATATAAGGTTTTAGCTCTTCAGCTGTAGGCATAAAATTATTTTCTGCCTTTGTTTCTATAAATACCTGTTGAGCTTCTGAAAGATGGCAATAATGATTGTTATTCCAGGAAGGAACTGGAAATAAAACGGTGTCACCCGGATCAATTAATGCTTTGTAAGTAGCGTATATAAGTGGTCTTGCTCCTCCGGCAATTAATACCTCTTCAGCAGAATATTCAAGTTTTATATATCTTTTAATAAAAGAAGAAACGGCTTGTCTTAATTCTGCAATTCCATTAGCAGGGGGGTAATTGGTTTCTTCATTTTGATAAGCCTTAATAATTTCTTGCTTTAGTTCAACTGGTATTGGAAATATTTTAGGATTAAAATCACCAATGGTTAAATTATAAATTTTTTCACCATTCTTTATTTTAGCTGCTACTTCACTGGCAAGTTTTATAATTTCTGAACCGATAAGGTTTTCAGCCATTTTGGATACTATTAATTTTTCCGATGTCTTTTCTGTTAATTTTGAATTCATTCTCTCTGGTGATTATCTTGTTTGTTTTGTAAGGCAAAAATAGTAAAACGGGCTTAATAACAGCGTTTTCATGTCAATTATTTACTGGCTTTACTTCACATAAAGGATTTATCAGATAATACCTTTTATTACTAAGGTCTTTGCATTTAAAAAGCTTTCTCCTTTTAGCCCCTTTTTGAAAAACACGGTTATTATTTAATGTAAAAACAGTGTTTTCCGGCAAGTCTTCAAGAAAAAACATATCGTCTTTTGCAGGATTAAATGCTTTTAATGATTTCATTAAAGAGAGATCCGAGCAGCTTGATGCTGATGGATTTACCAGATAGTTAGTAAGAGCTGAAACCACATCTGAAGGAAAAATTTGTAAATCAATATAAGGTTGCATAAGTTGCTTGAAATTAGTTTTCCATTCTTTACCATGAGGTTTTATCCGGTTTTTATACTTTAACCAACATTCCAGGTGGGCCGCCTCATGAATAAGGGTTATAATAAAAGCATAAGGATTTAAATCTTTATTTATGGTGATCTTATTTAATTTTTCACTTACAGAGGGTCTGAAATCCCCGTATTTAGTTTTTCTGCTTCTAGTAATTTGAATTTCGATAGGCTTTTGTGAAAAATACCGACATAAATATAAAACAGTAGCTTCAGGCACATAAGGAGATAAAAGCTTCTTGTAATGAAGCTCACTATCAGAATATTCTTGAAAGTCAATTAAAACCTGCATAGTATTTATTTAAACAGATTATAAACGATGAAACTGCCCACATAAGCCATTGCTCCCATAAAAAGGAATTGATATAAGGGCCACTTCCAATGCTTGGTTTCCCGATAGGTAACAGCAAGCGTACTCATACACTGCAGGGCAAAAGCAAAAAATATCATTAAAGAAAAGCCTGTTGCCCTTGAATATGTTTTTTTTCCAGTTACACTATGTGTATCGGCAGACATTTTTTCTCTTATAGATGAAGTATTATCAGGATCCCCAACGCTATAAATTGTTGCCATTGTTCCTACAAAAACTTCTCTTGCGGCAAAGGAGGTAATTAATGCAATGCCTATTTTCCAATCAAAACCTAATGGTTTAATAGCTGGTTCTATGGCTTTTCCAAACTTCCCAGCATATGATGCTTCAAGTTTTTCGGAAGCAATTTTTTCTTCTACCTCTGCGTCATTGCTTGATTTGTATTTCTTTTCTATTTTTTCAAATGCATCACCAGGGCCATAAGAAGATAATACCCAAAGTAGGATTGAAATAGCTATGATTATTTTACCTGCCTCAAATACAAAAGTCCTGGTTTTTTCATAAATAGTAAGAACAATGGATTTCCATCTGGGAGAGCGGTAAATAGGCATTTCCATAATGAAAATGCTACGTTCTTTTGTCTTAAGAATTAATTTAAATACATAAGC
>JALYPI010000028.1 GCA_030856445.1 Bacteroidota bacterium
ATTATGAACAGTGGGCAGATTGGACAGAATTCATTACTAACATGAGAATGAAATATAGTTTTGAACCTTCTGTAATTAATTTTTCGGATATAACTTATTTTGCACCTTATTTAAAGGGCATGGATAAAAAAATATTCATATCAGGTGATGTTAGAGGAACTGTTGACCATTTAAAAGGAAGAAACTTACATATTTCAACGGGAGAATCTACCACTTTTAAAGGCGATGTTAACATTACCGGACTTCCAGAAATTGATGAAACATACTGGCATCTTAAAATAGAACAACTTTTAACCACTAAAAATGATCTTGATAAAATTCCAATCCCACCCTTTGATAAGGGAACATATCTTCAAACACCAGACAACTTCAGTCTTTTAGGCCCTGTTCGCTTTAAAGGAGATTTTTCAGGATTTTTAAATAATTTTGTTGCCTATGGCGATTTTACAACCAGTCTTGGAAAGTTATCTTCGGATGTTTCATTGAGCTTTGATTCTTTATCCAAAAAAACTTTTTACAGCGGTTCAGTTTCCACCCAAAGTTTTAATTTCGGAAAATTCTTTGACATTAAAGATTTGGGAAGCGCCAGCCTTTCTGCTAATGTTAAAGGCAGCGGCTTTACTAAGGATGAAATAAATGCCGAATTAAAAGGGCATATTAAAAGGATAGAATTGAATCGTTATCATTACAGTAATATAGAAGTAAAAGGCAAGTTTGCCCAAAAATTATTCAATGGATCAGTAGAAATAAATGATCCGAACCTTGATTTGTCTTTCGATGGTTCTATTGACTTTAATGGAAACCTGCCTGAATTTCTATTCACAACAGATATTCGTACTGCTAAGTTGGCTAATTTGAATTTTATTGAAAGAGACTCCTCCTCAAGTATTACCGCCAACATAAATTTCAATTTAATAGGCAATACACTGGATAATATGTTGGGAACAATTGATGTAAACGATCTCTATTATTCGGAAAATGATTTATCCTATTATATCAATAGAATCAATTTAAACTCTACTAAAATTAATGAAGAAAAAACCTTGAATTTAAATTCAGATCTGGCAGAGGTAAATCTCCAGGGTAAATTCAGTATAGAATATCTCCCTTCCTCAATTATGGATGTATTTGATAATATTATTTCCGGCAATAATCCTACTGTTCAAACAAGAGTTCCTAAGGATAAGATTCAACATTTTTCCTATGATATTAATTTGAAAGATGTGCATCCCCTTACTGAGTTGTTTTTACCACAAATAGAAATTGATAAAAACACCAGCTTGTACGGAAATTTCCGATCAGAAAATAATTCCTTTAAGCTCAAAGGGCATGCATCTAAAATAATGCTCTCTGGAATTGAATTCAAACATTTTTTCATCAATTCAGACATTGAAAATGACTTATTCACACTTAATTTAGGAAGCGCAGAAACTTATTTGAGCGACAGCATTATATTAAAGAATTTAATTGTAGACACACGCACCAAAAGCGAATTGATGAACTACAAAATTAATTGGGACAATATGGATGAAATTAAAAACAAAGCCGATATTTCAGGTTCTGTTCTTTTTAAATCTTTATCTGATTTTGAATTAAAATTAGATTCTTCAAAAATTTATGTTTCAGACACCCTATGGGTAGCCTCGGCAGAAAATGTTATTTCTTTTGATTCTACAAGGATTTCAATTGGCAATCTTTTATTTTCTACTGGCCTTCAAGATATTGGAATAAAGGGAGTAATTTCCAATGACCCTGATCAAACATTACAGATGTGGTTTAAGGAATTCAATCTTGCCAATTTCAATGTACTCACTCAGCCCTCAGGAATTGAACTTGCGGGGTTTATCAATGGTACTGCCACAATATCAGATATATATAAGGATGTTCTTTTTGGCTCAGAGTTAAATTTATCAAAATTTGAGTTAAACAAAGAAAATATTGGAGATGGAGTAATTTCTTCTGTTTGGGATGTCAAGAATCAATCGATCTCACTTAATGGCCATTTTTTAAGAGGAAGCATTCCAACTTTTGATTTTTCAGGTAATTATTTTCCTTATAAAAAGAAAGACAACATTGATCTTGTGGTAAAACTGGAAAAGTTACAATTGCAAATGGTTGATCAGTACCTGAGTGATTGGGTTTCTGATCTACGCGGGCTTGCCACCGGTGAGGTAACAGTAAAAGGAGAGATTGATAAACCTTTGCTTAAAGGAAGAATAAATCTTCAAAAAACCGGCTGTCTGGTTAATTACCTAAATACACGTTATACCTTTAGCCATGAAGTTTTTATTGACCACAATAAATTCTATTTTGATAATTTAACACTTTTTGATTCAAAAGGAAATAAGGCTCTGGCAAAAGGGGCTTTAAAACATGAAAATTTCAAAAAATTAGAATTTGACTTTATCTTACAGCCTGAAAATTTCCTGTGTCTTAACACACAGGAAATTCATAACCCCTTGTATTACGGAACTGCTTTTGTTACTGGAAAAGTAGCAATAAAAGGACCAGTAGAG
>JALYPI010000068.1 GCA_030856445.1 Bacteroidota bacterium
ACACTACATTATAGAGCTGATGCAGCTGGTATATGTTCAAACACAGCAAGCTCTGGTACGTTCTCACAAAGACCAAACTTAAGATTTAGTCAGGCAGCAAATGTAAACTACAGTTGGGCTCCTGCTACATTTTTATCCTCTACCAATATTGCAAACCCTATAGCTCAAAATGTTACTGCGGCAACTACTTATACGGTTTCTGCTGAATATTCAGGTTGTACAACAAATGAAACGGTTTCTGTAAATATTGATCCCTTAACATTATCTGTTAATGCTTCTCCAAATGACACTGTATGCGAGGGAACAAATCTTACTTTAACTTCCTCTGCAAGTGGTGGTGGTGCGCCATATGCTTATGCATGGGCAGGGCCTAATGGTTTTACCTCTAATGATCAAAACCCTGTTTTAAACGCAATTACTGTAGCAGAACAAGGTACTTACACCCTAACAATAACTGACAATTGTTCTACTGTTTTAACAGATCAAATTATTGTAACTGTTAATCCTTCATCTGTAACTATTACACCTTCTTCAGCTACTTATTGTATTCCTGGAAATGCTGTTGAATTAATTGCATCAGGAGCTGATACTTATACTTGGTCTCCTGCTGCGGGCCTGTCTTCCACATCAGGTAGCTCTGTTCAAGCATCTCCTTCTGCAACAACATCATACATAGTTTCAGGACTGGCTTTAAATGGATGTGTATCAACAGACACTGTTGTAGTAAGTGTTTATAATTCTCCTAGCATAGCTTCAATTGTAGCAACTCCATCTTTAATCTGTCCTGGAGATAGTGCACAAATTGTTGCTACTTTGCCTGCCACTTCTAATTATTGTGCTCCTACAGTAACAAGCAGTGGTGCTAGCGGTGATTATATCACTAACTTTAGCTTTGCAGATATAACAAACAATGGAACAGCTGATGCTGTTAATGACTATACTTATTACAGCGCATTAACAGCGAATGTAGTAGCTAATGGTACAACTCAATACGCACTTTCTATCACTCCGGGTGGAACTATCTGGGGCCAACAGTTTAGGGTGTGGATAGATTTTAACCAAAATGGTGTTTTTGAAGCTTCAGAAAGTGTATTTAATACAAGTGCTACAGTAACAGGACCCAATAGCGCTACTGCTAATATTACGATTCCTACAACTGCTTTAAATGGAGTTACACGAATGCGTGTGGCCGACAAATACAGCAGCACACCTACATTAACTGAATCTTGTACTATGAGTGGTTTTGGCGAATTTGAAGATTACAATATTTCAATAACAGGTGGGGTAAATAACTCAATGCAATATGCATGGACACCTTCAGGGTCATTAACAGATGAAACAGTTTCAAATCCTATAGCATTTCCTACAATGTCTGAAACCTACACATTGATAATTACAGATGGCAACGGTTGTACTGCAACAAACAATGTTTCAATAAATGTGAATCCTGCAGTAACTGTTAATTTAGGTTCTGATGTGATTCAGTGTGGTGGAACAGTATTATTAGATGCTGGAAACCCAGGAATGGATTTTGAATGGAACGATATGACAACTGCACAAACTTTGACGGCTAGCGCAAGTGGTATTTATATTGTTAAAGTAACCGACCCTAATACCGGATGTAATGATACCAGTTCAGTAGAGGTAACAATAAACACAATACCAGTTGTTGACCTTGGCAGCGATACAATTCAATGCGGTGGAACAGTTTTATTAGATGCAGGAAATGCAGGTTTCGATTTTGAATGGAATGATATGTCAACATTACAAACATTAAACACTGCAACCTCAGGAATTTATACTGTCACAGTTACTGATCCAAATACCGGTTGTTTTGATTCTGATAATGTAGAGGTAACAATAAATCCTCTTCCTGTAGTAAATCTTGGTTCTGATATTACACAATGCGGAGGAACTGTATTATTAGATGCTGGAAATACAGGTTTAGGTTTTGAATGGAATGATATGACAACTGCACAAACGCTAACTGCAAGTACAAGTGGTGTTTATTTTGTTACAGTAACAGAACCAAATACTGGATGTATTAATTCAGATACTATTGAAGTTACAATAAACGCTGTACCTTTTGTTAACTTAGGTTCCGATATCACTCAGTGCGGTGGAACAGTTTTATTAGATGCTGGAAATCCAGGAATGGATTATGAATGGAGTAATATGTCAACGGGACAAACTATAACAGTTTCCAGTACAAATACTTATTCTGTAACTGTAACGGATCCTCAAACAGGGTGTAATGACAATGGATCAATATTGGTAACAATTAATGCAATTCCAAGTGTTAATTTTGCTCCATTTACCTCTATTATGTGTGTTGATGATGCTGCTGTAACTTTATCAGGTGGTTCTCCTTTAGGAGGTATTTATTCAGGAACTGGTGTTTCTGGTGGTATGTTTGATCCTGGAACGGCAGGAGCTGATACACATACCATTACATATACTGTAACTGGTGCTAACTTATGTACAAATTCAGCTACTGAAGACCAAACTGTTGATCTTTGTACAGGCATTAAAGAAAACGGATCTCCTGAGTTTGTAATTTATCCAAATCCAACTTTAGGTATTTTCAATATCTCTGTAAACGATGCTAACTTTGATCAATTATTAATTACAATAATTGACCTGAATGGTAGAGAAGTTTATAATGAAATAGACAAAAACATCTTTAGTAATTATACTAAACAAATAAATCTAAATGGATTGTCAAGAGGAATATATTACATAAAATTAAATATTGGAACTGAATTAAAAGTTCACAAAATAATTTTACAATAAATTCCTCATTTGGTAAAAACAAAAAACCCACTCTCTTTTGGAAGTGGGTTTTTTTGTTTTAAATATTTACTGAATCAACTTATTGACTTTCTTACCTTACCCATATAACTCCTTAAAGAGGTCCTGAAATCAGTTTTGTTTTTATCCATATCTTGCAAAACCCAAATTGCAGCCATTGCATGGGTTAATCTTTCCCCTTCGTCATCTCCCTCTATTTCAATTTCTGTTTCCTTTTCATCCAGAATTGCTTCTTCTGCTTTTTTTAAATCATCTAAACTCACTTGTTCAACAAGTTTTTTTATTACAGCTGGTTTCATATTTGATTTTTCTGGTGGTTAAGGCTTGTTTGAATGTATTTAAAATTTTTTGTTAAAAAGGGTTTGAATCAAGATAACTTTTCCAACATACCTACCACGTTCTCCTCTTTTGAAGTTGCTGAACCTTCTATTAATTTACCCTGCTTAACTATTGCGAAAAAAGGCAAACTATCAACTTGAGAAAATTTACGGGCTTCTTCATTTTCTTCTGCATTTACATTAATAAAAACCACATTTTTGAAGCGCTCATCTTCAGAAAGTCTTCTGAATTTTGGTGAAAACAATTTGCAAGCCCCGCACCAGTCTGCATAATATTTAACAATTACTTTAGAGTTGTTTTCAAGAAATTCATTAAAATCACTGTCTGTTACTGTAGTTACTGCCATTTTTTATTTTATTTAAAGTTGAAAAATCAAAGTTACGAGTTTGTTTTTAAAATTGAGCTTTCTTACCTAGCAAAACGAATTTAACAGCAGTTTATGTTAAAACCATTTTTTACTTTCATTCCTAAAAAACAATAATCGCAATTATTACTTCAATGAATCACAAATGCAATACATGGGAAAATAATCACATCAACTTTGCCTGATCCCAAAGCACATCCATCTCTCCAAGAGTCATATCCTCTAGCTTTTTATTCATTTCATTGGCTTTTTCTTCTATGTACTTAAATCGTTTTATGAATTTTAAATTAGTTCTTTCAAGGGCATCTTCAGGATTAATATCAATGAAACGGGCATAATTAACCAAAGAGAACAAAAGGTCACCAAATTCCCCTTCAGCTTTTGCTTTATCACCCGCTTTAAGTTCCTCTTTAAATTCTTGAATTTCTTCCTCCACCTTTTGCCAAACCTGGTCTTTGTTTTCCCAT
>JALYPI010000069.1 GCA_030856445.1 Bacteroidota bacterium
ATAAGTGGAAATGCTTTAGTTTGCGCAAGCACTCCTGGAAATTACTCTATTACTGCAGTTTCAGGGGCTTCATCCTATAACTGGACAGTACCTGCAGGCTGGACAATTAACAGTGGTCAGGGTACCACTTCTATATTAGTTACTTCAGGGATAACAGGTGGAAATATTTGTGTAAATGCAAGTAACAGTTGTGGAACCAGTTCTAATTCCTGTCAGGCTATTACTATTCAGTCTGCTCCTAACGCTACTAGTTCTGTAATAGGAAATAATACTTTATGTCAAGGTTCAACAGGAACATACTCCACTCAAACTTCACCAGGCGCAGCATCTTATAATTGGACGGTTCCTGCGGGTGCAACAATTAATTCTGGTCAGGGAACAACTTCTATTTCAGTCACTTTCGGAAATTCATCTGGAAATATCTGCGTTGAAGCTGTAAATAGTTGCGGAACAAGCAATCCAACTTGTCAATTTATTAATATTTCAACTTTTTCTGATGGAGGTTCAGTATTAAGTAACAGTACTGTTTGCGAAGGATCTAATAGCGGTACACTTACTTTAAGTGGATACAATGGTTCTATTTTAAAATGGCAATCATCAACAGACAATGGATTAAGCTGGTTAGATATTGCAAATACCACAAGTACCCAGAGCTATAATAACTTAATTAACACCACACTTTATCAGGCGATTGTTCAAAGTGGTGTTTGTACTTCAGATACATCTGTTTATGCAGAAATAACTGTGCTACCAGCGGTTAGTGGGGGCACTTTGGCTTCAAGTGCCTCATATTGCAGCACTACAAATGGAGACGTATTAAAATTAACGGGACAATCAAGCACTATTAACAATTGGGAATTTTCTATTGATAATGGAACCACATGGAACACAATAGCAAACACAACTGATTCATTGATCTATACTAATATTTCACAAACTACTTTGTATCGAGTTGTTCTTGTTGGTGCAGGAGGTGGAACTTGTCCTGGGAATGTATCTTCAATTGCTACAATAACTATTAATCCACCTACAAATGGTGGAACGGTGATTAATAATGCTACTGTTTGTAGTGGAAATAATATGGGAACTCTTTATTTAACTGGTTATTCAGGAACAATTTTAAATTGGGAAGTTTCAACCGATAGTAGTTCTTGGTTTGTTCTTTCAAATAATGTTGACACTTTTGCTTATAATAATTTATCAACAACTTCTTGGTTTAGAGTTTTACTTCAAAGTGCAAATTGTGCCTCAGCCTATTCAGTTCCGGCAAAGATAACTGTAGATTCAAAAAGCTTAGGGGGAACAGTTAATAGTAGTACAATTGCTTGCATGGGATCAAATGGAAATACTTTAACTCTTTCAGGATATAATGGTCAAATACAAAATTGGCTTGAATCAAATGGAGGCGTTATCTGGAATAGTATTCCTAATACAAGTAATACATATAATTATTCAAATCTATTTTCTACCACTTATTATAGTGTTGTAGTTCAAAATGGAGTTTGCCCTGCTGATACGGCCAACGTAGCAATAATTACAATTGATCCTGCAGTTGTGGGAGGAACAATTTCTCAGGATGCTACAGTTTGTGCTGCTAGTAACAATGGAACTTTAACATTATCAGGACATTCAGGCAATATTCAGCAATGGGAACTTTCTAATGATGGTGGATTTACCTGGGTGAATCTTGCTAACACCACTACTTCTCAATCATACAATAATCTGAGTTTAACTACTTTTTATCGCGCTGTTGTGGCTAGCGGACAATGTGGAACAGCATATTCTGATACAGTAGAAATAACTGTCATCCCTAAATCTCAAGGTGGAAGTATAAATGGAAATGGAGTTACAGTATGTGCTAATTCAAACAGTGGAACTTTGAACCTTGTAAATTATACAGGAAACGTTCAATCATGGGAATTTTCAACTAATGGCGGAAGTACTTGGAATAGCGTTTCAAACACCACGGATTCTTTAAATTATACCAATTTAACAAATTCAACCATATATAGAGCAATAGTACAAAACAGCTTTTGTAATGCTGATACTTCAACTTACGCAACCGTTACTGTAACACCCCAAACAGTTGGTGGGACAGTTGTAATAAACAACACTGTATGTTCTGGAATTAATAATGGAACTCTTACTCTAACTGGTAATGTTGGAAATGTACTAAACTGGGAAGTTTCTACAGATGGAGGGTCAACATGGAATGTATTATCTAATAATTCTGACACTTTAACTTATGTAAATATAACTCAAACATCCATGTACAGAGCAAGGATAAGAAGTGGAAATGTTTGCGCTGATGCTTATTCAACAGTAGCAACCATAACTACAGTAAGCCAAAGCATTGGAGGTTCTGTCCTTAGCAGTATTACTGTTTGTGGAGATATGAATAGTGATACTCTTATACTAAATGGGTACAATGGCAATGTTGTTTTTTGGCAGTCCTCAACAAATAATGGAACTAGTTGGAATAATATTATAAATACAACGGATAGTTTAGCATTTAATAATCTTACTACTACAACATGGTATAGAGCATTTGTACAAAATAGTGTTTGTCCTAGTGTAGGATCTACAATTGCAGTAGTTACTGTAAATGATTCAACTGTAGCAGGTAATTTAGCAAGTAGTGCTACAGTATGTTCAGGATTGAATAATAATATTCTTGAATTAACCGGATATACCGGATCCATTCAAGGCTGGGAATCTTCTTTAGATGGAGGAATAACTTGGCAGTCATTATCAAATACAAGTTCGACTCAGGTTTACAATAATTTAACCAGTTCAGTTCAATATAGAGTAAGGGTGAAAAGCGGAATTTGTGAACAGAAAATAACTGATATTGCTTATATTGAAGTTGATGCAATGAGCAATGCTGGTACTTTAGCAGAAAGTATCTCGGTTTGTGCAACCGAAAATGGCGATACTCTTCAATTAAACAATTATACAGGAAACATCACTAACTGGTTATATTCTGAAAACAATGGTACCAATTGGAATCAGGTTTATTCAGGAATTGCTCCTGGTGATAGTACCTTACCAGATACTTTAAGTTATTTAAACATTAGTTCTACTATTTGGTATATGGTAGTTGTTCAAAATGGAGTATGTCCTGCTGATACTTCAAATATAGCGGTTATTCAAATAAATCAAACTGGTGATCTGCTAGCAAATGATGACCTAATCTGGATAAAAGGTGGACAAAATACTACTATTAATATTTCAAGTAATGACTCTGGGAACTGGAGTACAGTTACTCTAATTAGTTCAGCAGCTCAAGGATTAGCATCTAATAACAATGATGGTACTATTTCTTATATCCCTAATCAAGGTTATCTTGGAAGAGACTCCTTACAATACCAAATTTGTAACATGTGTGGTATATGCGATACAGCAACGGTTAGAATGGAAGTAGGATTGTTTATACCTACAGGATTTAGCCCGGATGGAGATGGATATAATGATTTCTTTGAAATTTCTGGAATAAGTAACTATCCCGAAAACACCATAACCATATTTAACCGATGGGGAAATGTGGTATACAATGCAACTCCATATAAAAATGAATGGAATGGAAAATCTTCAAACACTTCCATGACAATAAGTGGGGATCAGTTAATAGATGGAACATATTTCTATATCATTCAACTTGGACCAAATGAAAAACCAATTAATGGTTATGTCGAATTAAGAAGAGGAAACTAATTATGAAAAAATCGATATTATTTATTTTTGCTATAGTATTAGCAGGGAATGTTTTCTCTCAAACTATGCCCCATTTTTCAACTTATACCTTGCATCCTTTTCAGGTGAACACTGCCTACATGGGATCATATTTAGAAACAAAAGGTAGTTTAGTCTATAAAAAACAATGGGCTGGATTTGATGGTGCACCAACTATTAATGCATTTGATATTGGAATTCCAATTGGAAAAAAGAAAAGCGTTTTAGGTCTTGATTTTGTCGATGACAGAATTGGTGTAAATGTTAATCAGCAAGCATCTTTAAACTATGGTTATAAGTTAGAACTAGGGAAAAACAGGTTTTTGTCTTTTGGACTTGGGCTTGCTTTACGTATGATGAGAAGCAATTTAGCTGAAGTACAAACACAGCAAATGGGCGATCCTCAATTTGTTGCTAATACACCAACCTTTACTTCTCCTAATTTTAAATTTGGTCTTTACTACTATTCTAAGGAATTTTATGCTGGTTTTGCTATTCCTAATCTTGTGCAGAACAAAATTGTAGGGAATTCAAACTATACATACGAAAATGTTTCTATTTTTCAGCCTAATCAATCTCATTACTATTTACATAGTGGAATTAGAAAAAAAATCAATGATGACTTCGTAATTCATCCCTCATTTTTGGTTAAATATATTACGGGAGCACCCGTACAAGTTGATATGAACATAGATCTTACCTTTAATCAGTTAATGGGACTTGGTGTATCTTATAGAACTCTTAACACAGCTGTTGTTTTAGTTCATTACCGGTTAAATGATTATATACAATTAGCTTATGGTTTCAATCATAACTTTAGCAAATTAAGTATTGCCGGTTCAAATAGTCATGAAATCGCCCTACTTTATACAATTGGTAAAAAAGGAAGATTTGGAATCGATATACCAAGATTTTAACAAAATTTCCTCCATTAAATAAAACATCCATTTTTACTTTGCCTGGAAAGTAATTAAATCAACCAAAATAGTTTAATCATCATGCTTTAATAATTTATTAAAGCATGATGATTTACAATACACTTGGGTCTTAATATCATAGCTGCCTTTTGCTTTTAAAACATTAGAAGCAAAGAAATATAATTGCAAAATACAATTTGCCCCAAAGCGCTAAATTATATTTAAAACAAGGAAAGACCAAAGATAAATAAATCGAATGTTTTATAATTGAGAAAAATGATTATAATAGAGCATTATCCAAAAGAGATGCAACTATAAATCATATGATCGAGCCTAGTAAAAGTTTAATTCAAAAAGAATGAGACAAGTTTGATTATTTGTCTCAAAAAAAGTCCCTTCTACTTAATTATTTTAGAATAATTAAGTAGAAGGGACTTTTTTTACAATCAGTTAATCCTGATTAAGAAGATGAGTCTTATGATAAGGGTTTTTTGTAGTGGTCAATTTATCTTCTCGTGAAATATCTATCCATACCTTGGCATCAGGCAATGGTTCCTTTAAGAGTTTTTTTGCCTCATTAATAGCAAGATCAAGGGATTTATAAGTTCCAATTCTTAATCGGTACCAATCTTCTTTTGCATCGGTAAAAGTTACTTGTTGTATACTAATGTCATACCCTCGGTTCTTAAACTTCTTATAAATAACCTCTGCTTTATCCTTTTTCAAAGTTGCTGCAATTTGAAGAGAAAAATGAATTGAAGGATCCTCAGCGACATTTATTGCACTTTTGGTAAGGATTATTTTACCAGGGTTGAAATCATTATTTCTTTTTTTATCTGTTGAAACATTACTATCCTTGTTATCAGAAGAAGCATTGGAAACATTACTTGTGTTAGCAGTATTAGTTGCATCACTATTTGCTTGTCTAGCATTATTATTACCCTGATAATTATCTTGAAAATCATTAATAACAAGCTCTTCCCCGTTTTTTAACTTTTTATTAAGCAGTTCTCTTGCCTTTACAATCTGATCTTTAGGATATTGTTTATCAGGATTATAACCTATAGCTTGAGAGTAATATACAATTGCATTTAGATAATCTTCATTTTTAAACGCTTCATCTCCATTCTTAATAGCATTTTCATATGCTTTATTAAGCTTTTCGCTTACATAAGTATTGAAATCAACATTGATTTCCATTATAGTAAATGAATCAACTTCCATTGTACTCACCTTTCTTATTTCCTCAGTTCCATTTTCAGCCATATAGGTAATGTTATATTCATTTCCAGGAAGTAAGGTCAATACATAATTACCATTTTCTGAACTAGAGCGAAAAATCTCATTCATTTCATTGCCCTTAGCATCGGTTACAAAAATTTCAGCACCTTCGGGTTTACCATTAGTAGTAACAGTTCCTTTAACAAGAGCCATAACAATGCTTTTTCCAACAAAACCTGGATCAACAACATAAATATCCTGTTTACCATAACCACCTTTTTTCTCAGAAGAATAATAACCACGGCCAGTTGATGAAATGGTGTAGTAAATATCATTTGTTACGGTATTTATAGGGTAGCCTAGATTAATAGGTAAAGACCAATACCCTTCTTCACTTAAATCAGATTGAAAAATATCCATCCCTCCCATACTGTTATGCCCGTTAGAACCAAAAAACAATACTTTCCCATTTGGATATAGAAAAGGTCCGTCCTCATCAAATTCTGTATTAATTTCAGGCCCAAGATTCTCAACCTTTCCCCATGTGCCATCATCTTGTAAAAATGCTTTCCAAATATCCTTTCCACCATATCCTCCAATCCTTGTACTTACAAAGTATAGAGTTTTTCCATCTGGAGTAAGGGAACAACTTCCCTCCCAAAATTCTGTATTTACTTTCCCCTCAAGTCTAGTAGGCTCTGACCATAAAGAAGATAGAATATTAAATTTACTAACATAAATATCACCACGGTTTTCAGGAGTATATTTATAAATAAAAAGCTGTTGCTCATCAGGAGAAATTGAAATACTGGCTTCATTTCCCTCAGTGTTTACTTTATCTCCAAGAGAAAGGGGAGCTGACCAAAGACCATTTTCAAGCTTTTTAGATATCATAATGTCATCACGATATTCTCCATTCTGCAAGCCTCCTTTGGAACTTTTCCCCCTATAAGTATATATTAGCATATTACCACTTGATGAAATTGCTGGACCATATTCTACTCCATCGGTATTAATAGGTGATCCAATATTGGTAATATTTACATAACGGGGGTTTGAATGCAATTCCATACCGCTTTCACAATTCTTTATGTAACGATTCACCTCTTTATACCGTGCATCTTTAGATTTGTATTCTTCCAAAGATTTTGTAAAGTAATCTATTGCAGAATCAAAATCATAATTCATGTGAAAGGCACGGCCTAAAAAATAGTTTAATTCAGGAGCGGCTGGATTTTTATTCTCTACTTTTTTTAGATATTGCAATGCTTTTGAATGAAAATCGCTTTTTTCAAGATAGCACACTCCCAACTTATACTGAAAATATACAGTATCAGGATATTGTTTATCGAGATGCTCATAAAATGGTATTGCTTTTACAAATTCATTCGTTTTGAATAAATTTTCAGCCTGAATTAATGTATCATTTAACCCATCTCTTTGAGAATAAGAGGAAAAAGGTATGAAAATCAAAAAACAGAAAATAGATAACCCTATAATTACAAACCTTTTCACAGTCTTTACGTTTAATTTTTAATTCATTTGATAATTGAAACTAAGCGAAAATACAATAAATTATTAATTGGGATAACAACTATTGACAAAAGATTAAAGAAAATATACTCTTTAGGAGCTTTTTTTATAAAAGATCCATATTTATGACCCTTAAAAACCTTAAATAGTAGTTATTAACAATTTATTTTTAAGAAAAATAAATAAAAAATAGTTTAGTACAAAGTGTTTTATTATTTTTGACATTCTAAAAAACCCAATAGAATCAATGAAATCAACCCTTTTTACATTTTTTTTATTACTTTGTTTTTCCTTGATTACAATAAATTCTTCAGGGTCTTTAGCTTACGCCTATAAAAATAATAATAAAAAGAATGCCTCAGAAAGCGAAGATAATGATAAAAAGAATAAAGGAGAAGATGAGGATGAAGATCCTGAAGAGGAAGAAAATGAAGAAACTGAAGAAAATGATTTTTCAGATTCCATAAGCTATAAGATTAATTCAAGAATTTGGGATATTAATGATTCATTAATGGAAATTCCTGCCTATGATTTGTATTGTCTTTGGAATAATACTGTGATCCATCCCTATAAATTTGATTTAACCAAAAAAAAGGATACTACATTTGTTTTTTTACAGGATGATAATAAATGTGATTATCATCACCCTATTTCAGGTTATATTACTTCTAATTTTGGCCAAAGGGGTAGCAGATTTCATTATGGCATCGATATTAAATTGCAAACAGGAGACAGTGTATATAATGCTTTTGATGGTACTGTAAGAATTGCAAAAAGAAGCGCATCCTATGGTAATGTTGTTGTTGTAAGACATCATAATGGTTTGGAAACACTTTATGCACACCTAGATCAAATTAAAGTTGAATTAGGGGATCATATTGGATCTGGAGATTTAATAGGTTTTGGAGGAAATACAGGAAGGTCATCTGGAAGCCACCTTCATTTTGAGGTCAGGTTTAAAGGTGAAGCAATTAATCCAAATGAAATTATCTGTTTTGAAAACAACAGACTTAAAATGGATACACTTGCTGTTAATAATAAAATGTTTGAATACATTGTTAAAGCCCGTGCTGTTAAATACCATACAATAAGAAGCGGAGATACGCTCTCGGGCATTGCTAAAAAATATCGCACATCTGTTTCAAGCCTTTGTAGACTTAATAAAATTAAATCTAATACGGTATTAAGATTAGGTAAAAAGATCAGGTATGCCTAATTTCTATTAGTAATCCTCTGCTTTTGTTAGTTTTTATAACTTGATAACAATTCTTCAATAGCCTTAATCTTAGCTTCTGCATCTGAAGCCTTTTTCCTTTCGGTTTCAATTATTTCTGGCTTTGCATTTGCAACAAATTTTTCATTTTCAAGCTTCTTCAATACGGAGTTTAAAAAACCGTGTGTATAATCCAGTTCCTGATTTAATTTTTTAATTTCACTTTCAATATCAATATTGCTGCTGATTGGAACAAAATATTCGTTTGCTTTTATCAGAAAAGAAAAGGCATTTTCCACTTTGTCTTCTACATAATTGATCTCACTTAAATTACATAGTTTAGCAATAACAGAATCCATTGAAGTATAGGCATCAGTTTTATTAGCTTTAATGTACAATTCCAATTGTTCTTTCATTGGAATGTTTTTTTCTTTTCTTAAATTTCTGATTGCTGTTATTATTTCCGATGCAATATTGAATTTTTCCAAAACATCTTCATC
>JALYPI010000060.1 GCA_030856445.1 Bacteroidota bacterium
TCTTAACCCCTCCCTCTCACAAAAGACTTGAAAAGCCTGTCATTCCGACCGTAGGGAGGAATCTCATATATTTTACCGGACAACAGTGATTAAATTATTGAAAGATAATTTTTTCTGTGTCAAATGATTCCCCATTTCCTATTTTTATGATATAAATGCCGGGGGAAAATTCATTCCGGTTAAGAATTAATTGACCGTTTGTAATTGAACTGATTTTTTTAACCTCATTACCTGTAAAATCATACATTGCAAAGGACATGTCTCTTAAATTTTCTTTTGAAGATATTATATTTATAGTGATAATATCACTGGAAGGATTTGGCCAAACTTTTAAATTGAACGGACCATCAGTAAATTGGTTTTCGATATTTGTTGAACACTGTGTGTTATAAGCAAGCCCAGGGGAACCACCATTACAGCCAGCAAACCAATTTGTACCAAGGTCCAGGCTTACTATGGGATCCTTTAATTCCAATGTCCTACCTTGTCCATTTGCTTGTACTGGCCAGGGAAGGCTGCCGCTATAAGTTACAGACAAATATAAACTTTTGTCATACTTATATAATTTTATTGCATCGCTCTTGTTATTCAAATTGAAAGGAAGCTGACCTATTACACCGGTTAAAAATGGAAACTGTGACTTGAATTTTAAAGTGTCACAACTGAAAACAAGGTATCCGTTTGGTGGAATTACTGTTCCAAAGGGAATTTTATATTCATTTGAGTTTTTACTGTCCCTTATAAACCAACCAGTTAAATTCACCGCAATATTATCATAATTATGAAGCTCAAACCAGTCCCCTGCATCTCTGGAGGGTTCCGAATGATAATTAATTTCACTAAAGGTAAGTTTTGGATCAACCGCACTGCCTTTGAAATAAGCAGTGAAAGTATCATCTGAATTTATATTTAAAGTTACTGCTTCATTGTAATCAGGACTGGAAATACTTCCATTTGTTCCCCAGTAATCAAAGGTGAAACCTGGATTAGCTATAGCAGTGATGGTAACCGGAACCCCATTAAAATATACACCACTCCAGGGAAGCCCATCTGGAACAATAGTGTTTATTATTATCCTTCCTGCATCAGAGGGTGAAGTTTGTAAGGTAACATTTACCTGTTCTTTTAAATTAAATTCATTGTTGAGGTTTTTTCTGGCAACTTCAATTCTTACAAAATTCCAATCAATCATTTTGTCCACATCAACTTTCCACTTATCATAAATCCCGCCCCATCTTTCTTTATGCCTTGGTATTGCGGAATCAATTTCATCCCGAAATTTGTAGGCAATTGTTTTTAAATTGTCATGTTGGAATGCAGTATTCATTAAATCAGCGTAACGGTTTACAAAATAGTTTTTAAACTGAGTGTTTTTAAGCAAATTTCGAAATATTTGAGAGTGTACATTGTCCTCCCTGGGATTATGCACCATAGCTAGAGCATTTGTATCTGCAGTTCTATTGTACAGGCCCATGCCCATATCCAGGTCCCAATACATATACCTCCATTTTCCTCCTGGTTTATGCTCTCTGTACAACCTGATATTGTTAGCTGGTGCGGTATGATCTATCCAGTCAGGGTTGAAATAATATATTCCAGCTATGAGGTAATCAGTAAAATTTTCCAAGTCCAGCCTTTCATTGCAGGAATTATAAAAATCAGGGGTTTGAGGATCAGCCATGGTAATAAATTCATGCATGGTGTAGAACTCTTTATCAGAACCTGCTGCCGCCCTTACCTTAGAGCCCTTATGATATAGAAAATCGACCTGGTCCTCTGGAATTCCATAATTGGTTAAAAGATGCTTTGTGTTTTGTTGCTCCCTTAATTCATAATGCCCCCAATATTCTCCGTTAAGGAAAATCAGTGCCGGTTCTTGCTCCATCCTATCCACAGGAGAGTCTTTTAAAACCCTTTGCATAAAAGCATCTCTGAAACGGGTATAATTATAATCGCTACCTCCGTTTCGGATATTAAACCTTTTGAATTTGGTGACATTTGGCTTTCCCTGAAATAAGGGATATTCAAGCCAAGCTGTTCCATACTGTTTTCTGGTGAGTATCCGAAAACTTTTCTGAGCTTTGTGTTTGGAGTAATTGCCCTGGATTTTAATTCCAGCACCAATCTCAAACTGTTTGACTTTTTGCTTGTCAAAATATTCAATATGACATTCCCTCTCCCAATCCTGTTCATAATTCACATAAATTCCTTTCTCTGGATCGAACATATCATCAGGATCCATGGTTATTGAAATTACCACAACATCTTTATTGTCATCATCAATAAAAAATGTTTTTTTAACAGGCATACTTGGCAGTTTATTTTTACTGCTAAAGCACTTTGCAGACAATACTATAGTTTTGTTTGCACTTATGGGGGAAGAATAAATAGTTGAAGAACTTGATGGAATTTTACCATCTAAAGTATATCTTAAAATTCCCGTTTCAGATGGAGAATATAACTCTATATTTTGACTGGAAGAATAAAATCCTGCATCTAAAGAAAAAATCGGATCAGCTTCATATCCATCATAGCAAGCAGAATTGTTATTTGTAGCGCCTAGAGTGGATTTATCAAATAAACACCAGCTTCCCCCATCGGGTTTTCTGCCAACAGAATGATTCATTTGTAGATAACCAAGATCATACTGATCAATTATATGCCCCTTATCGTTGCTCAATGTTATTTTTTCTCCTTTTGCTTTAATTTTAAAATTTGTATGAAGAGAATTTCCATCTTTTATATTATTTCCAGATGCAAATACAACCACAAAAGAATTCGCCTCTATCGTAACTTCAGGAAAAATCCATCTTTGAGGTTCCTCTGGTTTATCGCTTATTGAATAATTGAGTAAATTAATCGCAGTGGAACCAGTATTATACAATTCAATCCAACTTTCATTTTCATCATTTTCATCATTTTCATCCAAAAAATCAGAAACATTGGCATTTGTTATTTCATTTATTAAGACTTGGCTATTTGAGTTTTTAATAAAAACACAGATAAACAGTAATGAAATAAAAAAGAGTGGTTTTTTCATATGTAGATATTTTGTTTTTTTAATGTCATATGGACCCGATAGCTATCGGGTACGCCATGTTATATTCATTGCTGTTTGTGCACGGTTCCTGCATGGCTATTTCATATGTATTTAATTTGTTTTTTTAATGTCATATGGACCCGATAGCTATTGGGTACGCCATGTTATATTCATTGCTGTTTGTGCACGGTTGCTGCATGGCTATTTCATATGTTTATTTAAAAGTTGATTATTTATTTTTTGAGCAATTATTAATTTCTTGAAAAAGCTATCATAGTCCTAATTTTTTAAGCTATATGAGATTTCAACTACAATGACCTTATGTTTTTATGATTTCATTATTGATGTTTTATAAAGAAACTATATGATAAAGAATTTTAGTAACTATGATTATTTTCTTCTTGATAGCTCATTTGATTATAATTTTTTGAAAAAAATGTTCCTGTTCTGTGGAAATTTGAAGAATATAAATCCCCTTTGCAATATCGTTAAGCTGTAATATTTGATTTCCTGAACTAAAAGATCTAAATTGTTTTTCCAAAAGTGTTTTACCTTCCATTGATTCCAACCTGATCTTTACATTAGAGAGTTCTTCTCCTGAATAGGAAATATTTATTTCTTTATCAGATGGGATAGGATATATTTTAAAGTAATTATCACTGTTGTTTTTCAAAATGTTGGTAACATAAGGAGTATCATCAGATTCATCCTGTTTTATTTTGGCAGTAAAAATATTGGTATTGCTCCATTGATTAAGCGCAAATGGCCCAAAAACAGCATCTGTAATGAAAGAACCAGTTACTATTACATAGTTTTTAGGATCAACACAAATTGCTCTTCCAGCTTCATTCAAATCCCTGGCAACCTTCCCGTCATTTTGACCATCTGCTTTCATTACCCATTTAAACTCACCGTTTGAATCATATTTAGCAATGAATATTTCTGAGCTATCTACACCTGTAACAACCTCTGCTCCAAAATCAGCAGAATTTCCATAATAGCCTGTAATGTACACATTGGAGCTATCATCAAGGGCTAATCCTAAACCTTCATCATCAATTTCACCTCCTGCATTATTTGCCCACACTATTTCACCCTCATTTGTAAAACAGGCAACAAAAACATCCCTTGCTCCATTTGATTTTAGTTTGGTGCTCCCAAAGTCGGCACTTCCGCTAAAACCTCCGGTCATATAAACCCTTCCGTCTTTTCCCGCTTTAATGGAATTTCCCATTGCTCCCCTTGAACCTCCAACATTTTTGACATAAATCAGATCACCTGAAGGTGCATATTTTGCGAGGTAGGCATCTCTTCCTCCATTTGATTTTACCATTACACCATCAAAGTCAGCTTCATCGGTAAAATATCCGGTGAGGTATATATAGCCCTCAGCATCCACGGTTATATCATTGCCCTCGTCATCTCCAATACCTCCACCTCTTTTTAGCCAAAGAAGATTTCCCATCAGATCATATTTTACCAAATAAGCTTCCTTCTCGCCCTTGCTTGCCACTTTATAAGCACCGTTATTGCCAAATGATGCTACATCCCTAAAATAACCAGTGGCATATACCGCATCCTTTGAAATAGCAATCCCATCACCCTTGTCGCTCATTGCCCCACCTCCTCTTTGGGCCCATAAAGCCACTCCCTCTGTATTGTATTTGGCGATGAAAATGTCGTTTCTGCCCCAGCCGCTTAGTTTAATATCACTGCCATCAAATATAATATCTCCATCCATCTCGCCTGTCAAATAAGTGTTGCCTTCCGCATCACATACAATAGCATGTCCGTAATCGCCATAAAGACCGCCTGCAGTTCTTACCCAAATTATCTTGCCATCCGGTCCATATTTAGCATTGAATATATCGTGATTTCCCATAATATCAACTGTGATATCATCAAATCTGGCATTCATTTCATATTTTCCGGTAACATAAATATTCCCCATGGCATCTACGCATACTCCATAACCTAAATCAACACCCCACATCCCCGCTCGTTTGGCCCAATTAAATTCCTGGGCCTGAATTTTAAAAGTTAAAAAAATAAACATAAGGACTACTGGAAGTGTTATAAGTTTTTTCATTTTATAGATCTTTTATATCAACTATAAAAAATTTGTGCCGTTCTTGAAAAACTTGCTTAGAATTAAAATAAATCAGTGTTATAAACAAAATCAGTGTATTTTATTCCTCAATAATTGAGAATAAAATACACTGATTTTGTTATTGTATATTAATTAAACTGCCTTATCAACTCAGCTGTGAAACATATTTTATCACAAAGAATTAGAAAAAGACTTCTGGTAAAAGTTGTTCTGCATAGTTTGCTTTTAATAAAAACAGGAACCTCCTATTCTGAATACTTTTCAGAAGATAACTAATTGGGATTTTATATTATTTGGGAGAGTTAAAGATTAATATGTTGAAATTTTTATAATTTCACACTCTTACAATCAATTTATGAATATAACTTATAAGCCTGTTGTTTTTTCCAAACGAATTCTCTCCCTTGATGTTCTAAGGGGTGTTGCTGTATTGGGAATCCTCATAATGAATATTCAGAGTTTTGCCATGATAGGAGCGGCTTACATAAATCCTACAGCTTTTGGTGAACTTTCAGGAATAAATAAACTTGTATGGATTTTCTCTCATATGTTTGCCAATGAGAAATTCATGACTATTTTTTCCATTCTTTTTGGTGCTGGAATGCTTCTTTTTATTTCTTCTGCCAATGAAAAGGGAGAAAAAAGCGGCAAATTACATTATCGTAGGATGTTTTGGTTGCTGCTATTTGGAATGTTGCATGCCTACCTGGTTTGGTATGGAGACATCTTAGTGGCATATAGCTTGTGTGGGATGCTCTTGTATTTATTCAGAAATAAAAAACCAGAAACACTGCTTATTTTTAGCACTTTGTTTTTCGTAATTCCTGTTTTGTTAAATTTATTTACGTTTTATTCCATAAAACATTGGCCTCAGGATGTTTATAACGAAAATATGGCTAGCTGGCTTCCCTCCACAGCACAAATTAGTGCAGAAACTGCTAACATGAAAGCAGGATGGCTCGATCAAATGGGGGAAAGAGCGAAAAATTCTTTTTTTATGCAGACTTTTTTGTTTTTTTGGTTGATGTTTTGGAGAGCTACTTCAATGATGCTCCTAGGCATGGCCCTATTTAAATGGGGCGTGCTTTCTGCTTCTCGTTCAAATAATTTCTACATCAAAATGACACTTATTGGCCTTTCCTTGGGCTATTTGATTACTGGCGCAGGGGTCTTTGAAAATTTCAAAGTTGGATGGGAAATGGATTTTTCAATGTTTATTGGCACCATTTACAGCTATGTGGGAAGTGTTTCCATAGCTTTAGGATATATAGGACTGGTAATGCTAATGGTAAAATCCATAAAATTTAAAAGCCTTAAAATTCACCTTGCTTTGGTAGGAAAAATGGCTTTTACCAATTACATTTTTATGTCACTGTTTTGCATGTTTATCTTTTTTGGAAATGGACTAGGATTATTTGGAAAAATAGAAAGAATGGGTCAGTTGCTAATTGTATTTGGGATATGGGCGATTTTGATTGTTTTTTCCAAGATCTGGCTCAGTAAATTCAGGATAGGACCCCTTGAGAAATTGTGGAGAAGATTAACCTATGGTAGAATAACAAAAGATCCGGTAGAAATAAGTGAAAAACATGCTTCCCCAGTACAGGGTTGAACTAGTTCAAAAGCTCTTCCTAAACTTGCAGTACATTTCTTTATTCCCTTGGCAATTAATTTCAACCTAAAATGATACAAGAACAAAAAAACAATCCCTTACATGGGAAAACATTGGAAATGATTCTCAACGAATTGGTTGAGCATTACGGTTGGGACGAATTGGGACAAATAATTAATATTCGTTGTTTTCAAAGTAACCCAAGCATGAAATCAAGTTTGGTGTTTCTAAGAAAGACTCCCTGGGCCCGTCAAAAGGTGGAAGACTTGTATTTGGATTTAAAACGGTAGGCGCTTTAATTGCTAAACTCCAAATTGATTCAAATGATGGTCAAGATGCTTGTAGAACATATTGTTCCATTCTACTTTATAAGATTTTGAATGATTGATTTTAGCATATTACTATCTGCAAAAACAAACAGGTCCTCTGGAGTTGCATTTTCTATTTTTATATTTTTTTGACTTGCATTTAACCTGATTAATGAAAGTGCATCATTTATAACAGAATACAATCTTTCATTGTTAGGATTATAGGTAACTCTTGCATCTGTTGATTTTGCCCATATTACCAATTCATTTAGCTGGAGCAGTAATTTGTTTGCCGAGCGGTAAATAACATTGATAAACTCTTTTGTCTGTTCTATTTTAAAGGTATCTATATTGCTCTTTAAAATTTCAGAAGAGCTGACTATACCTGTTACTGGATTTCTTAAATCATGGGAGATAACAGAAAATATTTTGTCTTTTGCTTCATTAATTTCTTTTAACTCTTGATTGTATTTGTTTATTTCCTTTTCCATCTCTTTTCTGTGAGTTATGTCCTGGGCAATTTCTAATATTGAGAGGGGCTTTCCATCTTTACCATCTAATACTGTAATTTGAGTTAAGAGTGTTACTGTTTTCCCTTTTTTTGATACTGCTGTTGCTTCTCCCACCCATACCCCCATTTCTAAGATTTCCTTTTTTATCTCTTCATAAGGTTTATCAAATTTCATTTTAAGTAAATCTGGTCTGTTGGATTGTATTGCCTCTTTCTGTTGATACCCATAAGTGTTTTCAGCCCCCTTATTCCAGAATGTAATGTTATCATCTATATCAGTAATCAGGATCGGATTTTCAGATAGCTCTATTATTTCATGAAGTTGAGAAAGTTCTTTATTTACCTCACTTAACTTACTTGTCCGCTCCTTAACTTTTTCTTCCATTTGATTGTATAAAATCTTTAATTCATTTTCCAATTATTAAAGCAGAAAGCAGGTTTAGCTCATCCATATAATTATTAAAAACTGGCCTTAATTGAGTTACTTCGTAAACAATGGGATCCAAATTACTTGGATTTTGAAACAGTAAAATTGCCTCTTTAATTTTTGTATTGTATTTCTCTCTTTATTCGAATACCTTATTTAATTGATCCTGTGTGTTTTGGTTTACAATTAAAGAATCTAATTTTTTATAATGGAGATTGTTTTCATAATTAAAAGTCTGAGTACTTTCCAGGTACTCTGACTTTTTTTCCTGATCAGAGGTAAACAGATAATAAAGAACAGTGAGTTTTCTAAGGCCTGCATTGTGTTGAATGTAATTTAGCAGGATTAACTGCTCCATTGAATGAGCCTCAATATAAGATGTGCTATGTTGAAACTGATTTACTATTCTTAAATTTAAAAGCCCTAATAGTATAATTAGTAAAGTAATAATCCCAAATACAAAAATGATAGGACGGGAAATAAAATATTTTTTTCTTTTAAACCCATGGGCTTATTTAACTTTGAACTGATTGAAATACAGTATTTTGCAATTTGCTCTTAAATTATAGAATGTATTTTTTAATTAAAATATATTCTAATATCGAGCCAAAAATTATTTGTTAAAACTTGAAAAGATGTGATGAAAAAACAGGGCTTCTCTAAATTCTATTTTTAGCTAATCCTCTGCAAATAATTAAAGCATGAAAATAAAATCTTATTTTTGATAAAACATTTTATACTAATTGCCTATGAAATAGCCATGCACCTATTGTGCGCAAACACTAATGAATATAACATGGCGTACCCGATAGCTATCGGGTCCATATGACAATTTAAAAAACAAATTATACACATATGAAATAGCCATGCAGCAACCGTGCACAAACAGCAATGAATATAACATGGCGTACCCGATAGCTATCGGGTCCATATGACAATTAAAAAACAAATTATACACATATGAAAATATTATTCTTGTTAAAAATAATTGCGTTTATTCTTTTTATGAATACTTATGCCAAAGGGCAGGAAAGCAAAATGAATGCTGCTTTTTCCTGTAAGCATTTAAAACAACAAGCCCTTGAAAAGCCAATAAACAAGCCTTCTTATTCATTAAGAGCAAATAATGAAAGAAGTGATACTATAGATATTTTAAACTACACAATCAATCTTGACATTACAGATTTTACAAACCAAATCATTAACGGGAATTGTGAAATAAAGTTCACACCCAAAATCAATAATATAAATTCAATTTCATTGGACTTGCTTCAGCTAACAGTAGATTCCATCACTTTAAACAATGCTTTATTAAATTATGTTTATAATGACACCTTGCTTATTGTAAATTTTAATTCTCCATTAAATAGTAGCGATACATCTTCGGTAACTGTTTATTATAGAGGAACCCCACAAGGGGATGCTTCTGGTTGGGGAGGGTTTTATTTTCAAAATGGCTATGCTTTTAATTTAGGAGTTGGCTTTGCTGCAGATCCTCATAATTACGGTAGAGTGTGGTTCCCTTGTTTTGATAATTTTGTAGAACGCTCCACTTATGAATTCAATATACTTACTTCCAATAATAAAAAAGCCATTTGCAATGGTGAATTAACAAGTGAAGTAACAATAGGGCAGGATTCCATTGTTAGAACATGGAAAATGCAGGAAGAAATACCTACTTATTTAGCCTGTGTTGCTGTGGCTAATTATGCTATAGTAAACAAGAATCATATAGGAGTTAACGGCAATATTCCTATTATGCTTGCAGCCTTGCCAGGAGATACTACTAATTTAAAAAACTCTTTTGCCAATCTTGGAAATGCAATAGATGCTTTTGAACAGGGCTACGGACCTTATTTGTGGAATAAAGTAGGATATTCTTTAGTGCCATTTAGTAGCGGAGCAATGGAGCATGCCACTAATATTGCATATCCCAGAGCTACTGCAACTGGAAGTCTGGCATATGAAACATTAATGGCTCATGAGTTGGCTCATCATTGGTGGGGAGATCTTGTTACTTGTGAAACAGCAGAGGACATGTGGATAAACGAGGGCATGGCAAGTTATTCCGAACAACTTTTTACCCAATATGTTTATGGTCAAAGTGCTTATTTAAATTCAGTAAAATCCAACCT
>JALYPI010000080.1 GCA_030856445.1 Bacteroidota bacterium
TGTCGGTATAGGAATTACTACACCTACTGAAAAACTTCATGTTTCAGGAGGGAGAATTCTTAATAATTGGGCTAATCCGAATGGTCAGCCATCCTTGACTATTAATAACTGGAACAGTGCATCAGGGCCTGGATATCAAACAGGAACCAATGGAATTTTAGCGATTGCTACTTCTGATAATACTGAATCAAAGTTTGCAACACAAAGTTATGCAGGTGGAGATGGTGGGAGTAAATTTGGAATAAGAGCATCAGCATCAGGTGCTGGTAATACAAATTATGGTGTTTATGGCTCTGCTTTTGGCGCAACAACTAATTGGGCTGGATATTTTGATGGAAACATGTATTTGTCCGGGGCTTTTATGCCTGGAAACATGGCAGGTAATTCTGGAGAAATACTGACATCACAGGGTTCAGGGAACCCTCCGGTATGGCAAACTTCAACTAATGCATTTGGTAGTAATTTTATTCAAAATCAAGCTGGAGTCGACCAATCAGCAAGTTTTAGAATAAATGGGACTGGTTCCTTATTAGGAAATTTAGGAATAGGGACATCTTCTCCTGCAGTAAATACTATGGTGACTAAGCAATTAACTGTTGCAGGATCAAGCACATACTCAAGTTCTTCAGCAGGATTAAATCTTGTTGGTTCATCAACTGCATCTTTTGGAGGTGTTTCAAGGCTAACAGCCTATAATATAGATGCTAGTAATGTATTAATTCCATTAAGTGAAATTTATACACAAACTAATGGTGGAGCATCTCTTGGTAAGTTTGTTATCTCTTTAAATAATGGTTCTAGTCTTCAACAAAGAATGATTATTGATCAAAATGGGCGAACTATGTTTCAGTCTGCAAATAATTCTGCAACATTATCTAATATTCTTCATGTTTATGAATCAGTTAATAACACTACTGGTATAGATGGCTCTTTTATAAATATTCATAATGGGGCTAATACTGCCGGAGCATCTTCTCCCCCAACAATTATGACTGGTTTACGCTTTAAGAATACAAATTGGGCGGCAAATGCTAATTTTAAAGGTGGAATCTTTTTTCAAACATTGTCAACAAGAACCAAAGGTGTAGGAAATATGATATTTGCAGTAAGTAATGATGATGCAACTGATTCAAATGTAAGTGCCTCCGATGCTGTAATGACTCTTACTCCTGCTGGAAATGTTGGTATTGGAAATACAAATCCATTGAATAAACTAGCTGTGGTTGGGGATGATAATAATAGTAATACTACTACTACGGGTGGTATTATTAATGCCCAAAATCAAACAACAACTGGAGGAGTTGGAATTATGGGAAGGGTATCTTTAAATAATTCAACTGGCATAGGAAATAGAACTGGAGTTTCTGGTATTGGCTGGTACGGACAATCAGCTAACTACGGAATTTATGGATACGGATTTGGAGGAACCACCTCTTATGGTATTTACGCTACTGCAGGAGGTGCAACCACTAATTATGCTGGATATTTTTCTGGTAATGTTCATGTTACAGGAACTCTTTCCAAAAGTGGTGGTACTTTTAAGATAGATGATCCAAGAGATCCTGAAAATAAATATTTAAGTCATAGTTTTATTGAAAGCCCCGATATGATGAATATATATAATGGGAATGTTACTACAAATTCTAATAATATTGCAATAGTGGAATTACCAGCTTATTTTGATATTTTAAATAAAGATTTTCGATATCAGTTAACAGTAATAGGTGATTTTTCACAAGCAATTGTTTACGAAAAAATTAGTGGTAATAAGTTTACGATTAAAACCGATAAACCTAATATTGAAGTAAGCTGGCAGGTAACTGGTATTAGAAAGGATCCTTGGGCAGAAAAGAATCGTGTTATTCCTGAACAGGAAAAACCCTCTAATGAAAAAGGCACTTATTTAAATCCAGAACTTTATGGACAACCTGTTGAAAGAGGTATGGGTTATCCTAATCCAAATGTAACCGAGGGTAATTAAGTGAAAAAAGCAAGACTAATATTTTTTGCATGGTTTGCATTTATCGCTCTAGCCTCTGGCCAGCAAGTGCAGCTAACTCCTGTCTTAGTTGGTAGCGCAGGTGGATTTAGTTCCGGCACCTGGGGCAGCCTTTCCTTTTCCGTAGGGGAGGCAGTAATAGTTACTTCTTCATCAAGTGAATATTTTCTTACCCAAGGTGTTCAACAGCCTAATATGGTTCAAAACCTGCAATTAGAGGTAGTTACTAAAGGTGAAAGCTGCAGGGAAGCAAAAGATGGATATGCTGCAATAAAAGTTAGTGGAGGTTATGCACCTTTTACCTATATTTGGAGCCCAATTAATAGTTCTCAAGATTCTTTAGGAGGGCTTGAAAGCGGGGAATATACAGTTACTGTTACGGACAAATATGGCAAAGAGGGTATAATTGAATTTTCAATAGAATTGGAAAAAATGAGTGCCTGTTATTTCCATATATACAGTGGAATAACACCTAATGGAGATGGGAATAATGATATTTGGGAAATAGATGGAATTGAAAATTTTCCTGACAATGCAGTGGAAATATATAACAGGTGGGGTGATAAAGTTTGGGGAGCAACTGGTTATAATAATACGAGTATAGTTTGGGAAGGGAGTAATATTGACAAGAAACCTTTGCCTGATGGCACTTATTTTTACATAGTAACTTTAAGTGGGGAAATACATAAAGGTTGGGTTGAAATAACTAATTAGATCTCTTTTAATGAGCAAATTTTTAATTACTATAATATTAAGCATAACGGTTGCTATGGGGTTTGCTCAACAAGATGCCCAATTCAGCCAATATATGTTTAATCCATTTGTTTTAAATCCGGCTTACGCTGGTTCCAGGGAAGCTTTTAGTGCAGTTGCTATCAACAGGAATCAGTGGATTAGTATTCCTGGAGCTCCAAACACACAAACACTTAGTCTAAACACTCCCTTAGCAAAACGGGTTGGAGTAGGCCTTCAAGTTTTTAATGATGCCATAGGGCCCAAAAACACTGTTGGGTACCTTGCATCCTATGCTTACAGAATTCCATTGAGAATTGGAAAATTAGCCTTTGGTCTTAGGGCAGGAGGTCTTACTTATAATTTCAATTGGGATAAAATAGAGTACAAAGATCCAAATGATGTTTATAATTTTAACAATAGAACACAAACTACTGTCTTTAATGCTGATTTTGGAATTTTTTACAATACAAAAACTTTATATACTGGAATAAGTGCAAATCACATTGGTTATAATCAGCGCATTACTCCAGTTAATCTTGAAGGTGTGGAGAGTCATTTAAGGATGCATTTATTCTATACAATAGGCAATACCTTTGAAATTAACGACCGGATTGCTTTACAACCTTCATTATTAATTAAAGCTGTTGTGAATGCACCTTTAAATGCGGATATTAATATGAATTTAATTGTTGATCAAAAATTTTGGGTAGGATTATCATGGCGTGCAAAAAACGCACTTGTACTTTTAACACAATTTAGAATAACTGATAATTTCAGATTTGGATATTCTTACGATATGGGAATCAATAGAATTGGACGTCTTGGAAGAGGTTCTCATGAATTGTTTATCGGATATGATTTTAACTTAAGAAAAGTTAAATCAATTAGTCCCAGATACTTTTAATGCAAATCAGGGTCTGATTATATGAAAAATATAAAATTATTTTTATTTTTAATTCTGGTTTTTGTTAAATTTAATAATGTTTCAGCTCAAAAAAGAGCTGATTCTTATTATAATAATCTTCAATACGCTAAGGCTATTCCTTTATATAAAAAAGCTGTAGGGAAAAAACACGGAGCCAAAGCCATAGAAAAATTAGCCCATAGTTACAGATTAATTAATAATTATGAATTAGCTGCCCACTATTATGCTCTTTTAATTACTAATTCTGATGTTAACCCTGTTAATTACCTTCATTATGGAGAAGTTTTAATGAATTTAAACAACTACCATGCAGCTGTAATAAATCTAGAAAAATACAATCAAAAAATCCCGGAAGATAAAAAAGGGATTTTGCTCTTAAAAGCAGCCAAGGGAATTGATAAACTAATTGATCAAACACCATTATTTGTAGTTAAAAACCTAGAAGAAATTAACAGTAAATTTTCTGATTATGCTCCTTTTATTCATGAGAAAGGTTTGATTTTTGTTTCCGAAAGGGAGAAAGATTATGTTGAAAATTTAAAAGATGGATACAGCAACAGTCCTTATTCTACCGTACTAATTTCCCGATTCAATACTAAAAAAGAAAACAGAGGATTTAAGAATCCCAGGAATTTTTCTCACAGAATTAATTCCGATTTTCAAAACGGCCCTCTCACTTTTAATGCTAACCAAGACTTTATGGTTTTTAATAAAACCGATAAAGAAAAAAAAGGCAAAGAATTTGTTAATCGCCCAAAGCTATATACTGCACAGCTTATAAAAGGCAAATGGAGTAATATCAAGGAATTTCCTTACAATAATAACGATTATTCTTTAGGTCATCCTGCGCTTTCCCCTGATGGTAAATATTTGTATTTTTCCTCAAATATGCCAGGGGGATATGGAGGGAATGATTTATATGTAAGTGAAAACACAAAAAAAGGCTGGTCTAAACCAAAGAATCTAGGAGCTGTTATTAATACTCCTTTGAATGAAAGCTTTCCATATGTCAGTAACATAGGCAATTTTTATTTTGCTTCTGATGGGCATCCTGGTTATGGTGGATATGATATTTTTACAGCCAAGGGCGCTTTGACTGAGTGGAAAGATGTATTTAATATATCTGCTCCCTTGAATTCATCCTATGATGATATTTCAATAGTTTTTAATGCTGATGAGTCAGAGGGCTATTTTAGTTCCAACCGCACAGAGGGAAGTGGAAGTGATGATATTTACCATTTTCGCAATGCCAAGCATTGGAATACTATAGATGGCAAATTATTTTTATCTGAAAATGCTGAAGATCCCGGTGCAAATGTTAAAATGGTCCTGCTTTCTAATGAAGGAACTGTATTACAAACAACAACCACTGAAAATAACGGGAGTTTTAGTTTTAGATACCTGCCTCCTGATGAAAAATTCATGGTGAAAATTGAAGAAAAAGATACCAGATTTACCTATGGAAAAAAAGTTTTTCTCAGTGATGAAAATAACAACGTAGTTAAAAAAACAACTGTAGATGAGGGAGAAGAGTTTACTTTTTACAATTTGCCTTTTGATCCTTATAAAACAGGTGATAAAGTAATTGATGACTCCCGAATTAATTTAACAGGAAGTGTTGTTGCTGGCGATAACCCTAAAATTCCTCTGTCAAATCAAAAAATAAGCATTATAAATAAGAATGGGGAGGAAATATATACAGGAATTACTGACGAGAAGGGGAATTATATGTTTAAAAATATTCCGCCTTATACTGAACTTTCATTTTTTCTTACTGAGACAGATAAAAAATTAAATCCTAATACTAAAATAACGATTGCCGATAAAAACGGGAACCCAATTAAAGTTTTTTATACAAATAGTAATGGGAAGTTCAACTACAAACTTATTCCTGCTGATTATTTTACACTAAATCAACTTGAAGAAAAAGATTTACTTATAAAAAGTGTTTTAAAAGGGAAGATTTTTTCAAATGAAAAAACAAAAGCCCCTGTACAGGATCTTAATATTAGTTTAGTTGATAATAAGGGAGAAGTTCATGTTAAATCTAAAACTGATCCCAAAGGAGCATTTGTATTTGATAGAGTGAACGCTTTAGGGGATTATATCATTAATTTGGACGACAAGGACCTGCATCTTAGATTTAAGGAATTATTTATAGCCGATAATTATGGGAACATTGTTAGGAAAATCACATTTCAAAATGGAAATTACTCCTTTGAAATGCTTCCTTCTTATGCTTTTGTTCTTAAAAAAATCCAGGAGCCCGATAACCTGGAGATGAAAGGAAAAATTTTTTCTGATAAAAATGGAACACCTGCAGCACATACAAAAGTTAATCTGCTGAATGAAAATAAACAAGTAATGCAAACAGTTCAAACGGATGAACAAGGTAATTTTAATTTTGTAAATCTTCCACCTGATCACAATTATATAGTCAGTGTGGATCAAAATGATACCAAGCTGAATACAAAGCAATTGTTTTTAGCAGATGCAAATGGTAAAATAATTAATGAAATAATGGCTAATCAGGGAAGGTTTAATTTTGAAATTTTACCTTCTTTTTCCAGTGCTTTGTTTACATTAAAAGAGGATGATACTGTATTTAAAATCGAATTATCGGGAATAATTGTATCAGATAAAGATTCCAAAAAACCGATAAAAGATTTAATAGTATTATTGATGAATTCCAAGGGTAAATCAATTCAAAAAACGAATACAAATGAATCAGGAGCATTTAAGTTTTCTAAGTTAGATCCTCATGAGAATTATGTGATTGATATTGATCAGAATAATCAGAAGATTACCAATCAGACAATTTATCTTTTAGATAAACAAGGTAATATGGTAAAGGTTCTGTTTTCTGGAACAAAAAAATTCAATTTTCAATTATTGCCTTCGGATCTTGCCAAACTTGGAAGGGTGGAAGAATTTAATACTGCCCTTCGTATTGAATTTAAAGGAAAGATATACCAGGATGAAAAACTTAAAACACCTGCGTCAGGAATTAAAGTGGACTTGATTGATGAACAGGGGCAAATAGTAGAGTTTACTCTATCTGATATTGATGGGGCTTTTAAGTTTACCAATTTACCTCCAGATAACAATTATATGGTTAATGTTGATATGAGCACTGACACCAAATTTAAATTCACTTCACTTTATCTAACTGATAATAAAGGGAATTTAATAAAAACGGCTAAAGCAGAAAAGGGCTCATTCACCTTTACATTTCTTCCTACAGAATACAATACTTTAACCACTGTGTCAATTGAAGATACATGGGTAAAGATTAAAGACCTTAAAGACAATAAGACGGATAAGGTTATTAAAATTGAATATGTTCAGTATAATTTTGATAGTCATGAAATATTACCTGAAGCAGCTAAAATTTTAGATAAAGCAGTAAGAGCTATGGAAGACAATCAGGATATGATGCTTGAAATTAATGGACATACTGATTCAAGGGGAACATCTGAATACAATCAGAAACTTTCTGAAAGAAGAGCAAATTCAGCAAAGAATCATATTGTATCCAAAGGGATTAATCCATCAAGAATCATTACCATTGGACATGGTGAGAAAAAATTATTAAATCATTGTAGTGATGATGTAATATGTCCGGACAATCTTCATAAAATAAATCAAAGAACAGAGTTTGAAGTTTCATTAAAGAAACAGTAAAAGTCGGGAAGAAATTTTATCTCCTTCCTTTATACTCTGTGTTAAATATTAATCAGCTTTCCTTGCTTTTTCAAATTAGAAAGAAAGTTCAAAGGAATATTTGTTAACTGGGAAAGTGCGAAGGACCACCTGTTTAATTATATCTGTTTTCTAATAGCTTTCCTTGTCAATTTACAACCAGATAATAATTTTATGAGTATGCAATTTAGATCTATCCTTGAAAAAACAGGAGACCTTAAAATTGTTAATCAAAAAGAATAACTTCAGCAAGAAGTTAAAAACTGGAATGGAAATACTAAACAGGTATAAATATTCTTGCTATAGGAATAAGAAATTAATTAAAAATTCATTTTTTGAGTTATTAATTAATACTTTTGTCTTTCAATTTCTGATTAAGAATTCCTATATTTAGGTCATTATATAGTTTGACACATGAAAAATATTTTATGCCCCACTGATTTTTCCGAAAACGCAAATAATGCATTAGATTATGCACTTGAATTAGCTTTACTCACTTCTTCAAAAATTATCCTTCTTAATGCCTATCAGATGCCATATAATAGGGCAGACATGATGGTTTCAGTAATGGATATACTTAAAGAAGATTCAGAGGCAGGATTAAAGCTGACCATGGAAAGGATTAAGAAAACTCCAAGATATTCTACTGTGGAAATTTCAACCAAAAGTAGAATTGGAGATGTTGTAAGCCTTAGTTCTGATTTAATAAAAGAGAATGATATAGATTTAATTGTGATGGGCACTAAAGGTGCAAGCGGGTTAATTGAATCAATTATAGGAAGTAATACTGCAAGTGTAATTAAAAGTGTAGAATGTCCGGTTTTGGCAGTTCCAGCCAGGGCTGTTTATTCACTTCCTAAAAAGGTTGGCTTTGCTTATGATATGAAAGAAATTGACAATACAAAAGATTTGAGATTTTTGTCTGAAATTGTTAACTCTATTAAAGCTCAGTTGCAGATTTATACAGTTATTGCTGAATTTGAAAACCAGATTGTAGAAAAATCACAACTTCAGCTCAAGTTAAATGATTATTTTAGAAATATAAAAACAGAAATATTTTTTGCTGTCAAGGGAGACATTATTGAAGGGATAAGAGAGCTAGTTGATGCAAATAATCCTGATTGGACTGTTATGATAGCAAAAAAATACACTTTATTTGAATCCCTTTTTCACACCAGTATGACTAAGACTATGGTTTTTCAGACTGATAAACCTCTTTTAGTTTTACATAATTATTCATCTTAAAATTTAAATATTATGCTTACTTCCACAATAGAAAAGAAATTAAACGAGCAAGTTGAACTGGAAGGCTTTTCCTCTCAATATTATCTTGCAATGGCCTCATGGGCCGAAAATAACGGACTTAACGGAGTATCTAACTTTCTATACAGGCAATCTGACGAAGAGCGCTTACACATGCTTAAATTGGTTAAGTATATTAATGAAAGAGGAGGCAAAGCCTTAATCACTGCTTTACAAGAGCCAGCAAGAGAATTTGATTCCTTGCCAAATGTGTTTGAACAAGTACACAGCCATGAAGTAATGGTTTCAACGGAAATAAATAAATTAGTTGAAGCATGTTTACAAGAAAAGGACTACACCACACATAATTTTTTACAATGGTATGTTGCTGAACAAATAGAAGAGGAGGCCCTTGCAAAAAATATATTAGACAAGCTTAAATTAATTGGAAATGATAAAGGAGGTCTTTATTTATTTGATAGAGATTTAGAAACCCTCACCGGAGCTCCCGTAGCTAAAGTTTAAAAAAAAAGGCTGATTATTTATCAGCCTTTTTTTTATTTCTTAATATCGAAATTTTCTATAAACTTAGTAGTGTATTCCCCTTTTATAAAATCCTCATGCTCCATGAGTTTTATATGGAATGGAATTGTAGTCTTTATTCCTTCTATTACATATTCACTCAATGCTCTGTGCATTTTAGCTATAGCTTCTTTTCTTGTTTGGGCTACAGTTATTAACTTTGCAATCATAGAGTCATAATTGGGAGGAATAGTATATCCGGCATAAATATGAGAATCTACTCTTATTCCGTGTCCACCAGGTGTATGTAAAGTTGTTATTTTTCCTGGAGAAGGCCTAAAGTCATTAAATGGATCTTCAGCATTAATACGGCATTCAATTGCATGTTGTTGAGGAAAATAGTTTTTGCCAGAAATAGGAATACCAGCCGCAACTAATATTTGCTCTCTTATTAAGTCATAATCAATTACTTCTTCTGTAATAGGATGCTCTACCTGAATACGTGTATTCATTTCCATAAAATAGAAATTTCTGTGTTTGTCTACTAGAAATTCTACTGTGCCAACGCCTTCATAATTCACTGCTGATGCTGCTTTTATTGCAGCCTCACCCATTGCATTTCTTAACTTGTCAGTCATGAATGGAGATGGTGTTTCCTCGGCAAGTTTCTGATGCCTTCTTTGTATAGAACAATCTCTTTCGGATAAATGACAAACTTTTCCAAATTGATCTCCAACTATTTGAATTTCAATATGTCTTGGTTCTTCTATGTATTTTTCCATATACATGCCATCATTTCCAAATGATGCCGCTGCCTCTTGTCTTGCTGAATCCCAGGCTGCTTCAATATCTTCTTCCTTCCAAACAATGCGCATTCCCTTACCACCTCCACCAGCTGTGGCTTTTAGTATAACCGGGTATTTTACTTTTTTAGCTGTTTTCTTAGTTGTTTCAATATCAGTAAGTATTCCCTCGGAACCAGGAACAGTTGGAACTCCTGCTTTAATCATTGTTGCTTTAGCAGAGGCTTTATCACCCATTCCATTAATCATTTCAGGGGAAGCGCCAATGAATTTTATTCCGTGTTCACCACAAATTTTCGAAAATTTTGCGTTTTCAGATAAAAATCCATAACCAGGATGAATTGCATCAGAGTTAGTAATTTCAGCAGCCGAAATAATATTGGGAATATTTAAATAAGAATCTTTACTCGGAGGTGGTCCGATACATACAGCTTCATCAGCAAATTTAACATGTAGACTCTCTTTATCAGCAGTAGAATAAACTGCTACTGTATGAATCCCCATTTCCTTGCAGGTGCGTATTATCCTAAGGGCAATTTCTCCCCTATTGGCGATAAGTATTTTTTTAAACATAGAAAAGTTTTTATTTATGCCGGTTCAACTAAAAATAATACCTGGTCGTATTCAACAGGCTTTCCGTCTTCAACAAGCACTTTAACGATTCTGCCTTTAATATCAGATTCAATTTCGTTAAAAAGTTTCATTGCTTCAATTATACAAATAACTTTCCCAGCATTTATTTCATCTCCTACATTGATAAAAGATGGTTTATCTGGTCCAGCGGAACGATAGAAAGTTCCAATCATCGGAGATTTAATTTCAATATATTTACTCTCTTCATTTGCAGGAGTTTCTGCTGGCGTTGTTGCTTGAGTTGCCTGGGTTTGTTGAACTGGAGCCATAGCTTGCAATGGGGCTGCTTGTACCATTTGCATAGGAGCCTGCTGCATCATTACCTGCTCGGTTTTAGGCGTTTTAATAACAATTTTAAAACCTTTTGTTTCTAGTTCAACTTCACTTACACCTGATTTGGCAACAAATTTTATCAGGGCCTGAATTTCATTAATGTCCATAATATTCCTTTATAAAATTTTTGGTAAAGATATAAAAATATGTAATGATGAATATTCTATTTTGAGTCGTATGCCCATTTTATATAAATGGCTCCCCATGTAAATCCTCCTCCAAAGGCAGCTAAAATGATGTTGTCGCCCTTTTTAAGTTGTTTTTCCCAATCCCAAAGACATAAAGGGATAGTGCCGGAGGTAGTATTGCCATATTTTTGGATGTTTAACATTACTTTATCCATGCCTATTCCCATCCTGTTGGCAGTTGCATCTATTATTCTTTTGTTAGCCTGGTGAGGAACAAGATATGCTACATCTTCAGATTTTAGATTGTTTTTTTCCATAATCTCTGCAGAAACATCGGCCATTCCTTTAACAGCTGCCTTAAACACAGGCTGACCTTCCTGAAAAATAAAATGTTCTTTTGCAGCAACAGTTTCAACACTGGCTGGGTTTAAAGACCCTCCCGCTTTTTGATATAAATATATTCTTCCTGAACCATCCGATTTTAAAATAGTATCCATGATTCCATTTCCATCTTCACTTGGCTCCAAAAGTACAGCACCACATCCATCGCCAAAAAGTACACAAGTAGTACGGTCAGTATAATCAACGATTGAGGACATTTTATCTGCCCCAACTATTACTACTTTTTTATGTTTGCCCGATTCAATGAATTGAGATCCGGTAGCTAAAGCAAAAAGAAAGCCTGAACAAGCCGCGGCCAGATCATAACCCCATGCATTTTTAGCTCCTATTTTGTCACATATAATATTGGCTGTAGCAGGGAAAACCATATCCGGAGTAACTGTAGCGCAAATTACTAAATCTATTTCCTCAGGAGAAATGCCTCTTTTTTCACATAATAGTCTTACCGCTTCAGCACCCATGTCTGAAGTTGCCTTTCCTGCCCCCTTTAAAATTCTTCTCTCTTTTATTCCTGTTCTTGATATGATCCACTCCTCAGTGGTGTCTACCATTGTTTCAAGAATTTTATTGGTCAATACATAATCGGGTAAATAACCCTGTACCCCTGTAATAGCTGCTCTTATTTTTGTCATTATTGAAAAGCTTCTTTAATTTTTTCTGAAAGGTTTGCTTCAACTATATCTCTTGATAAATTAAGCATATTTTTAATAGCAATGTCACTGGAAATCCCATGTCCGATTATTACATTGGCATTTACGCCTAAAATTGGAGTTCCTCCATAATTTTCGTAATTAAATCGTTCAAAAAACTCATCGTTAATATTTCTTCTTTTAATTAAATTGTAGAATGCTTCTGCCTCTTTTAAAACTACGTTTCCGGTAAAACCATCGCATACCATAACATCCACATCTTCATTAAAAATATCACGGCCTTCAATATTCCCTATAAAATTAAATTCAGTGGTGTCCTTCATTAATTCATGGGCAGCCTGAGCCAGTAAATTTCCTTTTTTTTCTTCTTCCCCAATATTAATTAAACCTACCCTTGGTTTGTCAATGCCAAATATGTTTTTGGCATAAATTGATCCAAGAAGCCCGAATTGATACAAAACATCAGGTCTGCAATCTGCATTTGCCCCAACATCAAGTAAAATCCCAGCTTTTCCATTCTCTTTTGGAAGACAAGAGGTAATACATGGCCTTATCACGCCTACAATGGACTTTACTGTGTAAACTGAGCCTACAAGCATAGCACCTGTATTCCCTGCACTGGCAAAGCAATTGATTTTTTTTTCTTTCAACATGCTAAAACCAACAGCAATACTGGAGTTTGGTTTTTTTGCAAAAGCTTTGGTAGGATGTTCTCCCATCTCAATAACTTCTGTTGTGTGCACAATTTCAAAGTTATCTGGAGATACACCAGAAGAATTAAGAATAGGGATGATTAATTCGGAATTGCCGATTAAAACTATTTTAACTTCAGAAGGAAGTTGCTTCAAAGCGAGAATCGCACCTTGAGTAGTTACCTCAGGTGCGAAATCTCCGCCCATAATATCTAAACCTAATTTCATCAATTATTCCTAAAATCGAATAAAGGGAAAAAAGTTCCTAATCTTTATTCAATAGGATTAACTATTGTTGTTGCTTTTCGATTATTACTTTGCCTTTATGGTAAAGTTTGCCTTCATGCCAGTGAGCTCTGTGATACAGATGAGGTTCGCCTGTTGTTGGGCAAAATGCAATTGTTGGAGGTACTGCATTGTCGTGAGTTCTTCTTTTATCTCTTCTCGATTTGGAGATTCGATGTTTAGGATGCGCCATTGTATGTTAATTTATAGTTATTTAAGTTTATTTAAAATATCCCAACGGGGATCTGTGTTATTAATTTTTGGTTTTAATTCTTCTAATTTTTTTACAATTTCAGGGTTGCATTCTCCTTCCGGATGACTGTGTACCAATGGAATTGCTAATATAATATACTCGTAAATGAATTGAGAAATATTTATCTCCTGCTCATTGTGAGATAAAACAAATACTTCATCTGTTTCTTCATGAGTTGAATCTCCAAAAGAAATAAACAACCTTTGTTTAGTTTCCAATGGAACCTCTAATTCATCCAGACACCTGTCACATTCCACTGTGGCAGTTCCTTCAATTTCAAAATTCAGAGTAAGCATATTGCTTTGCTTTAATAAAAAAAGGCGAATATTAAATAGGCCCTTTTTTATTTCTGAATATTCGAGTTTTTCAAAAAACGATTCATTTATCGTGTACTTAAACTGATATTCACCTTCTTTTAAACCTACAAAAGGTATCGATAATTGCTTAAGATCAAACATTTTCAAATAAAGTTTGCAAAGTTAATAAAAAAAATATTAATGTTAATAATAAAACATTAAATTTAATCACTTATTGTTTGTGTTTTTATAAGTATTCCCCAGTAAATTTACACTTATTGCCTTATTTCAGAACTCATTAGTGCTACGTGTATAGAAATTTGTTTTTCCAATTAACAAAGGAAATTTTAATAGAAATGGAGTTTTTTAATGTATTGGCATGGTTTTTCCATTCCATTGAGAATGTGTATTTTTGAAGCTCTGAAATAAGACTTGAAAATTTATTTTCATTTTAGTGTAATTATTTTTCATTATTCACCGTATTATACCATATTTTGTAATTGGAGTTTTGTCAAACAGTAATTTTGTAAAATTATAAATATATGAATAACCTGATATTTGTACCTTTTTTTTCAATTCTATTTTGGTTTCCAGCAAAAGAAATTTATACTGAACCTGTTGTCAGTGTTCATGCGGGAGCTGAATTTAATAAAATGGAGGTTGTAAATCTTAGGGATACCGTAGGTCGATTTTTTATACAAATACCCGAGCTTTATGGTCAAAGGCTTGATACTCTGGCCCAAACAATGTTTTGGAGAACTATTATTAAGCTTTCTCCCGATTCTGGTATTGTAAATGTGGGTAGTACCAGAAGGATGATTGCAACCTTTTCTAATAAAAACTGGGAAAGGCAATCAGCCGAACATAAAGAAGCATATCGTGACAGCGTTAGAAAATTATACAATTTAAATTCTGATGAGAAAATATTTTATTCAGTAGGAAAAGCCGATTTTTATGATTTTGAAGGAGCAATTCAGACAATAGACAGAGGGATATTTATTTTTGAACAGGAAAAAACCGATCCATTTTACGCACAAACGATTTTACTTATTGAAAGTCCTGGAAAATGCGCAAAATCAAATGTTGGAGCCTGTGGTTCATTCCAATTAATGAAAAGCGTTGCAATACAAATGGGAATGAAAGTAAATAATATAGAGGATGAGCGTAAGGATTTTGATAAATCTGCAGCAGGGGCAGCAAAATTGATAAGAACTGTTTGTATTCCTCATGCTAAGGAAATATTATCAAGACATAATATAAGATATAATGAAACAGATTTGTGGTTTAGGTTATTTGTACTTCATATTTATCATGCTGGTGCAGGAAATGTAGGAGGAGCTATAAATGTATTACAACCAGTTACAGGCGAGATGAGCCTTATAACCCAGCTTTGGCAAACTAAGTACAGAAGTTTTGGGAATGCCTCTCAAAATTATTCTCAAGTTGCCATTGCTTCACTTTTAGAGCTTGATGATATTATTTACAACAGATGCGAGGATGTTTTTTTTCATCCTCTTATTTATAAATAGTATTTTGTTCTAATGTTTTTTTACAATTAAAAGTTTGGTGTAAATGTATTTTTGCTAACCTACTTTCCCCTTGTAGTAGAAAATATTTCTCATCCTGATTGTCACTGCTGACTTTAATGGGTTAATTTCTTTATTTTAAAGGATTTAATAAAGCTATATATTGGCAATATAACTGCATCTTTTAATTATGTAAAAAAGGCCAAAAACGATTAAAAACACAAAATGAATAGTAACAGTGCGAAAAAATATTTTTTCATTTTTTTTAAAATAGTAGCCTGGATAATAGTTTCGTTGTTTTCTCTTTTTGTGTTGGTTTTTATTTTGCTTCAAATTCCCCAGGTTCAAAAGAAATTAGGCTCAACTGCTTCCAGCTATTTATCAAGGACGCTTGAAACCAAAGTGGAAATTTCCAGAATTAGATTAGACCTTCCCAAAAAAATTCAGATTAAAGAAGTTTTTGTTCAAGATCAATTGAATGATACACTATGGTATAGCCAGGAATTTAAAGTTGATATAGACTTATTTGCACTGTTTAATAACAAGGTCCAAATAAATTCACTATATCTGGAGAACGTTACTGCACATATTTATAGAACCCTTCCAGATAGTACATTTAATTTTGATTTTATTATAAACGCCTTTGCAAATGGCGACACACTTGAAAAGCCCAAACAGGATGAAAGTCAATGGGATTTTGCCATTTATAATATTGAACTGAAAAAAATAAATTTCACAATGGATGACCAGGTTTTGGCAAGCAATACAAATGTGAGCATTGGTTATTTTAATGTGAATTTGGATGACCTGGATTTGGATCAAAACAAGTATTTTGTGGATGATGTTGATTTGCAAAATGCAACTATTTCTTATCATTCCTTTGCTCCATACAATAATGTGGAAGAAGACACTTTAACTACCCAGCTTCCTTTTATAAGTGTTGAAAATCTGAACTTTTCAAATATTCATGTTGCTTATTCTGATATTCAAGGAGATCAGGATCTTAAGCTTTTTATGGAACAGTTTAATTTTACTGGTTTAAGTCTTGATCTCACATCTCAAAATGTTGATTTGGAAAAAATAGTTGTTCATAACAGTGATATCTCATTTTCTGTTAATCAGCCGTCTATTGAGGAAACTGAGAAAACACAGGAAAGTAGCGAGGATCAAAATAACTGGAAAGCCCAATTAGGTCAAATTGACTTCTCGTCTGTTTCATTTAAGTATAATAACTTGGCTGAAAAAACTCAGGATAAAGGAGTTGATTTTAATAACCTTTTGGTTTCAAGTTTTAATTTTGCTGCAAAGGATGTTTATTATATGCAAGACAGTATCCTGGCTGATATAAATCAATTGTCCTTTGTTGAGAAGAGCGGTTTTGAAATTAAGCAATTAAATACAAGACTTAGATTTAATCAGAAAGCAACACATCTGGAGGGATTGTTTTTACAAACAGGCCATAGTCTTATTGCTAACCATGTCGAAATCAAATACCCTTCAATAGAAGCTATTTCTGAGAGCCCTGCTCAATTATATTTAATGGCTAATTTTCAAAACTCATATGTAGGAGTTAATGATCTGATTTATTTCAATCATGAATTGATAGAAAACCAGTTTATTGCCGACAACCTAGGAAGAAAAGTTTCTTTTGAAGGTGAACTTTCAGGTTTAGTTTCCGATATAAATATAAATAATTTCAATTTAAGGTATTCTGCCTCAACCAATCTTTTTGTTAATGGCAATATTAAAGGATTGCCTGATTATGAACAAGCATTTTTCATGCTCGATAAAATTTTAATTAATACAAGTAAAAAAGATGTACAATCCCTGATTCCGGATACATTATTACCTGAGAATATCACTATTCCGGAAATAATGGCATTAAATGGAAATTTCCTTGGGACTATTTATGATTTTAAAAGCATAATGAATTTAAATACCTCGCTTGGTAATATAGGGGCAGATGTTGTAATGAAAATTGATACTGTTTTAAATACGGGAACTTATACTGCTCACCTTTCAGTTGTAGATTTAGAAGCAGGAAAACTGCTTAAACAGCAAGAATTGCTGGGTAAATTTGAAATGGTGGCACAGGTAAAGGGAAAGGGACTTGCACTTAAAGATATTCAAGCAAATTTAAATGCAAATGTTAAAAAGGCAGTTGTTAATAATTACGAATACAATGATTTAAGAATAGAAGGTGTAGTACTTAATCAAAATTTTACTGGGTATATTAATCTAGCGGATGAAAATCTTGCTTTTGATTTTAATGGGAATGTTGATTTTAGTAAAGAAATTCCAGATATTACTGCTGATATACTTCTTGAAGGAGCAGATTTACGTGCTCTTAATTTTTCTCAGGAAGATATAAGGGTAAAGGGAGCATTAACAGCTAATGTTTCAGGAAATGACATTGATAATATAATTGGAAAGATAGGAATTCGAGACGTTTTAATTATCAAGAATGAAGAGTCATACAGGTTAGATACTGCTGTTTTTACTTCAACAAAGGAAGGGGTTAAAAAAAGAATGACTCTTATTTCAGATTTTTTAACAGCTGAAATTTCGGGCATTATCAACCCCTCTGATTTAGGTCTTGAAATTCAAAAACACATAAATCAACATTTTAACCTTCATTTAACAGAAGAAGTTAATCAAAAGGAACTAAAACCTCAAAATTTCGATTTTCAATTTGCTGTTAAGGATGCTTTGATTCTAACAGAAGTACTTATTCCAGAGTTGCAGGAATTCGATAAAATAGATATTAAGGGAAGCTATAACAGTTATACATCAGATCTGAATTTACTGGTAAAGGCTCCTTTGATAATTTACGAAGATATTACTGTTGATTCATTGATCGTAAATATTAATTCAGGCCCTAAAGCCTTAACTTATTCTGTTTTTCTAGCAGAAATTTCAAACCCCTCTGTAACTTTACAGAACCCAGCCCTTTCTGGAGCTGTAGCGGATGATTTGATCAGTGCCCGTTTCAATCTTGTAGACAATAATAATAGAGAAAAATTTGCTTTGTCTGCATTAATCCGGAGTCTGGAAAACGAATACACTGTGCATTTGCTTCCAATGCAACTAATCCTTAATTATGATCAGTGGAATATTCCTTCTGATAATTTATTGAGATTTACTGAAAAGGGGATTCAAGTAAATAATCTTGTGTTGGAGAAAGACAATCAATTTCTTTCAATAAATACCAAAGGAAAATTACCAGCTGATACTTTGGAAATGGTATTTAAAAACTTTGAAATTAGAAGTATTTCTAAAATTATTGAAGAGGATAATGAAAGATTATACAGAGGTGTAATTGATGGCGAAGTTCTGATTTTAGGTCTTCAGCAAGATTATTTTGCATTTTCATCTGATTTGGCCATTGCTAATTTTAGTTATAAGGAAGATACACTGGGTGATATAAATATTCAGGCTAAATCATTGTATGCAAACTTATTTAACATTGATGCATCTATAACAGGTCAGCAAAACGAAGTCAATTTTACAGGAACTTATGAACAAAAATCCCAGGGACTTGATTTTGTTATCGATGTAAGAAAGTTAGAACTTTCCTCAATCGAATCTTTTGTTGAGGAAACAGTTACTGAATTAACAGGAAGTTTAAGAGGAAATCTTTTGGTAACAGGTACTGTAGAGAAACCAGATATTAATGGCACCATGAATTTTCAACAGGCCGGTTTTAACCTTGTTCCCCTGAATGCTTATTTTACTTTAAAAGATGAACTTATTTTGTTTGATAAAAAAGGAATTGATTTTAATAAATTAACCATAAGGGATACTCTTGAAAATACTGCCATAGTTGATGGTTACATTTTAACAGAAAATTACAGGGATATGTTCTTTAAATTGAATGTTACAACAAAAAGATTTTTAGCTTTAAATACAACTGAGGAGGAAGGAGATTTATACTACGGAACTATTATTGTTGACAGTGATTTGAGGATTAGAGGGGATTTAAACAATCCTGTTGTAGACGCAAGAGTAAATTTATTAGAGGGCTCCAATATTACCTATGTTATTCCCGATGAAGAAGTTGCTGCAGTTGAAAGGGATGGTATTGTTGAATTTATAAGTGTACAAAAAGACACCTTGAGTTCTATTATGGAAAATGGAAAAGAAACGGAGATTGTTCGAACTGAAATAGAAGGAATTGATGTAAGGGCAAATATTACAATTGATCAGGCTGCTATCCTAAGTATAATTATAGATCAAACCACTGGTGATTTTCTTGAGGTACAGGGTGGTGGAACAATTAGCTTTAGTATGGATCCAAGCGGGGCTATGACATTAACCGGGATTTATGAAATAAATGAAGGGAATTATAGACTTTCTTTTTATGATTTAATAAAAAGAGATTTTACTATTAGAAAAGGAAGCAGCATAACTTGGACCGGAGATCCACTAAATGCGGATGTTGATATTAGTGCCATCTATACAATTAGAACTTCTCCTCTTCCATTAATGGAAACTCAAACCAGCCAAATGGATGATCAGCAACAAAGGGCTTTAAACCAACCCTTGCCTTTCCAGGTGTTTTTGAATATGAAAGGTGAAATGCTTCAACCTCAAATAAATTTCGATATTAAACTTCCTGAGGATAGAAAAGGGGCACTGGACGGTACGGTAAACAGGCGCCTTCAAATTCTTAATGAACAAGAAAATGAGTTAAATAAACAGGTGTTTGCTTTGCTTGTATTGAACAGGTTTTTAGCTCCCGATCCTCTTGAGCCTAGTGAGGGAGGTGGACTAACCGCTACAGCAAGATCAAGTGCTTCAAAAATTCTTACCCAGCAGCTTAATCAGTTAGCAAGTCAGCATTTAAGAGGAGTGGATCTTACTTTTGATGTGGCATCTTATCAGGATGCCACTGAGCTGCAAGTAGCTCTGGAAAGAGAATTCCTGGATGATAGATTAAGGGTGGAAGTTGGCGGCAGAGTTGATGTAGAAGGCGAAAGGAGAAGAAGACAATCGGGCAGTGATATTGCAGGGGATGTGGCTGTTGAATATCTTCTTACCCCTGATGGAAGATACCGCCTGAGAGCTTTTAGAAAAAATGAATTTCAAATGCTCCTAGATGGTGATGTTGTTGAAACAGGGCTTTCTTTGATTTTTTCAAAGGATTTTAATAAATTCAAAAACATTTTTAAGAACAATAAAAATAACGGAAAAAAAGATAAGGAGGATGAATCAAGTGAATATATAACTCCTGAAGGGACTCCTATAAAGGAAGAAGAATAGAATGAATGATTTTCTTGTAAACAAAATGGAGAGCAAAGAATTAAATGGATGATGAAATAGGGATGATAAGAACTACAGCAGTTGTTAAAGTTAAAACGAGATTTAAAAATACAATTATTTTTAAAAACGTATTCTTTTTAGCTTTTGTAGTTTTGGTTTTTAGCTCATGTAGTAACACCCGATATTTAGCAGAAGGAGAAGTGTTGTATACAGGTGCTGAGGTCAAAATTAATTCCCTGGATGAAATATCTCAGGAAGCTGAATTAATAACTGAAATGCAGGAGGTAATACGACCTGAACCAAATAAAACTGTTTTTGGAATATTAAGGCCTCGATTATCAATATATAATTGGGCCGGTCAACCAAAAAAAGAAAAAGGGGTACGGTACTGGATTAAAAATGAATTCGGAGAAGCTCCTGTATTACTGAGTCAGGTTCCCTTGGAATTGAACAATAAATTGCTCAAAAACAGATTGGAAAATTTTGGTCATTTTACACCGCAAGTTTCATATGATATTATTGAGAAGAACAAGAAAGCTACAATTGAATATGTTGCAACTATTCAAAAGCCATACCTTATAAAAAGTATTTCTTTCCCAACAGGACCAAGTGAATTAGAGTTGCAAATCAGAAAGAGTAGTATTAACAGTCTTCTTCAAATAAATGAGCCGTATAATTTAGAAAAACTTATAGCAGAAAGAGTTCGAATAGACTCAACCCTTAAAAATCTCGGTTATTTTTATTTTAATCCTGACTATCTGATTTTTAAGATCGATAGTACTAGGGGAAGTAGAGAAGTAAATGTTTTTCTGAGTATAAAAGAGGACATGCCTTTAAATGCTAAAGTTCCATATATAATAGAAAAAGTAATAATCAATACAAATTATTCTTTAGATGAACAGCAGTTGGGAATTTCCAAAGCAGATACCATTCGGGTAAATGGCTTATATATATTGGATGAAAATGTAGATTTTAAGCCGGAGGTTTTCAAGAGAACAGTATTTTTAAGAAACGGGAACAGGTATTCCCGTAGAGATCACCAAGTAACTTTAAATCATTTAATGGGTTTGGGGACTTTTCAATTTGTAAATATCCGCTTTATTGATTTACAAATAGAAGGAGATACCGGTAAATTAAACGCGTATATTAATCTCACCCCTCTGCTTAAAAGAACAGTCAGACTTGAATTGAGAGGGGTTTCTAAATCAAATAATTTTGCTGGGCCTGGGGTAAGTGCCAATTATCGTAACAGGAATTTATTCCGAGGTGCAGAACTATTTATTGTAAACTTAAATGCAAACTATGAAACTCTGATTGGTGGAAGGCAACGTGGGCTTAATTCATATGAATTTGGAATTAACACAGAGCTTCAAGTACCACGGTTTATAGCTCCTTTTAATCTAAACCCAGATAGGCCCATAAGCTTTATTCCAAAAACAAGAGTGGTTTTGGGTTATCAGATGCTAAACAGAGTACAGTTTTTCTGGCTAAATTCATTTAATGCTTCCTTTGGTTATCTCTGGAGTGAATCCAGAGTGAAGATTCATGAATTTAATCCAATATCTCTTAACTATGTTAGATTAGGAAATGAGAGCGAACAATTTAGAAGAATACTTTCTGATAATCCGATATTAAGAAGAAGTTTTGAAAATCAACTAATATTCGGTAGTGTATACACTTTTACTTATAATGATTTAATCGAGGAGCAAAAAAAACACAATTATTTTTTTAGAGGAACCATTGATTTGGCTGGTAACACAATGCATTTGTCACAACTGACTTATAGAGAAAATCCTACTACAGAGGAGCAGCCTTATCTTGTTTTAGGTATTCCTTATGCACAATATGCAAGAGGAGAAATTGATTTTAGATATTATTTCCGTCCTACGACTCTTAGTCGAATAGCCACCAGATTTATTACTGGGGTTGGCTATGCTTATGGTAATGCAACAACTTTACCTTATGTAAAACAGTTCTTTATTGGTGGCTCAAATAGCATTCGTGCTTTTTTGCCTCGCTCTTTAGGTCCTGGAACTTATCGTACTTCACGCTTTGATACTACAAATGGGAGCGAGGGGCCAGTCTTTTTTCTGGATCAAACAGGAGATATTAGACTGGAAGGCAATCTGGAATACAGATTTCCGATAATTGCAATGTTAAAAGGGGCTGTATTTCTTGATGCAGGCAATATCTGGACCTTTCGTGAGAATCCAGGAACCCCAGGAGGACAATTTAATATTAACCGGTTTCATACTGAAATAGCTGTCGGTACCGGTTTTGGCTTACGTTTGGATGTGGATTTCTTTGTCCTGAGATTTGATATGGGTATACCACTCCGTGAGCCTTTTCAACCACAAGGGGAGCGCTGGGTAATTAACGCTATAGATTTTGGTAGCCCAGAATGGAGAGGGCAGAGACTGGTATTGAATATTGCTATTGGTTACCCTTTTTAACAATTTCTTCAGTTATCGTTTCTATAGCCAGATTTATTTGCTCTTCTGTTGTATACTTTCCCAGACTAAAACGGATGGCACCATAAGCATTTTCAGTTGAAACTCCCATTGCTTTTAGTACATGTGAAGGTTCCATAACTGCTGATGTGCACGCTGAACCTGTCGAAAAGGCAAGCTCCCGTGCTTTAATTATTAAATTTTCTGCTTTTATTCCTTCAAAAGAAATATTAAGTGTATTGGGAAGCCTTTTTTCAATGCTTCCATTAATTTTTGATCCTTTTAACTGTAAAAGGCTTTGTTGTAATTTATCCCTTAAAATCCTAATTGACAAATTAGCATCCATTTCATTTTTTGCTATTTCGCATGCTTTTCCAAATCCTGCAATTCCAGGAACATTTAAAGTGCCGGAGCGAAGTCCCCTTTCATGTCCTCCTCCTTCTAAAAGAGGAACAAGCGATACACGAGGATTTTTCCTTCTAATATATAAAGCACCTGTTCCTTTTGGCCCATACATTTTATGTGCAGATAAAGCCAATAGATCTATTCCGTCTTCATTAACGTTAACCGGTATTTTTCCTATTGCCTGAGTGGCATCACTCAAAAAAATGCTTCCTTTTGCATGTATTATTTCAGAAATCTGTTTAACAGGCTGAATCACTCCTGTTTCATTATTTGCATACATTACGCTAACTAAAATAGTTTGTGGTGTTATAGCATTTTCTAATTCTGTTAAACTGATCAGTCCATCACTGCTAACATCTAAATAAGTGACTCTGGCTCCTTTTTTTTCCAATGCCCTGCAAACATCCAAAACCGATTTGTGTTCTGTTTTAACTGTTACTATATGATTCCCTTTGTTTTTATAATTCTCATAAATACCTTTAATTGCAAGGTTGATTGCCTCAGTAGAGCCACTAGTGAAAATTATTTCCTGTTCAATACAACCGATAAGTTCGGCTACTTGTTTACGGGCAACTTTCACAGCCTCATCCGCTATCCAACCAAAAGAATGAGTGCGACTGGATGCATTTCCGAATTTTTGATTAAAATAGGGAAGCATAACCTCTAGCACTCTTTCATCAACAGGTGTTGTGGAATTATAATCCAGGTAAATGGGAGTTGTTAACATAGTAACAAATTTAGCATATCTTATTTTTAAAAAATCATTTACCATAAATTTAACTTATAAATTGGGGGAAAAGGATCAGAGATTCCTCATTTCTCTTCGCTCCATTCTAAACCTGGTATTCAGTTATATCAATGAGAGAGGGGTTAAGTTGCGGCAAAGCGCCAACTTAACCCCTCTCTCCCACAAAAGACTTGAAAAACCCAGTCTTTTCGACCACAGGGAGGAATCTCTTTTATGTTTACCGGACAACAGTGAAAATGAATACTATTTTCAGCTAAATTTGTGGCCTAATGTTAGAGAAATATAAAAACCTGCTGCTTTTACACCTGATTGTTTTTATTTATGGTTTTACTGCCATTTTAGGAGCTCTTATTACCATACCTTCTGATGAATTGGTGTGGTTCAGAATGTTTATTGCTGTTGTGGGAATATTTGTTTTTATTATTGCAAAAAGAATTATACAGCCTCTAACAACTAAAGAAATAGTAAAATTCTTATTAACAGGAATCATAATTTCTTTGCATTGGATCTTTTTTTTTGAAGCAATTAAAGTTTCTACTGTTTCTGTAACCCTTGCCACATTATCTTCCGCAACTTTATTTACCGCCTTGTTGGAACCACTGTTTTTTAAACGCAAAATAATTTTTTATGAAGCAATATTCGGAGTAATCATTCTTTTTGGGCTTTACCTTATTTTTAATTTTGAAACACAGTATAGATTGGGAATATTTTATACCTTGTTTTCTGCTTTTATGGCTTCCCTGTTTACTGTGATAAATGGAAAGTTTGCCACAAAATACAATCCCGGAACTGTTGGTTTTTATGAAATGATGGGAGGCTTTTTGGGAATTACTGTATTTTTTATTTTTACCTCAAAGCTTAGTCTTGGAATGTTTAACCTCTCTGCCAGCGATTTTTTTTATTTACTAATACTTGGACTCATTTGTACAGCCTTTGCCTTTGTAGTAGGCATTTCAATAATGAAAGAACTTACCCCATTCACAGTAACAATGACGATAAATTTAGAACCCGTCTATGGTATTATTCTGGCCTATCTTATATTCAAAGAAAGCGAACAAATGACCCAAGAATTTTATATTGGGACTGTGATTATACTGGCAACTATTTTTACAAATGTTTGGCTTAAGAGTATTAAGCGAAAAAAGGGAAAGTTAACCCTGCATTAGTTTGATGATTCTAAGAGATTAGCATAGAAATAAAATCAAAAAATAGAAGGTGATAATTAAGAACGAATAATGATTTAAGCAAAAGGTTATTGTATGGGTATTTATAACCCTTAATTTAAGCAACAACAATTGATTCAAAAATTGGTTTTAATAAAAGCTTCTTTTAATACCTTTGCCTTAGATTAAAATAAGAAAATGAAAACCAATTCACCATTTCAATACTGCAACGATTTAAATTCCTATTCCCGGTTTAAAACAAGGGTTGTAAATGTAGGTGATCTTACTATTGGAGCAGACAATCCTATCCGAATTCAGTCTATGACCACCACTGACACTATGGATACTATTGCTACTGTGGAGCAGTCAATACGAATGATAGAGGCTGGATGTGAACTTGTAAGGATCACTGCGCCAAGTATGAATGAGGCAAGAAACCTGGAAAATATAAAAAAGGAATTATTTGATAGAGGTTATACTACCCCTCTCGTAGCTGATATTCATTTTACTCCTAATGCAGCAGAACATGCGGCCCGAATAGTGGAAAAGGTAAGGGTAAACCCTGGCAATTATGCAGACAAAAAGAAATTCCAGGTAATAGAATACACAGATGCTGCTTATAATTCTGAATTAGAGAGAATACGCGAGCGTTTTTTGCCACTTGTAAAAATTTGCAAAGAATACGGAACTGCCATGCGTATTGGAACAAACCATGGCTCGCTTTCTGACAGGATCTTAAACCGTTATGGAGATACTCCTCTTGGAATGGTAGAATCTGCAATGGAGTTTTTGAGGATTTGTGAGGAGCAGAATTATTATAACATCGTTCTATCTATGAAGGCCAGTAACACCCAAGTTATGGTGCAGGCTTATAGATTACTTGTAAATAAAATGATAGAGCAAGGAATGCAGTATCCATTACATCTTGGTGTAACAGAAGCAGGAGAAGGGGAAGACGGAAGGATAAAGTCTGCAGTTGGCATAGGTGCGCTTCTGGAAGATGGAATAGGTGATACTGTCAGGGTATCATTAACAGAAGAACCAGAATATGAAATACCTGTTGCCAAAGCACTTGTAGAAAGATATGCTAAACCAAGAACCGGCTTAGTTCAAAAATTTCTATCACAAGAAAAAGCTTTGGAAATTTGGAATCCATTTGAATATAGCAAAAGGGAAACAAAAGAGGTATTAAATATTGGGGCAACTAATGTCCCAAGAGTTATTACAGATTTTAGTAATAAGGAAAAAATTTCAGCAGCTTCTTTATTTCCTGTTGGCTATAATTATTCAGTTCCTCTTGACAAATGGAACATTTCCGATTCTGCATGCGATTTTATTTATGCAGGAAAAAACACGGTGGATTTTGAAATACCAGGAACTCTGGGAATTATTTATGACTTCAAAATATGGGAAAATTCTTTTGTTAACACAGAAAGAATGTATCCCCTTTTTTCAGTACAGGAATATGCTGATTCTGAAATTCGCTCAGCTTTTTTAAATTTTATAAGTATAAATTTAAACACCTTAACTGCTGACTATCTTGACCATATTAAAAATGATAAAAGCCTTGTTCTGATTGTTGATACTTCAGTAGAACATGGAATGGCAGAACAAAGACAACTTTTTTTTCTTTTAAAAGAAAAAGGAATCGATGTGCCGGTTATTATTAGAAGAAAATATGTGCAATTGTCTGAAGAAAATCTGCAGCTTCATGCAGGAACAGATATAGGAGCTTTATTTATTGATGGTTTTGGAGATGGAATAATGATAAGTGCAACAGAATGCGGAAGTGTGAAAAATATTAACAGTACTGCATTTAATATTCTTCAGGCCACCAGAACAAGAATTTCCAAAACAGAATATATCTCATGCCCATCTTGTGGAAGAACATTATTTGATTTGCAGGAAACCACTGCAAAAATCAGAAAGGTAACCGATCACCTTAAAGGAGTGAAAATAGGCATTATGGGCTGTATAGTAAATGGCCCTGGAGAAATGGCAGATGCCGATTATGGTTATGTAGGAACTGGTATTGGAAAAATAACGCTCTATAAAGGAAAAGAAGTGGTGAAAAAGAACATAGCATCTATTGAAGCTGTTGATGCATTGGTTGATCTAATTAAAACCCATGGCGATTGGGTGGAAAAAGCAAATTAGCATATTACACTTCAAGATTATTTAACTAAATGATTTGCCGATAGTATTAATTTTTGAAGTACATCGAATATTTCATTATCCACACATCTATCAGTAAACGAATTCATCCTCAACTTAATTCATCAGCAAATCATCTCATTTTGCAATTAAATCAGAAAAACTATTGCTCTCCTAAATAGGCATTAAACATCCATACCTGTTTTTCCAGGGCCCTTAAATAGTCACTCATTAATGCATTCGTTCCTTCATCGTGTGCTTCTACTGAAATTTCAAGTGCTTCCCTTTCAATAGCGATTAATATCTTTATAGAGTCCAGTATTGAGGATACTGCAGATTTTCCATCACCCAGGTTTTTTACCTCTTTTATTTTCGATACCTCAATGTAATCAGAAAAAGCATGAACAGGTGTAAAACCAAGAGTTTTAATTCTTTCTGCTATTACATCGATTTTTTCTAATGAATCATTATAAAGCTCCTCAAATTTAGCATGAAGTTCAAAAAACTTGTCTCCTTTTATATTCCAATGAAAGCCTCTTGTATTCATATAGAACAACTGGTAATTACAAAGTAATTCATTTAGCTTTTCAGACAATCCCTGAAGGGATTCTACCTTTAATCCAATATAAGCGGTGTTTTCCATTTTCAATTTAGTTTAAATTATTAACTGATTTAATAATATTAAATATAATGAAAACAAGGCAGATTTACAAATGGCCTTTTAAAAGGAATTAGGGGTTGAAAAAGAGGTTGAGGATTTTAAAATGGGAATGTTTTTGGAAAAATTATTTAACAACAATTATTTCCTGGGTTTCTATAATATTGCTTTTGTTATGTGATCTGTCATATATAAATGCAGAATATTTAATGGTATCGTTCGCGGATGATGGATCAAAATAAAACTTCATCCTTACAATTACTTCTCCTTCTATTGATTTATTCTTTCCATCTGGTGTAACATCGGGTATGCGATAGAAAAATGGAGGAATAAGTTCGTTTTTTACAAATTCTCCGTTTTGCTTTTCATAATAATCCATATAAAAGTTATATGCATAATCCCCTAGAAATGGCGCAATGGTGTCACCTTTTCTAAATCCAATATCACCGTCTCCGTCAGTAAATGAAAATATAAACCAGGCGGAATCATTATTAAATCTTTTAAATTCTTCGAACTTAATAATTGGTTCGATTGGATAATCCACTTTTTTCACACAGCTTGTAATAGATACAATAAGCAACGTTGTTAAAAGAAAGAGTATTTTTGAGCGGATTTTCATTCAAATCTTTTATTTAAGTAAAATTAAAAAAATTATAAGATTTATCAAAACTTTAAAAATTGTCTGCAATTAATTTAAATATGAATAAAATTTTTTCCATGCATGACAAGGTTTCTTTTAACGAAACTGCCTTGGAAATATTTCACCATCAATATCAAAACAATTTTGAATACAATAGATTTTGTAATTTTCTTGATAAGCATCCTGAAAATGTATCAGATATAGATTCAATTCCATTTTTACCTGTGAATTTTTTTAAAACCCTTAAAATTGTTTGCGGAAACAATAAGATAGGAACGGTATTTAAAAGCAGCGCTACAACAGGTCATATTCAAAGTTCACATCATGTAATAGACCTTGCTTTTTATGAAAAAAGCTACAATAAATGCTTTGAAATGTTTTATGGTGATCCCTCAGAATATTGTATTTTGGCATTGCTGCCTTCTTATCTTGAGAGAAAAGGATCTTCATTGATATATATGGTTGAAGACTTAATAAAAAGATCAAAACATGCACACAGTGGTTTTTATCTTTATGATACCGCAGAGTTAATTGAGAAATTAAAAATTCAGGAAGCAAACAATCAAAAAACCCTTCTTATCGGTGTTACTTTTGCTCTTATAGATTTAGCCGAAATTGTTAAACTTGATTTAAGACATACTATTATTATGGAAACCGGAGGAATGAAAGGGCGGAAAAAGGAAATAATAAGAGAAGAGGTTCATTCTGTTTTATCAAATGCTTTTAATGTAAGTACAACTCATTCTGAATATGGTATGACTGAGCTGCTTTCACAGGCCTATTCATATGGAAATGGAGTTTTTAACTGTCCTCCATGGATGAAAATTATTATTCGCGATGCCCAGGATCCTTTTGCTTTTTTAGGTCATAATACAACGGGCGGTATTAACGTGATTGATTTTGCCAATATAAATTCCTGCTCCTTTCTTTCTACTCAGGATTTGGGAAAAACTTATGCTGACGGATCATTCGAGGTTCTAGGAAGATTTGATAACAGCGATATAAGGGGATGTAATTTACTTGTACAATAGTTGTATAGGGTAAATAAGATGCTTTTTCCTAGAAAATAGTTAAATTTAGGCTTGTCAAATTTCCAATTATGAAAGACTTTAGCATATGAGCTATGAAATTATAGCTGTTTTGGTTATTGTTACAATAGGTTTGGTTTTGTTTATCACTGAACTTGTTCGTGTTGACGTTGCTGCGATTATAATAATGGTTCTTCTTATGTTGTCTGGAGTTCTTACACCGGAAGAAGGGGTTTCTGGTTTTAGTAATCCTGCCACAATAACCGTTTTGGCATTATTGATTTTAAGTGCAGGTTTGCAAAACACCGGTGTGGTAAATGCCTTGGGCAATCAAATGTTAAGGATTGCAGGGAAAAGTGAATTGCAAATAGTAGTAGTATTAATGATAGGCATAGGAATAGTGTCTGCATTTATTAATAATACAGCCGCAGTGGCGGTATTTATCCCCGTAGTTTTAAAAATTGGTTTGGAAAGAGGCATAAGTGTTTCCAAGTTACTTATTCCCTTGTCATTTGCAGCTATGCTGGGAGGAACATGTACTCTGGTTGGGACTTCCACCAATCTTTTACTTAGCGAAATATCCAGAACAGCTGGCTTGGGAGCATTTTCCATGTTTGAATTTACTTTTCTTGGCATTGTTTTTTTAATAGCTGGTATAGTTTATATCGTTTTTGTAGGGAGATTTTTAATCCCGGCTAGAAGAAAGGCAGAAAAAATAACCCAGGACTATGAACTTAAAGAATACCTTACAGAACTTATTGTTTTACCTGAATCTCCATTTATTGGAAAAAAATTAAGCGAAACTGAATTAAGCGAAAGTTATAATATTGATGTACTTGAAATAATAAGAGATGGTATTCCATGGTATCTTCCATTAAAAATAAAAACATTACAAGAAGGCGATATCTTACTAGTTAAAGGAGAAGTAAAAAAGCTCCTTGAAGTGAGCAAGGAAGTTGGGATTGACATTAAAGCAAGTTTGAATATTTATGAGGAATGGCTTAAGGATGAAGATTTGGTAATAATTGAAGCTATAGTTTCTCCTGATTCATTTTTAAATGGCAAAACCGTAAGGAATGCCAAATTCAGAAACAGGTACAGTGCAAATACTTTAGCAGTAAGGAGAAATGGTGAGACACTTCAGCAAAAACTTCGTGATATTACTCTTAGATTTGGAGATTCATTGCTAATTGAATGTGCCAAAGACAGAATAGAGGCATTACGAGCCACTCGTGATTTTATTATTCTAAGCGAAATTGAAGAACAAACCTTTTCAAAGCGGAAAATGGCTGCTAGTATAGCTATTATAGTTTCTGTTATTTCACTTGCCGCCTTTGATGTTTTAAATATCATGGTAGGTGCTTTAGCTGGTGTTGTCCTAATGTTTCTTACCAGGTGTATAAGTGTTAGAAAAGCTTATAAAGAGATGGACTGGCAAATATTTTTCCTGCTTGCCGGCATTATTCCACTTGGACTTGCCATAGAAAAATCCGGTGCTGCAGGTTTTGTTGCTCAAGGTATTTTAGGGGTAACAGGAGCCTCGGGGCCATTTTTTCTTGTAGCCTTGCTTTATCTTACAACTACTTTACTTACAGAAATTTTATCAAACAATGCTGCTGCAGTTATGTTAGGACCTATTGCAATCAATGTTGGCAAAATCATGGATATTCCTCCCAAAGCTTTGCTATTTACTATTCTATTTGCTGCATCAACGAGTTTTTTAACCCCAATTGGCTATCAAACAAATACTATGATTTACGGGCCTGGTAAATATAAATACACAGATTTTTTCCGCTCAGGCGCACTTCTTAATCTCTTTCTGTGGATTCTTTCTTCCTTTGCTATAACTTATTACTGGATATTATAAATCAAAAAACAGAAGTGATTAAGGCTTTAAATTCTTTAGATTTAAAAACCATTTCAACCGGTGCAGAAAGACTGTGTGTTTTTAATTAAACCACAGTTATTAAAAAATAATTTTTCTTTCCCTTTTGGACTAAAATATATTTTTTATTTAAAAGATTTGCAGTAGTAATGGATTCCTCAGGGTTCTCTACTTTGTTTTTGTTGATTGCAACTCCTCCACCTTGCACCATTTTTCTGGCTTCTCCTCTTGATGGGAAAATTTGAGTGTTATCAGATAAAAACTCTACCATATTAATACCTGGTTTTAAATCTGCATGACTGATTTGAACTTGAGATACACCCTCAAAAACTGCAAGAAGATCTTCCTCAGCTAAATTTTTAAGTGACTCAGTTGTTCCTTTTCCGAATAATATTTCAGAAGCTTCTATAGCTCTTTGTAAATCAGATTCAGAGTGAACAAGTATAGTTATTTCTTTTGCCAGTGCTTTTTGAAGTGTTCTTAAATGGGGAGCAGTTGTGTGTTCTTTTTCTAATGCTTCAATTTCTTCTTTTGACAAAAGGGTGAAAATCCTTATATACTTACTTGCATCTAAATCAGAAGTGTTCAACCAGAATTGGTAAAAACGATAAGGAGATGTTTTTTTTGGATCCAACCATACATTACCACTTTCTGTTTTACCGAATTTCCCGCCATCTGCTTTGGTTATTAAAGGACAAGTAATGGCAAAGGCTTCACCACCTGATTTTCTTCTAATAAGTTCGGTGCCGGTTAAAATATTACCCCATTGGTCAGAACCTCCCATTTGTAATTTACAGCCCTTTTCTTTAAAAAGGTAGTAAAAATCAAAACCCTGCACAAGTTGATAAGTGAATTCTGTAAAGGAAATTCCAGTTTCCAATCTTTTTTGAACAGAATCCTTAGCCATCATATAATTTACTGAAATATGCTTACCAACTTCTCTTAAAAAATCAAGAAAGCCCATCCCCTTGAACCAGTCGTAGTTATTAACTATTTCAGCTGAGTTTTTTTCAGAATTATAATCTAAAAATTTCCCCAATTGCTTGGTCAATTCCTTTTCATTATATCTTAATACTTCTTCAGAAAGCAAATTCCTTTCTTCTGACTTTCCAGAAGGATCTCCGATCATACCTGTTGCACCGCCCAATAAAACAAAAGGTTTATGACCTGCTACCTGAAAATGCTTTAACATCATAATGGAAACCAAATGGCCAATATGCAGAGAGTCTGCTGTTGGATCAATGCCAACATAAGCTGAGGTTAATTCCTTATCTAGTAATTCTTTTGTTCCTGGTGTTACATCATGGATCATTCCTCTCCACTGCAGCTCTTCAATAAAATTCTTACTCATATCATTATCATAAAGGAATTAAAAGTTTTAATTCCAAGTTTTACTTAATTAAGCAACCGGTTCCGCATAAGATTCTATTGCCGGACAGCTACAAATAAGATTTCTGTCACCAAAAGCATTGTCAATTCTGCTTACAGATGGCCAAAACTTACTTGTTTTTAACCAGGAAAGCGGATAAACAGCTTTTTCCCTTGAATAAGAATGATTCCAATTGTCATCTATAACTACAGTTGAGGTGTGAGGAGCATTTTTAAGAACATTGTCCTTCATATCAGCTTGCCCACTAATGATTTCTTTAATTTCTTTTTTTATAGAGATCATTGTATCGCAAAAACGATCAAGTTCTTGTAGAGATTCGCTTTCAGTTGGCTCTACCATAAGAGTATCCACTACAGGGAAAGCAACAGTAGGAGCATGAAATCCATAATCCATCAATCTTTTTGCCATATCTGAAACTTCCACACCTGCATTTTTCTTATAATCCCTGCAATCTAAAATCATCTCATGAGCTACTCTGCCTGATTTACCAACATATAAAATATTGTAATCATCCTTTAAACGCTCTTTAATATAATTTGCATTTAGTATGGCAATTTTAGTGGCTTCTGTAACGCCTTCGCCACCAAGCATTTTAATGTAGCCATATGAAATTAACAAGATCAAACTACTGCCAAAAGGAGCTGCAGAAACAGCAGTAATAGCATTTTTTCCTCCTGTTTTAATTATTTTATGACCGGGTAAAAATGGAACAAGATGAGAAGCTACTCCAATTGGTCCCATACCAGGTCCGCCACCTCCATGAGGAATGGCAAAAGTTTTATGTAGATTCAAATGGCACACATCAGCCCCAATATTTCCTGGACTGGTTAGGCCTACCTGGGCATTCATATTTGCACCATCCATGTATACCTGTCCACCATACTCATGTATAATATTTGTTATATCCATTATGCCCTCCTCATAAACTCCATGAGTTGAAGGATAAGTAACCATTAGGCAAGATAAAGAATCTTTATATTGCTCTGCTTTAGATTGTAAATCATTGATGTCAATGTTTCCTTGATCATCACATTTTACAACTACCACTTTCATTCCGGCCATTACAGCACTGGCTGGATTTGTACCATGTGCAGAGGATGGAATAAGAGCTACATCTCGGTGATTATTGCCATGGCTTTTGTGATATTCTCTAATCACCATAAGACCTGCATATTCACCCTGTGCTCCTGAATTTGGTTGAAAAGACATGGCTGCAAAACCAGTAATTTCGCAAAGAGCAATTTCCAGATCCTCCAAAACCTGTCCATAACCTCTTGCCTGATCAACTGGCACAAAAGGATGCAATCCTGCAAACTCAGGAAGAGTAATTGGATACAGCTCAGCGGCTGCGTTTAGTTTCATAGTACATGAACCTAAAGGAATCATGGAATGAGTCAAAGAAAGATCCTTGTTTTCCAATCTCTTAATATAACGCATCATTTCTGTTTCAGAATGATAACTACTGAAAACAGGGTGATTTAAAAACTCTGAAGTTCTTGTAAATTCTTTTTCTAATGAAGATTTGGTCTGGTTTAAATCATCTTGTGTAACAGGTGTGAATTCTTTATCTAATGCAGTTGCAAATACACTGATAATATGATCAAGGTCTTCTATATCTGTTGTTTGATCAAGACTAATTCCAATATTTAGAGCATTTATATAGTTAAAATTGATCTCATTTTGCAAAGCAATTTCTTCAATTGTGTTTGCATTCACAGTATCTGGAAGAGTAACTTTAATTGTATCAAAAAACTGTTTGTTTTCAACTACACAACCCAATTCTTCTAATTTGTTGGAAAGCAAAACAGCCAA
>JALYPI010000101.1 GCA_030856445.1 Bacteroidota bacterium
TGGGTATTTTCCCGTTTTTTTTGCTTGTTTTTTGTTCGTTAGGAAAGATGATGATACTGCCTGTTGCCATTTTTTTAGTTTTTAATTTTGATTAAACATAATTTGATTTGGCGAATCAGTTACGGACCCAAAAGTGAGGACTGGTTTTATCTCGGTCATGTACTTAGGTACATTGTGGTGAGACCTGTGATTTTCAAATGAGATAGATTAAGCAATAGAAGGAGTGAAAAAACAATCATTTCGAGTGAAACTAATTGATTATCAGGAGCTAAAGTGTTAGTTATTCCTTTCAATTTACTCATTGTTTTGGTGAGACTCACGCTGTTTTTGGTGAGACTTTAGTGAAACAATGACTGAAGATTCCTGAATTATTCTGACTTATCCTGAATGGGTTAAAAGCAAAAAAGCCTGTAAATCTTCTGATTTACAGGCTTTTGAACTGTTTTGAAGTTTTTTGAAACTTCTTAAGCGGTCCGGACGGGACTCGAACCCGCGACCTCCTGCGTGACAGGCAGGCATTCTAACCAGCTGAACTACCGGACCGTTTTAATTATCTTTATGAGTTTTATAAACTCTGTATTTTTAAGAACAATTCCTCTATTTGGTTTTAGAGAGCGGCAAAAGTAGCATATTTATTTTAATACCACAAAAAATAATTTAAAATATTTCACCTTTATTTTACTTTATTTCCAAACCAATTGATTTAAAGCATCTTCGATCTTTTAATAAGATAGGGTAGAAGCACCTGGTTAAATCCTGCACTTATATCTGCCTCTATAAATTCTATTTTATACTGTCCGCACTTTAACATCAGCTCTTTTTTATATTGTGCAACCGCTTTTAAATAATTTTCCTTTACTTCATTGGCATGCACCTTTACTTCTTCACCGGTTTCAACATCTATAAACTGATAAGGACGATTCTCAAACTCAAAATCAAGCTCCTTCTTCTTATCTGTTACATGAAACAGTATAACTTCATGTTTATTATGCCTTAGATGCTGCAGGGAAGAAAATAATTCATCGTTGTTTGATGAACTCTCCATCATATCACTAAATATAATCACTAAGGACCTGCGGTGTATGTTATCGGCTATTTTATGGAGGGCTTGTACTGCAAATGTTTGCTTTTTTTCCTTTTTGTCCTCAAGTAACTGCTCCATTTGATTAAACAGGTACTTATTATGAGTAGAAGTTGATTTGCATTGGGTATGGAGTTCAACATCCTGGGAAAAAATACTTAAGCCAGCAGCGTCTCTTTGTTTGCGAAGCAATTCAATAAGAGCAGCAGCGCAATAAACAGAGAAATTTATTTTATTCAACTCGTTTTCCTTTAGTGATGCTTGTAAAGGATAATACATAGAAGAAGAATTGTCAATTATTAACTGACATCTTAAATTTGTTTCTTCTTCATAACGCTTTATAAATAATTTTTCAGTGCGGGCGTAAAGCTTCCAATCTATATGTCTTGTTGATTCTCCCGTATTATAAATGCGGTGTTCGGCAAATTCAACAGAAAACCCATGAAATGGACTTTTGTGTAATCCGGTAATAAAACCCTCTACAACTTGTTTTGAAAGTAATTCAAGATGCGAATATTGCTGAAGCTGGTGTAAATCTATACTTGCCATTGGATTGGTCAATTCTTAATTTCGCCTGGTTTATTAAGTGCAATTTAAAAAAAAATTGCAACCATAGTAATTAACTACAATGGTTACAATTTAGTATTAATTATTCAATTGGCGAATTACCAGATTGATCAAATATTATAAAAGTGCATCAATTTTTGCTGCAAGAGCAGATTTAGGCACTGCGCCAACTTGCTTATCAACAATTTCTCCGTTTTTAAAAAATAAAATAGTTGGTATATTTCTAATTCCAAACTGAGCAGAAACACCTGGATTGCTATCAACATCTAATTTGCCAATAACTGCCTTTCCTTCATATTCTTTGGAAAGTTCTTCTACAATTGGTCCAACCATTCTGCATGGACCGCACCATTCTGCCCAAAAATCAACTAAAACTGGTTGATCTGATTTAATAACTGTCTCGTCAAAATTGGCATCTGTGAATTCTAAAGCCATAAAATTTGTTTTTATTTAAAATTAATGAATATATATACTTTTGATAGCTGTAAAAATAGGCAATAAACTGTATTTACCCAAAATATTAAAGGAATAAACTCTTAAAATGCAATCAGTTTATGGTTATTATTGTAAACTTAAATCAACCACTTTTAATGATTTCATTTCATCCAGAAATTCTTTATCAAGATTTACCTTAAGTTGTTTTGCTGGCATTTCTACTTTTAAGTTTTCATTGGGATCATAAACAGTTATGTTAACTCTGCATTTTCCAGAGTTTTTTTTGAATAATTCATCCAATTTCTCTATTAATTCCTCATTGATGTTTGATAATGCTATTTTCAAATTAAGGCTTTTAACCATGTTCTCCTTTACATCGGTTAATAATTGAATGGTGTTTATTTTAAATTCCAGCTGATCTGGTGCTCCCCATTTCCTGTTTTGAACTTTCCCTTTAACAAATAAGAAACAATCATTAATCATGTATTTTCTAAAGTTAAGGTAGTCCTCGGAAAAAAAGGCAAACTGAAAAGATCCAGAATAGTCCTCTACTGTTAAAAGCCCAAAGGGTTTTCCATTTTTGGTAGTTCTGTGAACAACATCAGTCACAATACCAGCCACTGCAACTTCCCTACCTTTTACCTGAGAAAGGTCCTCGAGCTGATTCAACTGAATATTACAAAAAGTATCTATTTCAAGTTTAAAATCATCAAGAGGGTGGCCGGAGATATAAATGCCTATTACTTCTCTTTCTCTGGAGAGTCTTCTTAAAGTGCCCCATTCCTCTGTAATTGAAGCTTGAGGGATTTCAATTTCAATTGAGGAGGCTTCCCCAAAGAGATTTGGTGCCGCATTTTCATTCTCCTGGCAATTGTTTCCATAGCGGAGGATTTTCTCCAGATAGGTTGGAGCATTAGCGTTTTCCTGATAAAAATACTGAGCCCTATGAAAAGTTCCCAAAGAATCAAGCCCACCGCCAACAACAAGACTTTCAAAACACTTTTTATTTGCCGATTTTAAATCTATTCTCCGTACCAAGTCAAAAATATCAGCATACATGCCATTCTTATTCCGCTCATTAACTATAGCATCTACAGCTGCTTCCCCAATTCCTTTAATAGCACCTAGTCCGAATCTTATCTGGTCATTTTTGTTAACAGTAAACATATAAGCACTTTCATTCACATCAGGACCAAGTACATCCATACCCATTCTTTTGCACTCCTCCATAAAGAAGCTAATCTTATCGATATTGCTTAAATTATGAGTAAGAACAGAAGCCATATATTCAGCCGGGTAATTAGTTTTAAGGTAAGCTGTTTGGTATGCAACAACTGAGTAGGCGGCAGAATGCGAACGGTTAAATCCATATTCCGCAAACTTGGCCATAATTGCAAATATTTCCTTTGCCTGTTCTTTTGGAACATCATGAATTTTTTTAGCCCCTTCAATGAAAATAAGACTTTGTCGCTCCATTTCCTTATGGTCCTTCTTTCCCATGGCTCTGCGCAGTAAATCTGCTTGTCCAAGCGAATAACCAGCCATTATTTGAGCCGTTTGCATAATTTGCTCCTGGTAAACCATAATCCCATAAGAGTAATTAAGAATGGGCTCCAGTAATTCATGTGGGTAGCTTACTTCTTCACGACCATGTTTACGATTAATGAAATTAGGAATGAATTGCATCGGGCCCGGCCTGTATAAAGCATTCATTGCAATAAGGTCTTCTATGTTGTTAGGCTTTAAGTCTATAAGGTGCTTACTCATTCCATCGCTCTCAAACTGAAAAATACCCACAGTATCTCCTCGCTGAAAAGTTTGATAGGTTTTCTCATCATCAAGTGGAATGTTGTCAATGTCGATAGTTATGCCTTTGTTACTCTTTATAAGTCTTACTGCATCCCTTATAATGGTTAAATTTTTAAGTCCTAAAAAATCCATTTTAAGCATACCTGCGCTTTCAATGTATTTGCCATCGAACTGAGCAACCAATAAATCACTCTCCTTTGAAGTAGAAACAGGAATATAATTGAGCATGTCATCAGGAGCAATAATAATTCCTGCAGCATGAATGCCTGTATTTCTAACCGATCCTTCTAATTTCACAGCAAGTTTAAGCGTATCACCCCTAAGATCATTTCCTTTTCTTATATCATCAAACTCCTTTACATCCTCAAAAGCTTTTTTAAGATTAACGCCTACGCCATCAGGAACCATTTTAGCTAATAAATTGGCCTCAGAAAGTGGTAAGTCAAGTACACGAGCTACATCTTTAATGGAAGATTTAGCAGCCATTGTACCAAAAGTGATGATTTGGGCAACTTGATTACGTCCATATTTTTCTACTACATAATCAATTACTTTTCCACGGCCCTCATCATCAAAATCCGTATCAATATCGGGCATGGATACTCTTTCCGGATTCAAGAACCTTTCAAACAGCAGATTGTATTTAATCGGGTCAATGTTTGTAATTCCTACGCAATATGCAACAACTGATCCAGCTGCTGAGCCTCTCCCTGGTCCAACTGCCACATCCATTTTCCGTGCTTCATTGATAAAATCCTGTGTAATAAGAAAGTAGCCAGCAAAACCCATGGTTTTTATGATAAAAAGCTCATGGTTTATTCTTTCTTCAACTTCCTGTGTAATTTCTTTATATCGTAATTTAGCCCCTTCAAAAGTCAGGTGTTTTAAAAAATCATCTGCACCTGAAAACTGCTCGGGGATTGGATAATTAGGTAAAAGAATGTCTCGCTTTAATTTTAAAACTTCAATTTTATCTACTATTTCATTGGTATTGTCAATTGCTTCAGGCAAATCAGCAAATAAGGCATTCATTTCAGCCTGATTTTTAAAGAAAAACTCATTATTTGGGAAGCCAAATCTTTTATCCCTGCCATGACCAATCTCAGTGGATTTCTTTTCCCCTGTGTTTACACATAAAAGGATGTCATGTGCTTCTGAATCTTCCTGTTCAATATAATGTGAATCATTAGAAGCAATAACTTTAACATTGTATTTTTTAGCAAATTTCAATAGTACAGCATTTACCTTTTCCTGCTCTTCCATGCCATGGCGCTGCAGTTCCACATAATAATCTTCTCCAAAAATATCTAACCACCATTTAAAAAGCTTTTCAGCTTCTGCTTCATCATTTCTTAAAATTGCTTGCGGCACTTCCGCTCCAAGACAACATGTAGTTGCAATAAGGTCTTCATGGTATTTTAAAATAAGTTCCTTGTCTATTCGGGGCCATTTACTATACAAACCATCAATATAACCAAGAGAACACAATCTGCTTAAATTTTTATAGCCATTTGCATTTTTGGCAATAAGTAATTGATGGTAACGGTTATCTCTTTGTTCTTTGGTAAATGTTTTAGCGTGTCTGTCTTCAACAAGATAAAATTCGCATCCTACAATGGGTTTTATATTGTGTTTACTGGCCTCAGCAACAAATTTAAATACTCCAAACATATTGCCATGATCGGTTATGGCAACTGCTTTCATATTATCATCTTTGGCCTTTTTAAAAAGACCAGAAATATCAGCGGCACCATCCAATAATGAATATTGAGTATGAACGTGTAAGTGGGAAAAATCAGGCATTATGGATAATGTTTGTTGTTTCTGACAATGAAACGACTGGTTAAAATTGATAGTGTAAAATTAAGTAAAAAGGGTAGGGGATGCACGATTGTTAAAAACTTTACAACTTTAGATATTGTGCTTGAAAACTTAATTATCCGGATTAGGGTTTATTTTTATGCAACTGGACTTTATCTAATGGGAACTTTACACAACAATGCTTAAATTACTGAAAAATCGCTTTAATTTAGAGTACCATCCAAATTTAATCTCCTTTTTTATATCCTATTTTCTTTCTTGGCTCCTGATTAGGCCTTATTAGCTGCTTTATGGCCCTAAAAATGGTTTGAATTTCTTCTCCCTGTTTCCTTAGTCCTTCATCGTTTTTAATCATTTCTATTTCCAGCTTTTCCAGTTTTAACAATACGTCCTTTTCATTTACGATCAATTCACGAATTCGAGTGAAAATCCTGATAATTTGTATGTTTACCTCTATAGCTGTTTCACTCTTTAATACACTGGATAGCATTGCAACACCTTGTTCTGTGAATACATATGGCATTTTGCGGAAACCCATTTTCTCCTTATTTGAAATCACAAATTGTGACATCCAATTTTTCAGTTCATCCTTTGTCAGCTGAAACATAAAATCCTTGGGAAAACGTGTTTCATTTCTTTTTACTGCCTGGTTTAATACCCTTGTTTCTACTCCGTACATATTGGATAAATCCCTATCTAACATTACTTTTTTGCCCCGTATGAGGTAAATTTTATCAATTACATTTTCTTCTATTATTGCTATTGGATTACTCATTTGTTATTTATTTTCACTTAAAGGTAAGAAAAATTGGATATCACAAATTGTGATATCCAATTTCTTCTTTTTAGGCCATAGGGTACTTTTGTAGTCTTGAAATCATATTTTCAACATGGTGAAGATCTCAGTTGAAAGGGATGAATACTTAATAAAAAACAAGTGAGGTAAATAACAACAGTAGGAAAAACAAGGGGATAAACAATACCAGGTAACTCAGTGAAAGCATAACGAAACTTGAAATTGTCTTTTTGTAACTTTCACAGTATACCTTTTTCATTGCCATGAAAAGATAAATTAAAAGCAGCAGAATTGAAATAGAAAACGAAAAATCAAATACATAGTGCACAAAAAGCAGATTAAAAATCAAGTAAATAAAAATAAATGTGTGTAAATGCAGTGAAAAAATAAAATGTTCATAAAAATATTTTTTTTTTCTAATATAAATGAGTTTTAAAAGCAATGCAAATAACGGAAGCATAAGAAAAATCAATTTGGAAGAATAATTCACCAAAACTTCGCCAAATTTAGCTTGGTCTCCTAAAAACACCTTTGTAAATTGTTTTGCAGCAAATTTTTGAAATTTGCTTTCATTAGGAATAATAGAATCAACATATGCATCCATCCCAATTTTTGAAATTAAATTCTTTGCTGAATCAGGATTAAAATCTAATCCCAGATCTAGATTAATAACTGCTAAATTGTTATCATTATCAGTTTTAGAGGCGTTTTCATTGGTTTTAAGGTCCTTTGCTTTAGTTTTCCCGGTTTCAATATGAATGAAGTTGTTGTTTGAATTAGTAAAAGCAGAAAAGAGCAGAAAGAATATAACTGAAACAATTATAAACACTCTGAAAGGAGGGATGAACTTAGCACGTTTTCCTTTTACATATTCATTTGTTAAATAACCAGGCTTTATAAGCAAAGGAACAATGCTTTTAAATATTTTAGAATCCCAGGAGAAATAATCTCCTAAAAAATCTTGTAAAAACTGAATTACAGGCACTTTTGCCAATGATTTTTTCTGACCGCAATTCTTGCAGTAACAATCTGAAAGATCCATGGATTTCTCACAATTCAGACAAGCATTTTGGTCTTTTACAGACTCCTTCATAAGCTATTTTTTTGGAAATATAATTAAATTTTAAAATAATTAGTAGATCGAACGTTAATATTATATAATTTTTTACGATATTCGCACTCCCAAAAAAAGGGAGAATTTATTATTTAACTTAAAAACCTAATTAACAATGCCTACAAGAATCAGATTACAAAGACATGGTAAAAAAGGACAAGCCTTTTTCCATATTGTAATTGCCGATGGTCGTGCACCTCGTGATGGAAAATATATCGAGAAAATAGGCACGTACAACCCAAACACTAACCCGGCAACTATCGACATTAATTTCGAAAAAGCGCTAACCTGGCTAAAAAATGGAGCTCAGCCTTCAGATACATGCAGGGCAATGTTGTCTTATAGAGGAGTACTTTACAGATATCATCTTGCAAAAGGTGTTTCTAAAGGTGCTTTAACTGAGGAGCAAGCGGATGCTAAATTTCAGAAATGGATTGAAGAAAAAGAAGGAAGAATTACTGGTAAAAAACAGTCTTTATCTTCTGGAAAAGAAGCTGCTGCAAAAAAGCGTTTAGCTGAAGAATCAATTACAAGAGAAGCGAAAGCGGCAAAAATAGCTGCTAAAAATCAACCTCCTGTAGAGGAAGTTGCTGAAGAAGAAGCTCCTGCTGTTGAAGAAACTCCAACTGCTGAGGCGCCTGCTGAAGAGCCAAAAGCTGCTACTGAAGAGACTCCTACAGAATCTACTGAAGAAAAAACTCCTGAAGCTTAATTTTTAGTCATGAACAAGAAAGATTGTTTCTATCTTGGTCATACAGTAAAATTACATGGATATAAAGGTGAACTCAGCATCAAGTTAGATGTTGATAATCCTGCAGAATATAAAGAACTGGAATCAGTTTTCATCGAAATAGATGAACAACTGATTCCTTTTTTTGTTAAAAATATAAATGTTAAAGACAAGGGCTTTGCTGTCGTTAGATTCGATAGCGTAGATACCTTGGAACAAGCCGAAAGACTTTTAAGCAAAGAACTTTATCTTCCCCTTTCCGTTCTTCCAAAGCTTTCTGGTAATAAATTTTATTATCACGAAGTAGAAAATTTTACTGTTGTGGATAAAAATTATGGTAAAGTTGGTCTAGTAAAACAAGTGCTGGATTTCCCCAATCAAGCTGTTTTACAGGTTTTTAAAGAGGATAAAGAAATTCTAATCCCGGTGAATGATGAAATAATTAAAGCCGTGGATAGAACAAATAAAGAAATACATACTCAAGCCCCTGAAGGACTGATAGAACTATATCTGGAATAGTTTCTTTTAGCGTGAAATTTTTCTTTTTTACTTTTCTTTTTGTAAATTGCATTTTAAACTTACAATTATGGAAACAGATATGGATATCACTCTTAAAGTGATTGTAGATGAAAACAATGTAAAACATCAAATTGATATAGACATGGAAACTATTATCTATTCAGAGGATGGTGACAATAAAATCGTGTGGAGATCAAAGGATGGAAAATATAAATTACAGGTTTGGAAAAACGGGAATGAGAATATTATAAAACCTGAAAATGTGGATAAAGACGAGAAAATTATCAGTACTGCTGTGGAAATTGCCGACCAGGTAAATAGATTGAAATCAGAAGAGGTATAGAGTAAAGTGGTTTTTAAGTTGTAACTATTAAAATTTAATCCTTTTTAGCTTCACTTTCCATTTTATTTTGATTGGCTTGTTCATCTGAGCTTGCCAATTTTTCAGATTCTTTATTGTATCTGTCCTTTAATTCATTTTCACCTGTGTTTTTCCAAAGTGGATCACCAATAAAATAGGCTGCTCTGCCAATCATGTGTGCCGCTGCCGGCCCAGTTAATAAAACAAAAATAAGTATAGCCACAGCCCTAACGGTTATGGCAAAACTATCAAAATGAATTGCAAGGCCTATTAACATGAAACCGACTCCAAGAGTAGCAGCCTTGGTTACTACCGATACTCTTAAGAACACATCAGGCATTCTTAAAATTCCAATTGCTGCAGTTAGAATAAAAAATGTTCCTAAACCCATAAATACCAATGTGCTAATGATAGTAATCATTCCGAACCCCTCCTTTTAAGATAATAAGCAAATGCAATGGTACTCAAAAATGCTATTAGCGCTAATATCATTGCAATATCAAGATAAGTTGATTGCCCTGTTGCAATGCTGTATATAGAAATAATAGCTATCCCAATTGTTACCAATAAATCCAAGGCCACAACTCTATCGGAAAGCCCGGGTCCTTTAATAAAACGTATAACTACTAATATTACAGCAAGGCCCAGTAAAGGTAAAAACAGATATGTTGATAAATATTCAATTGTTTCCTTCATCTTAATACCTCCAAAATTCTTCTTTCAAGTCCAGATTTTATTTCATCAATAAACTTTTCTTTTGTTTCAAAATACATCGTATGAATATATATAATCTTTTTATCATCGGAAACATCAATACTCAGCGTGCCAGGGGTGAGGGTAATGAGATTGGCAAGTAACGTTATTTCAAGATCAGTTTGAGCTGTTAAAGGAACTGCGATAATTGCAGGAGTCATCTTAAATTCTGGTGTTATTATGTCATAAGTTACTAGCAAGTTGGCTTTTAGTAGCTCCCACATAAAGTAAAAGAACAAACCGATGGTGCTAATTAAGCGAGGAAAATAGCGCGAAGACTTTCCATAACCTGTGGATATCCATAATACAAAAAAGCTCAAGGCAAAACCTACAATAAAGTTTTGATATACAAATTCTCCTGTTAATGCAACCCAAACAAAGGTCAGTAGTATGTTTGTTAAAAAAGCACGCATAGTTTATTTATTTTTTTAATACCTGGAATTGTTTGACGCCATTTTAATTTTCTTGATTACAAAACTTAGTTATTAATAGTTCATTTAAATTTCATGTCCATTTTCTTTTTTATTTTCCCAAAACGGCTTTAATATATATATCGGGATCCATTAATTGGTTTCCTGCTCTAATTGCAATAGAAATAGCTGTGTCTGCCCAGAAACTCATAATGAATATGAATACGCAAAGCCAAACAACAGGACCTAAAGCCATAGTTTTTTGTAAAAAGGTGAATTTATGATACTTCCCTTTAATGTGTTTGCTTTCATCAGGCAGCGTTTCCCAAAATGCTTTTCTCCAAATTTTGATCATAGAATAAAGAGTAAGTATGCTTACTAAAAGAGAAATGCCTATAATAAAAAACTCCTGGATTTCAATACCTGCTTTAATTAACAGTAATTTTCCCCAAAAACCAGAAAGAGGAGGGATGCCTGCAAGTGAAAGGGCAGGGATAAGAAAAAGAACAGACAAAAAGGGATATGATTTATATAATCCTCCAAGATAATTTAATTGATAATGGCCTTTAATTTTATAAATCAATCCACTAACTAAGAAGAGAGCATTTTTAACAATTATATTATGAAACATAAAAAAAATAACTCCTGCAATAGCAAGAGGGGTGAAAAAAGCAAGTCCCATAATCATATAACCTATTTGGGAAATAATGTGAAAAGATAACAGCCTTCTTATTTCAGATTGAGCAATAGCACCAAGAACACCCGTAATCATAGTAAATGCAGCAATTAACAGTAAAATAGAATGAGTGAAATCCACATCGTGAATGAAAATCAGAGTAAATATTCGAATTAAAGCATATACCCCAACCTTTGTCAACAGCCCGGCAAATATGGCAGAAACCGCTATAGGAGGAGTATGGTAGGATGCTGGAAGCCAAAAAAACAATGGAAAAACAGCTGCCTTAATTCCAAATGCAACTATAAATAAAACTGCAGCCACATTGATTATGCCCTTATCTTGAAAGGCAGCTACTTTAACTGCGATATCAGCCATATTTAAGGCTCCTGTAATTCCATAAATCATTCCAACAGCAGTTAATAGGATAATGGAAGCAAATAAGTTAAGAGTTACATACTTAATAGCTCCTTCAAGTTGTACCTTTTCACTTCCCAAGGCTATCATTACAAAAGAACTGATAAGTATAAGCTCAAACCATACATATAAATTAAAAAGATCTCCGGATAAAAATGCTCCGCAAATCCCCATCATCAAAAAATAAAATAACGGATAATATCCATATTTGATTCGTTGTTTATCCATACTAACCATGGAGTAAATGGCGGCTCCAAAACCTAAAATTCCAGTAACAAGAACCATTATAGCGCTAAATAAATCAGCAACTAATGTAATTCCAAAAGGAGCAGGCCAATTAGCTACCTGCATTGTTATTATATCATGTTGATTAACCTGAACGAACAAATTTATTGTTGCAACAAGAAAAAACAAGGCTCCAAGTACATTAAACCAAGATTGAATTTTTTGTCTCCACCAGAAAAAAATAGAAAAAATAGCCACTATGAATGGAACAATAATAGGCAATATGATACTTATAACATTATTCATTCTCCAATTTCGATTAATTCAGTATCTGTTGTTTTTAATTCATCCAGATCATCACTTTGTGTACCCTGATATACTTTTTTAATTAAGACAATTGCAAAAGCCTGAACTCCAAAACTTATAACAATTGCTGTGAGAATAAGAGCCTGAGGCACCGGGTCTGCATAAAGGTCTGCAAGGGCTTTTAATGGTTCATTAATAATTGGTGGTTTGCCTCTGGTAATACGGCTTATTACAAAAATAAATAAATTGGCTCCATGAGATAATAAAATCAATCCTATTATAAGTTTTACGATACTCCTTCTGAGCATCATATACATTCCTCCAGCATAAAGAATTCCGACAATAATTGCTATAAATAAAATCATAATAATCAATCTTCTGCAAGTGAAAAAACAATAGTGTTGGTTACTCCAAAAACTACTAAAAAAACTCCGGTATCGAACATTAAAGGTGTACTTAGATAGCCAATTGCCGGAATGCGAAAGTCTGTCCACAAACCAGATAAGAATGGCAATTGTAAAAACAAAGGTAAAATTCCTGAGGCAACTGCTAAAATTAAACCTGTTGCAATGAATTTTCCAGGATCAACTTGTAATGTCGCTCTTGAATATCTTACACCATTGGCAATAGTGTATAATGCAAAGGCCGAAGAAGCAACAAGGCCTCCTACAAATCCTCCACCAGGCTCATTGTGGCCTCTTACCAATAAAAACAATGAAAACAACAGAAGCAAGGGAAGTAAGAATTTAGAAGCTGTTGTAAATAATCTGGATTTCATATGTATATTTATTTTATAAAGGTCATCCCGAGTAATCGGAATTATATTCATCAGTGTTTGTGCACCAGGGTGCATGGCTATTTCATATGGATTGTTTATTTTATTGACTACTTATTTTGATTCTGTTTTTGTTGTTTTAAACTTCAGCAAAGCATATACACCTATTGCAGCAACAGCAAGCACAGTTATTTCTACTAAAGTATCAAGGTTTCTAAAATCTACAAGAATTACATTAACTACATTCCTTCCATGAGCCAGTACATAACTGTTCTGGGCAAAATAAGTTTTTAAAGCAGGATCAGATGGACTTGAAGTTACATATAATATTATAAAAGTGATAATCGTACCAGTAATAAGTGCTATAATCATATCTCTTACTCTAACTATATAGGATGACATAGTTGAAAATTGAGGTAATTTGTAAAGGATGAGAACAAAAAGAATAACAGTAAGAGTATCAATGGTAAATTGGGTCATTGCAATGTCTGGAGCTCCAAAAAGCACAAATATTAATGCTAGTCCATAGCCAGCAAGGCCAAGAGAGGCAACTGCCATTAACCTTGATTTTGTAACAACAACTGCTATTGTTGCAATAACAATAGTTATTCCTATGAAAAATTCATAAACCATTATATTTTTAAAATAAAAATCAAATGGTGGAGAAAGGTGCATAAAAATAGCTATTACCAGTAATAACAGAAGAAATAATATAATTGCAAGAAGGTAGTGCCTGAGGTATCCATTTTGCAATAACCTTGTTTGAAGATTTGCAAAACTTAAAGTAGAATTAATACTCCAATCATACCATTTCTCCGGTCCGGTATTGTAAATGATTTCCAAATACTTATTATTTTCAAGCCTATATAACTTTAAAAAATAAAGTCCAACACCAAGGGCTACGGTTAAAATACTTAAGAATAATACTACATTAAACTCATGCCAAAGGGCAAGTTCTACTTCTATTTTAATACTTAAAACAGCACTTACAGCTTGTGAAACAAATGCATTGGCTAAAATTCGTGGAAATATGCCAAGTAATAAACCTGTAAAGGCAAGAATAGCAGGGATAAACCAAAGCAGGAAAGGAAGCTTTTTAGGTGTATTGGAAATTGGGTTTTTACCAAAAAAGGGTTTTATTCCGGTATTTATTGCGGTAACTACCAGTAAAATATTTGCAACAACTGCAAGGCCAATGAAAAGAGATGAACCTTCTCCGACTGTTAAAGCAGCTTCATAAATTAATTCCTTACCAATAAAACCCAAAAGGGGCGGAATACCTGAATAAGATAAGGCTGCCAACACACCAGCCAAGGCCAAAAAAGGCATAAACTTATTTATACCTCCAAGTTTTGAAATATCTCTGGTACCTATAGAATAATCAATACTTCCTGCTATTAAAAATAATGAACCTTTATAAAGTGAATGTATAATTAAAAATACTATCGCGGCCTTTATAGCAAATTCCCCACCTATGCCTATAAGTAAAACCAAAGTTCCTAAGGAGCTTACGGTAGAGTAGGCAAGAATTTTTTTTAAGTCTTTTTGTAAAACAGCCATCACAGCCCCTGTGAACATAGTAATGGCTCCAGTGTACATCAATAAATTATTCCATAAAACGGTTTCCCCTAATATTGGGCTCATTCTTGCCAATAAATAAACTCCTGCCTTAACCATTGTTGCTGAATGAAGGTAAGCACTTACAGGAGTAGGGGCAGACATGGCATTAGGAAGCCAGAAGTGAAAAGGAAACTGAGCTGATTTTGTAAAAGCCCCTGCAGCAATTAAAAATAAAACCGGGACATATGCTGCATTATGTCGAATAATTTCTGTATTATTTAATAATTCAGAAAATTCATAGGTTCCCGCTACCTGGCCCATAATAATTAAACCAACAAGTAACAGCAATCCACCTCCTCCAGTTACTAAAAGTGCTTGCAATGCTGCTTTTCTGGAGTTTTCCTCTTTATGTTTATGACCTATAAGAAAAAAAGAACTGATGCTGGTAAGTTCCCAAAAAATAAATAAGCAGATTATATTTCCAGCCAGTACTAATCCTAACATAGAGGCCATAAAAAGCAGAATAAATAAATAGAATCTTCCTGCATCTTTATCCTTATTCATGTATTCTCCAGAATATAAAATAATCAGAAAGCCTATTGAACTAATAATGATTGCAAAAAGAACACTTAATCCATCAGCATAAAAGGAAAAGTTAACATCTAAAACTGGAACCCATTCATTGAATTCAACTACAGGAACACCACCAGAGATTTGAGGTAAAAGATTTAAAAGGTAAATTAAAAAAAACAATGGGAAAAGCGAAAAAACAAACACCGCTTTTTTTTTGAATATCGTATATATTCCAGGAGCAATCAATGCCAAAGCAATTCCTAACAAAATAAGAATAAACATAATCCTGAATTTTTATTGATTTAATACTATTTCTGATAGTGTTCGATTCTCCAATATACTGAATTTGCACCTAAAAATATAATCTTTTTAATTTTTTAATCTATATTTGAGCATCCATTATTAAAACAATAAATCTTAAAACTATGTCTAATAATCTATTAAAAGGAAAAAGAGGAATTATATTCGGTGCCCTAGATGAAAAATCAATTGCATGGAAGGTTGCAGAAAGAGCTTATGAAGAAGGAGCGACTTTTACTTTAACAAATGCTCCTATTGCTTTACGTATGGGTGCAATTAATCAGTTAGCTGAAAAGTGCAATACAACTGTTATTCCTGCTGATGCTACTTCAATTGAAGATCTGGAAAATTTATTTAAACAATCAATGGAACTACTTGGTGGAAAGGTAGATTTTGTATTGCATTCAATTGGAATGTCTCCAAATGTGAGAAAAGGAAAACATTATACAGATACCAACTATGATTTCTTTTTAAAAACTTTAGATATTTCTGCGTTGTCTTTTCATAAAGTAATGCAAACTGCCATGAAACTTGATGCCATAAATGAATGGGGTTCTGTTTTGGGCTTAAGTTATATAGCAGCACAAAGGGTTTTCCCTGACTACAACGATATGGCTGATGCAAAATCTCTTTTAGAGTCCATTGCAAGAAGTTACGGTTATCATTATGGAACAAAAAAGAAAATCAGGGTTAATACAATTTCTCAATCACCTACTGTTACTACGGCTGGAAGTGGAGTAAAAGGTTTTGACAAATTTCATGATTATGCTGAAAGAATGTCTCCATTAGGAAATGCTCCGGCAGTGGATTGTGCAAATTACTGTATTACCATGTTTTCTGACCTTACGCGTTATGTAACCATGCAAAATCTTTTTCATGATGGAGGATTCTCTAATACAGGAATAAGCGAAAAAATCATGGATCAGTTTGGAACCAAAGAGTAGGGGGAAAGCTCACTTACTTTGAATAAATCATTACAATAAATAAGAAAGCCCGGATAATTTCCGGGCTTTCTTATTTATTAGTGATTGAGTTAATGATTATAAAAGATTATTCTTTTTCTCTATCATCATCAGCCTTAGTCTTTCTTTTTTTTGGTTTAGTGATTTTTATTGAAATTTCCTGCTTTTCTTTATCAAAATCAACCAGGATAGAATCACCTTCAGCAAGACTAGATTTAATTATTTCCTCTGCCAATGGATCTTCAATATATTTTTGAACCGCTCTTTTTAAGTGACGGGCACCAAATGCTTCATCAAAACCTTTATCGGCAATATAATCCTTAGCTTCATCTGAAATTTTAATATCGTAACCTAATTCGATTATTCTTTTAAACAGATGCTTTAATTCAATATCAATGATTTTATGTATATCCTCTCTAGAAAGATGATTAAACATTACAATATCATCGATTCTATTAAGGAATTCAGGTGAAAATGCTTTTTTTAATGCACCTTCAACTACACTTTTTGCATAAACTTCTGATCCTACTTGTTTGGCAGATGTTGAAAAACCAACTCCCTGTCCAAAATCCTTTAATTGACGAGAGCCAATATTGGAAGTCATGATGATAATCGTATTTTTAAAATCAATCTTTCTACCAAGACTATCAGTAAGCTGTCCGTCATCCAAGGCTTGCAGTAAAAGGTTGAAAACATCAGGATGCGCTTTTTCAATCTCATCAAGCAAAACAACTGCATAAGGTCTTCTTCTCACTTTTTCTGTAAGTTGTCCGCCTTCTTCATATCCAACATATCCCGGAGGCGCTCCAACAAGTCTTGACAAGGCGAATTTTTCCATGTATTCACTCATGTCAATTCTGATAAGTGCATCTTCGTTATCAAATAAATATCTTGACAACACTTTTGCAAGTTGAGTCTTTCCAACACCTGTAGGCCCTAAGAAAATAAATGAACCAATTGGTTTATTAGGATCTTTAAGACCGGCACGATTACGTTGAATAGCTTTTACCACTTTCACCAACGCCTCGTCCTGGCCTATTACAGCCTCCTTCATTTCATCCATCATTTTTGAAAGCTTGTTGCTTTCATTCTGAGCCACGCGCTGAACAGGAATTCCTGTCATCATAGAAACTACTTCGGCAACATTATCCTCACTTACTACTTCTCTGTGGGTGCGAGTTTCTTCTTCCCATTCTTTCTTTGCTGCATCAAGCTGTTCTTGTAATTTTCTTTCAGTATCTCTTAATCGAGCAGCTTCTTCATACTTCTGACTTCTAACAACCTTGTTTTTTTCTTCTTTTATATCTTCGATTTTCTTCTCGATTTCAATAACATTCTTAGGAACATTAATATTCTTAATGTGTACTCTTGAACCAGATTCATCCAAAGCATCAATCGCTTTATCAGGTAAATGCCTGTCAGTGATATATCTTTGAGTTAAAGTAACACAAGCTGAAATGGCCTCATCAGTATAATTAACATTGTGATGATCCTCGTACTTGCTTTTTATATTGTGAAGGATTTGTATAGTTTCCTCAACGGATGTAGGTTCAATAACTACTTTTTGAAACCTTCTTTCCAGGGCGCCATCTTTTTCAATGTATTGCCTGTACTCATCAAGAGTAGTAGCTCCTATACATTGAATTTCTCCTCTGGCAAGAGCTGGTTTAAACATATTGGAAGCATCTAAAGAACCAGAAGCACCACCCGCACCTATAATAGTATGAATTTCATCAATAAATAAAATCACATCAGGGTTTTTTTCCAATTCATTCATCACAGCTTTCATACGTTCCTCGAATTGGCCACGGTATTTAGTTCCGGCAACCAAAGAGGCCAAATCAAGAGAAACAATACGCTTATCAAAAAGCACTCTTGATACTTTTCTTTGAATAATTCTTAATGCAAGTCCTTCAGCGATTGCTGATTTACCCACTCCAGGTTCTCCAATTAAAATAGGATTGTTTTTCTTTCTCCTGCTTAATATCTGAGAAACCCTTTCGATTTCTTTTTCACGACCAACAATTGGGTCAAGTCTACCTTCTTCTGCTGCTCTGGTTAAATCTCTACCAAAATTATCTAATACTGGGGTTTTAGATTTTGAATCAGCAACTTTTTTGGATCCACTTGAAAAGCTTGAAGCTTCTTCTGGATCATCATCATCAGCCTGGCTTCCAGGTAATTCTGAGCTTGGATTAAAATTTATCATAATATCTAGTTCCTCCTTTACCAATTCATAGGTAACATTTATTTGATTAAGTGATCTTGTTGCAACACTATCTTCATCTTTTAAAATTGATAGCAATAAATGCTCAGTTCCTATTTTTGAACTTTTCATCAATTTAGCTTCAAGATACGTAATTTTTAATACTTTTTCTGCTTGTTTTACCAGTGGAATGTTTCCTGCTGGATTTTTGCCCGTATTAACCTTTGTTGAATGTTCAACCGTTTTCCTTAAATCAGACAAATCAACATTCAGACTCTTTAGAACTTTAATAGCCATACCATCACCCTCTCTTATAATTCCTAACAAGAGATGCTCAGTACCTATATAATCATGTCCTAGTCTTAAAGCTTCTTCTCTGCTAAAGTTTATTACCTCTTTAACACGTGGCGAAAATTTCTGATCCATAATTCTTCTTCAGTTATAATAATTTATTAATTAATATGTTTGATTAATTATAATTAAAACGTTCATTTTAGCCTTAAGGTATAGTTAAAGTTAACTTATATTTAAGACATCCCAAATTTAAAGAACTATATTTCCTTAAACAGTTCGAGAGTTGCTTTTTATCAACAGAATTTTGTTAGTAATTATGTCGTTTTATTACACTCGACTGTGCGAATTATAACTATTTTCGGGAACTCTAAAATTAATCTTACAAATATTATACAAATATAAGGATTTCTGAATATTTATATAATTTGAATTAAAACAATGATAATTAAAAGTAAAATATGGCAGAAGAAAAAATTATTCCGATAAACATTGAAGATGAAATGAAAACCGCTTACATTGATTATTCAATGTCGGTTATTGTTTCAAGGGCCTTGCCTGATGTTAGAGATGGTTTAAAACCAGTTCATCGCAGAGTACTTTATGGAATGCTTGATTTAGGTGTTCTTGCTAATCGTGCCCATAAAAAATCAGCCAGGATAGTAGGAGAGGTTTTAGGTAAGTATCATCCACATGGTGATACCTCTGTATATGATGCAATGGTGCGTATGGCCCAGGATTGGTCCTTACGTTATCCTTTGGTTGATGGCCAGGGTAACTTTGGCTCTATAGATGGAGATAGCCCGGCTGCAATGCGTTATACTGAAGCAAGATTAAAAAAGATTGCAGAAGAAATGGTAGCCGATATTGACAAAGATACTGTTGATTTCAGATTGAACTTTGATGATTCTTTAGAGGAACCAACTGTTCTTCCTACAAGAATTCCTAATTTATTAATTAATGGAGCCTCCGGTATTGCTGTTGGTATGGCAACGAATATGCCTCCTCATAATCTTACTGAAGTTATTAATGCTACAATTGCATATATAGATGACAGGGATATAGATATAGCAGGATTAATGCAATATGTAAAGGCACCTGATTTTCCTACCGGAGGTACCATTTATGGTTACGAAGGCGTGAAAGATGCTTTTGAAACAGGAAGAGGCCGTGTAGTAATGCGTGCTAAATCTCACATTGAAAATGAAAACGGCAGGGATCAGATTGTAGTTACTGAAATTCCTTATATGGTTAACAAGGCTGAAATGATCAAAAAAACAGCCGACCTTGTTGAAGATAAGAAAATTGAAGGTATCTCTGATATGCGTGATGAGTCTGACAGAGATGGTATGCGTATTGTATATGAGCTTAAGCGTGATGCAATTACAAATGTTGTTCTAAATAAATTATTCAAATATACTCAGCTTCAGACTTCTTTTAGTGTAAACAACATTGCCCTTGTAAAAGGAAGACCAATGATGCTTAATTTAAAAGACATGCTGGTTCATTTTGTGGATCACAGGCATGATGTTGTTGTACGTAGAACTCAATATGAACTTAATGAAGCTCAAAAAAGGGCACATATTCTTGAAGGTTTACTCATTGCACTGGATCATTTAGATGAAGTTATAAAACTAATTCGTGCTTCAAGGACTCCGGAGGATGCAAGAAATGGATTGATTGGGCAATTTGGCCTTTCTGAAATTCAAGCAAGAGCTATACTTGACCTTAGGTTACAAAAATTAACGGGTCTTGAACGTGACAATATTAAAGCAGAACATTCTGAATTAATGAAGCAGATTAATTATTATCAGGAGATTTTAGCTAATGAAGGTTTGAGAATGGAAATCATTAAAACTGAATTAGTTGAAATTCGCGATAAATATGGTGATGAAAGAAAGTCTGACATAGTTTATTCTGCTGATGACTTCCGTATTGAAGATATGATTGCAGATGAGTCTGTGGTAATTACCATCTCTCATATGGGTTATATTAAACGTACTGCTCTTTCTGAATACCGCGTACAGAGTAGGGGTGGAAGAGGCTCAAAAGGAAGTGCCACCCGTGATGAGGATTTCTTAGAGCATATTTTTATTGCTACTGCTCATAATTACATGCTATTCTTTACTGAACAAGGTAAATGTTTTTGGTTAAGAGTGTTTGAAATACCAGAAGGTACTAAAACCTCTAAAGGCAGGGCAATTCAAAACCTGGTAAATATTGGACCTGATGATAAGGTTAAAGCATTTATAAATGTAAAAGATTTAACTGATCAGGAATATATCAAAAACAACTTTATTATAATGTGCACCGAAAAAGGTGTTATTAAGAAAACAACTCTTGAGGCCTATTCAAGACCAAGAGTGAATGGAATTAATGCTATTACTGTAAGAGATGGAGATCATTTGTTGGGAGCGAGATTAACAAATGGAACCAATGAAATAATTATGGCATTGCGTTCAGGAAGAGCTATCCGATTTAATGAGGAGAAAGCTAGGCCAATGGGTAGGAATGCATCTGGGGTAAGAGGAGTAAGGCTTAAGGATGAAAAAGATGCAGTAGTTGGGATGATTTGTGTTTCTGATCTTACTTCAACAGTATTGGTTGTATCTGAAAATGGATATGGTAAACGTACCGATGTAGAAGATTACAGAATCACTAATCGTGGTGGTAAAGGTGTTAAAACACTTAATATTACTGAAAAAACAGGGGAGTTAATAGCTATTAAACTTGTAAGTGATGATGAAGATTTGATGATTATCACCAAATCAGGGGTAGTAATTAGAACTCCGATTTCTGAACTAAGAGTAATGGGAAGAGCCACACAAGGCGTTAGGTTGATTAACCTAAAAGGAAATGCAAGTTTAGCAGCGGTTACAAATGTTCCTCATGAGGATGAAGAACAGGAAATAATTGTAACCGATGATGGTATTGTAGTTGATTTAGGTCCTACAAATGATACTACACCTGATCCTATTAATGGGAATGAACCTGAACCTGATTCTGATGAAGCAGATACAGATGAGGAAAACCCGTTGAGTGAATAAATTCAAATTCAAAAAAAGGCTGTATCTTAGTGGTGCAGCCTTTTTTTTTAATTTTTTTCTGCAAAAAGCTAAGACAATTGCATAAATTTTAAGAACTTTAACACCTGAAAGTGAAATACTGCGTTTGTACTTTTTAAACTTTTATGGAATTCTTTGTCAGTAGTGTCTTAATTAAAGTAGAGAATATTTTAACAGAAAAGTTGCGGGAACATTAAACAAAAAACATTTAAACATGAAAAATTTATTATTATTTACCGTTTTTATTGCGGTTTCAACATTTGCCAATGCTCAGAACAACAAGGTAGTTACTGCTTTTAATTACCATAAATATTACACAGAAAGAGGAGGTAAATTAGATGATTTAATGAATGCCCAGGAGGCAATCGATGAGGCTATTTTGCATCCTCAAACCATGGAAAATGCTAAAACATGGTATTACAGAGGTAAAATTTATCATTCCATGGTTGAAAGCAAGGAAGCTTCTTTTGTTGAAAATAAAAGTAAAAATTTAGAAGAAACGGTTAGATCATATCTAAAAATGCTTGAACTGGATTCCAAAAAAGAATATTCAAAAGAAGTTGAGCAAAGAATTGCGGTAGCTCAAATACAATATTTAAATAT